>PMTL01000007.1 GCA_003168075.1 Acidimicrobiaceae bacterium
GCGTTTGGGCGTGAGCGCCTCGGGGCCACCCTCTCGGTAGAGCGCCACGTGGCGGGCTACCCAGGTTTTGGAACGACCTGTCGACGCCGCCACCGAACGGACCGAACGGCCCTCAACTAAAACTGCCGTGACCGCATACGTCGCCAAATCCATGGGAACCTCCGGATGGAAGTGTCCCAGAAACCCTGAAACATGCTGTCCCAGAAACTGTGGAACCTAAGACCGCCTCCGACACCGCCTCCGACACCAGTGGAGTTTGATATTCGGCGTTGAGTAGTTTGCTTTCGTGACACATCTTCAATCTCGTTCAGGAGAGAGACCCGAAACTTCCAACGAAGGTCCTCACCGACAGATAAGCCAGTGCTCTTCGCCAGCTCTTTGGGGTGAGTTGGTTGCAAGGGCGATGCAGCTCAATGGAGTTGCTGAAGGGCATAGCTCCGTTTCACCAGCACCGTCGCGGGCCCTTTTATTGACGGGTCACAGCGAGATCAGCGCACCAGAGACCTCACTGTCGCCCAGAGAGCCGCTCGAGCCGGTCCATATTCATGGTGTGACGGACACGAGCGCCCACCTCTGCTTGCCTTTGGAACGCTCGAATGCGGTTTGCGAATTGGGCTGGGGTGAAGTTCACCCGTTTGGCGACTTCGGAACTGAGATCATGGTCTACGGTCCCAGAGATGAAGAGGAACTCGAAGTCATTCTGTCGATCATCGAAGAGAGTTTGAATTTCGCACGAACTCTCAACTGAGGCGCCCCAACTACCCAGTCAGTTCTTCGACACTACGAAGCCGTCAGACAGTTAGCCGCCTATGGAAGGTTGCACTCCTGTTGCGTCGGGCCACCGACACCAATCAGGACGCAATTGCATTGAGCCGCCAGTGCAAAGGTGCAGAACTGTCAAGCCGGGCCTCCGACACCAGTCAGGAACGATCCAGGAAAAGTTGCGTCGGGTCATTAACGCGGGCCGTAGCGGATATCCAGCCGTTGTCATCACCATCACTTGAATCGTCGCGGTGTCGATGAGTCCGGTGTGAGAGAGTCTGGATAGTTCATTGAATTATTTAGTCTCTGGAGGCATCGGTGGGATCCACACGCGTCTATCGAGCTCTATTTGTAGTTGCATTGAGCGTAATTCTCGTCCTTCTAGGATTCTTGATCGGCGCGAACAGAGTCGGAAGCTCGGCTACTCCTCGCACGATTACGGGCAAAGTCGGACTGGTCGGAATAAACGGTGATGAATTTCGACTCACACCCTCTGGTTCGAAAGTGACTACGTCATATGGCCTTTCGACGAATACTCCATGGCGAGACTCTCAACTTGTCTGGAATAGTGGGTCTCCGATCCCCTGCATGCGCCCCCTAAGTCACGGCCAGGTAGTAACAATTGGAGTTGTGTATACCAAACCGACCAGTGGCGCCTTTGGGACTGCGCTAATCGCGTGGGTGGAATGCACCTCTTGATTTGACGTCACCGGATGTTGTTGGGACATGCAACTCGAAGAAACGCTATCTCCTCGACTGAATGGCTGCGACTTAAATATTGAATCCTGAAGTGTCAAGTCGATGCAAGGTGGCATTGCTGTTGCGTCGGGCCTCCGACACCAGTCAGGACGCAATCGCATTCAGACGCCAGTGCAACGGTGCAGAACTGTCAAGCCGGGCCTCCGACACCGAGTCAGTGAAATGGAATCCAAGTACGTCCGCCATTGGAAGTCATGAGGAGAAGCGTGCTGTTCGCCTCTGAGGTTTGCTGGCAGTCCGCCAGTCCGTGGGACAAATCAACGAAGTCGAGGTCTAAGAGGATCGAGCAGCCCAGCCCTCCGATTTTCACGGTTGCGCCATCGAGGTTCGATCTCAGGAGATCGGCTCCGTTGGGTATGGCGTTGGCACCGACGTCGACGAATGCCACATGGGCGTTCAAGGGATCGAACGCGCTTCCGGCGGTCGTTGGGATGAAGCCACCCGTGTCGATGGCCCGCCAATAGTGCCCCCCGTCGACGCTGACTTCGTATATCCAATTCATGCCGGTCGGGCACTCCGCCCAGATGTTGCTCTGGGAGCTAGCGGTCATGATGCACCCCGTTGGCACGCCATAGATGTTGGGAGTCCACTGGGTGAAATTCCGTCCAGCATTTCTTGAGAACAGAATTCGAGTTCCCGTGAATGGCCCCACCTCGATCCACAGATCCGAGCCGATCGCACCGAGTCCGACGCCACTCGTGTCCGGTGAGAGCGAAAGAGGTCGACTAGTCCAAATGGCGCCATTTACTCCGGCTGAGTGAAGTTGGAAGTCACGACAGATTCCCATTCCCGAACAGGTTTCGGTCACGAAGTAGAGATGTCCCTGGGTCGCCACGAAGGGATGGACTGGCATCAGCAATGAAGTTGCGACAGTTCGACGCCACGACCGTGCGCCATTAGTGGTGACATAGAGAGCACTGGCTCGTCCTTCTTTGGCCCAAAGATAGCCATCGTCGAGCGAAGTGAACTGCAGCGATTCAAGATTGCCGGTGGGCTCGACTCCAAGGGCATGGAGCGGAGGGAGTTTACGGTCTGAGGCCGGAGCAGGTGGGTCGCTGATTCGAGAGAACCAAAGGCAGAAAGTGTGTCCGCAACCTGAATTCGCCGACTCGATGACGTAAGCAAATTTTGAGTGGGGTACCGAGACAAGAAAGACTGGGATTGCGCTGGTTGCTGACTCGCCTGGCGAAGCGAACGTAGCGAGCGAGAGGGTGATCATGGCCCCTACGAATACCCGAACAAATCGCATGAATCCATTGTGTCACTCTCATTCTTGAGTGTCATTTAGGAGACGTGACTCTCGATTGTTGCGATTGAACTGGAAAGTCAGTTTGGACTCAGCCTGAACTTGTCTCCAATGCAGGGTGGCATTCCTGTCGCGTCGGGCCGCGGATGTGAATCCGCAAGAACTAACCGAGGCGCCAGTGCAAGGTGGCATTTCCGTCAAGCCGGGCCTCCGACACCATCGGTTTTCGTGTAATACCTGACTTTCGGCGTTGAAGATCTCAAGCGTGCCGTAAAGAGCGAGGGTTCTCTTCGAGGGCGGCCACGTAGAATTCGGCCGTCATGAAGTAGGCGCGGTGCCACGTGAGCACCTTGCGCGAGTGCCAGTCCATCATCGCGATCAGGTAGAGGAATCTTTCCTTGAACGGGACCTAGGTGATGTCGGCACACCAGACCCTGATTCTGCCGGTTGATGACAAGTCCGCGCAGCAAGTAAGGGTATTTGTATTGGTCGGGATGCACGACGGTGGTCTTCTTCGGGTTTTTACGCGCGCCCTCGCGACCTTTGGCGTTAGTTGCACGTACGGATAGTCTTTTCGGCATGGTGAGCACTTTCGTCGAGGCGACGCAGTTAGTTCTATCTGGAAATTTTGTAACTAGGGTCCAAAACCAGTGGCGCGACGAGAGCTCTCGAGTTATGTATCGGCGTCCGTTCCCGAGGCCTTGGCAGTATTGGTCGCAGAGAAGAATCAACACTCTCGCCGGTGGTCTTCATGCCCAGCGTTACTTGGAGATTGGAATCGAACACGGACGCACGGCGGAAAAGATCAATGTTCGCGAACGAGTCGGAGTGGACCCAGCGCCGAGATTCGATACGAATAAGCTACCGCCGGGCTTCTCTTTCTTCGCGGTTGAGTCAGACACTTATTTTGCGTCGCTGGCTTCGGAGGCAACCTTCGATCTGGCCTTTCTCGATGGCCTACACACCTTCGGGCAGACCAAGAATGACCTTTTCAATACACTTCGACATGTTCCGAGCGGCGTAATCCTCATAGACGACACTGTCCCAGAGGATGAAACAGCCGCCTTACCGGATCGAGATGAGGCGCGCGCCCTACGACGCGAAACCGGGTCGAAGGAAAATGCATGGATGGGCGACGTCTGGAGGCTCGTCGTTTACATTGACCAGTATCTTCCACAGTTGGATTTTCGAACCATTGTGGGAAGTGGCAACGTGCAGACCCTCGTGTGGCGCCGAACACTTGGTGAGACGATCTCCGAACCTTCTGGGAATGAGTTTGAAAAACTCAATTATCGAGAGACCTTCGCCAGCGGCATTCCGGATCAGTTCCGGCCTTGCGCCGAAGTTGATGCGATTCAGGCATGTCTGACTACGGTCCAACTGCACCGCTAACGCCGGTGATACATGTGACCTAGTTGTTGTGTCAAGACCGCGCTCCAATTAGACGCAGGCCTCTTCTGCCGCGAGTATCCCCACGAGAGACCACGAATCCCACTGAGTCTGGTGGGCATTGAAGTAAGCCTCGAGTTTGGCCGCACTGGTCGTCTTCGAGTAATACTTCAGGATCGTGAGAAGCCCATTAATGCTCTTCTTGATCTTGGCGTTCGGCGCGTCCGCGGCCATTCGAGCGATGTACGGCTCAGCGCGCTTTCCGAAGGTGTGCCAGCCCGCAGCGGTCTTACTGGTCGGCGCGCCGGTCCCGCTGACCGGCTCGGCCAACTTGGCCTGGGTCTTGGTCTGGGACCAGGCGCGGTATTGCGTGCAGAAGGGACTCGAACCTGACGCCCCACTCGGAGACGCCGATATAGCCAGAGGAACTAATAGGAACCCGGCAGCGACGGTACTGGCCAACAGCATCCGTGAGCGTGGCATCACGCCTTTGAGGTGAGCGAACATGTCCATTCCTCCTTTTCGAAGGACTTCGGTCCTGGTGGCACAATGACCCCATCGATCGATGTCTCCGGCCCGCGGCTCGAGATATCGATTGTCTAACACACTTGTCGAGAGCGCGGGGATTCGCAATGATGACCGGGTTCTGTGGTCGCACCCTGGCGAATGAGGTCACGAAAGGAGACTGAACGCTCCGCGGCGTTTGAGAAGCGAAGTTCGTCGCTCGACCCGCTTCGCCATCGACAGACCTCGGTCACAGCGATGCACGATGCCGTTGACCTGGGAGTTAACTCCATATGTATCGACGAGCCAGTGCAAGGTGGTATTTCTGTTGCGTCGGGCCACCGAGATGAACCCGCAACGTCTAACCGAGGCGCCAGCGCAAGGTGACATTTCCGTCGAACCGGGCCTTCGGCACCACGGGTTTTCGTGTGATACTGATCTCTCTTCGCCACCCGTGATGTCGCCGAGCGAATCGCGTCCGAGGTAGACGCCGCGCTCGAAAGTCATCGTAAATCAATGGTCGCAATTAATTCCCGAAATGCTTGACTTGTGGTGACATAACGAGTGAACTTTTGTATGTCCTTCTGCGGAGGGGGTCAACGTTGTTCCTCGTCGTCGATGACGACGAGGAAGAGGGCTCCTTCGCACCGGGACCGTGCACTGCGAACGGTCGTCGCACAGCTGCGAAGTTGGGCGTGATACGGGCGAGTACACGATGTGTCAATGCGGTTCCAATGGTCGAGGCACCACGGTGGTGCGCTCACGGTTCCCAGTTGATTCAACGATGAGTCCCAAGGAGGGAACGTGGTTGTCAAGAAGAAGGCCCCAGCCAAGAAGGCTGTCCGCAAAGCTGCGGCCAAGAAGGGTGCCCGCAAGGTTGTGGCCAAGAAGGCGGTCCGCAAAGCTGCGGCCAAGAAGGGTGCCCGCAAGGTAGTGGCCAAGAAGGCGGTCCGCAAGGCTGCGGCCAAAAAGTAACAGTTCCACTCTCAGATTGACGTTTGAGGGGGCCTTCGGGCCCCCTCAAACGCTGTCCGGAAGGTCTTTCAGGTCCTCGAGGTGATCCACATCACGGGTCCGCGGGCCCCCGGAAATCACGTGCACGTCTAGTCCCAGCCGGCCGGCCTCTTCGCGGTGCTGGCGCGCGCAGCTGTCTGGGGCCGCCCCCAATCAACACATCGAGTCCAGAAGCGAACAGAGGTCGGGGCCAGAGATCTTGGAGCGCCGAGATGATTGAAGACTTCCCTGAACTGCTTGGTCCATTGAGCATAATGAGTGACGCCCAAATCCTGCGATTCTGGGCTATCTGTCCTCAACCGTCAACCGCCAGTTCGTGGTGGCTGAACGGTGGCGTCGGGCCTCCAACACTAGTCACGGCTCATTCGCGTCAAGTCGTCAATGCAAGGTGGCAGAACGGTGGCGTCGGTCCTGTGACATGAACCCTCGCTTCGCGGAGACCAGTGAGGGTCTTAGCATCCACTTGCTGCCTTGCCTATGGGTTTGCCAACTGCAACTAACTCCCAAGAGGATGAGCCCTCCTTATTTATGCTCAGACTGGCACGGGCTCCATTGCTCAAAGTCTTGAACCAAATCTGGCCGGGTGGATTCGACGGACTGGTCTGCACCATGGCTGCCCAACCCAATTTCGCCAGACGGGGCTCCATGTACGAAACAAGAGCCCGCTCGCTTTTGTCCCAGCGAAAGCCGGCTTGGACGACAACTTGTGACCACCCCTGAGTGCCGGCCATTCCATCACAGGCGTCCTGGAAAGGCTCGTCTTTGATGGCATACGGAGCGTTCGATTGCGGTATCTGCGCCGCCCACGGAATTGCGCCGGTCCCATACCCAGGGAGCGCACTCACCGTCGGCGTGAGTTGGTTCATTACCTTGCCCCCAGGATCTCCCGTGGCGCTAGAGTGCCACATCGCGAACCCCCACACGACAATGACTACCAGGATCAATGCGGCGAGGCCCGGAATCCAAACTCCTCGACGCTTAGCGGCGTCGTCCATCCCCAAAGCATGTCACAAGAGTTTCAAAAACCGCTATTTGAATCAGTGACTTAGCCCAGGCGCCAATGGAAGTTGGCATAACTGTCGCGTCGGGCCTCCGACACCACTGGGTTGCGATCTAACGTTAGACCAACCTCGTCCCACCTACCGCGATCAGGTTGAGCGTGAAGCCCGTCAAGCAGCAAGTTGACCTCGTCCACTTGGCGATCCTCCAGTTTCCACCGCTGTAGGAGCGTTCGCGCCAAAAGGCAACGTGATAACTCCGGACGGACCGACACGGCATACACTCGTGTGATGTTCCTCATGGAGTGAATCGCCAGAGCAATGTCGCATTCGAGTCACTGCGAACCGTGAGGGGAAGTATTGACGAAGATCACGAATCCGACACGACTCCAATGTCCTTCTTGGCTGTGATGATTCGCTCGAAGTTCGGGTGAAATCGAGCAAAGCGCAGCGTGTAGACCACGATCGAGTTCGCGCGGACCTTCGTTAGGTTCAGGTCATGGTACGCATACGTTGCAACTGAAACGTGAGAACTTGGCAACAGGGACCAGGCCAGCCAATACAGCGACTCCTCATCGGCCACACTCAATGCACTCCGACCCGGGGCGAACCTGACAGTGATGTTCGTAGGAATTTTTGCCAGGGACGGTGACGAATCGAACGCGAACGATAGGGGATATGACTTCTTGACCACTGAGAACGTCGTATAGAGCAGGTTCGTCGTCGCGTCGATGACCGATATCGAACTTGAGTTGTCGTCGAGTGCGTACACAATGGTGCCCGAATTGTTCACCATAATCCTCATTGGGTCACTCAGCTGTGGAAGCGGAATCTGTGACACGACCGTATTCGTGGGCGTACTGATCACCGAGACTTCTGAGTTGGTGTAGCCCCCGCTGTCGGCGACGTAGGCGTAAGTGCCGGCGGGATTGAGTGCGACTGCGTACACATAGGGGCCGACTGGAATCGTCGCGACGATCTGGTCGGTCGATGTGCTGACCACCTGTACTGCAGACTGCGTGTCCGTGACATAGAGATATGTGCCCGCGGAGTTCAACGCCAAGGAAGATTCGAGTGACACTCCCATCGGTATCGTTGCCACTACGGTTCCGGTGGTCCGTTGAAGAACAATGATCGATTCGTCCTCGTAGTCCACGGCATAGGCGATGGTGCCGCTTGCGTTTACGACCGCGTTGATATCGAACTGCTGGTCGAGAATGACACTGACGACTTTATTCGTTGTCTCGTCTATCTCACTGTCGTCGCCACCGGCGTTCACCCATACGTCGTTTCCCGAGACCGACAAGGTGTTCGGAGTGCTACCAACGATCACGGTAGCCACCACTTTGTTCGTGGCCGTGCTGATCACTGAGACCGTGTCGGATCCTTGATTCGACACGTAGACGTAGGTTCTAGCAAGATTGACGACTAAGTCGACGGGAAACTTGCCGACTCGAATTGAGGCCACGACGGCATTGGTCCACGCATTTACTACAGAAACCTCATTTAGATTCGAATCTGCAACATAGAGATAGTTGGTCATCCCACTATCAGTCCTCGCCATCACCGCCGCGGAACTCTTGTCATGTGAGTTCACGCTCATCAAAGAGGTGGGAGTTGCCTCGGCAATGCCAAGCGTGAATACAAGAGTCATCATGCTGAAGATCAGAGTCACAGAAATAACCGGCATCGACCTTCGCTTCACCTGCTTCACAATATGGTGGACGCAGGGGTCGCATGAGTCATTGACAAATCCTGGAAACGTAGCGGAGGAAAGTTCATGTTTGGCGATCCGAGTGAATGACGACTTGAGATGCGGGCAAACGTCCTTCGTGAAGAGAGTGGTGATCGTAGAATGATCATGCGGGTGCAGATCAAGGCGGCTTCCGTGCTTGTACGCTCAATACCGCTCGGGTGGGAGAACCACCCGAAATTGGTGTATAGAAGGGGAGCTCGCCGGCGCCAGTGGGAGAAAGTGTAGGTCAGCCCTCCGACAGGATCCAGCACGGTTTAGCCGAGCCTCCAGTGAGTGGTAGCAGACTCGTTGCGTCGGGCCTCCGACACCAACAATCTCCTGTACATGAGCGCATATGAGTTCTTCTAATTCCGCCGCCCCTGCGCAAGGTTGGAATATGTCGGGGTTTACTACGGTGATCGTTTACCTCTTTGGAATCTTCCTCTATTTCATTGACGTACCCATGAGAATTAAACGACATTGAACGCCGTCACTATGACCAAGTAGAGGAGTACGCTCAGGAGTCGTCGCATTGAACGAGGCACGAGGAAGCAACGTTTTGAGTTTCGCCTTTAACATGCACGTGGCCGAATAGGAGTTGAGGGACCTGAGCGCAAGAACATCGAGGAAAGGTGACCCAGTGCGTCATCAACCAAGACGATGCAGCGCGGCGCGGATGATCATGTCTGTGATTGCACTCGTCACGAGTTCACTGTTTTTGGCGGGGTGTGGTCGGAATGTCGCGAGCCCCACGTGCACGATGAAGGAGATGATTGCGCTCGCCGGAAAGGGCTACCTAGACCTCCCTCCGACACACGATAATGACGCCGGCAAAGGACGCATACCCGACGCGCATCCCGACGCGGATTTGGATGCCAACCAACGAGCGGCGCTTTGCGAGGTCTATAAGAATGAGAAGAACTTATGAGGTTGACGATGACGTAGACCGCGTCGCCGAATGTTGATAAGTGTCAACATATTCGTATCTTGGGTGGATCCATTTATATAAGGAAGTAGTTCCGCTCACAAGGGACTGCGGTCGCCCCACAAGGGCACCAGGTCATCAGCTTTCGGTGCAAGGTGGCGTTTCTTGTGGGGTCGACCGTCTGAACCCGCAGGTGGTGTGATACACACTCACCCGAACCTTGGCCGAAGGTCACAAAATGCAAATCCATCACGCTCAACGACCTCTCCAACCTCGATGTCGATTGGAGACGAGAATCCAGGGCCGTCAAACACGAAGGTATGGAATTCGCCACGCTCGCCGCAAGGATCGACACTCGCCGGAAGGTCTGCAAGCAGATTTGCGTCAAAGAACCGGCCTGCGAACGATGCGGAGATGTGGGAGGGATCAACACAGGTCACCACTGCCTTCACACCTGAATCAATCATCGATTGCGCCAGCGTGTTGGTAGGTTGGCCCCATAGCGGGAAGAGCGGTGAGATACCGGTGCCCGCCAGTTTCTCTTCTCGATACGAGCGGACATCCTCCAAGAAGAGATCACCAAATACGAAGAGTTCGATACCATCCGCGAGGGCAGAATCGATTGCCTCGGACATTCGGAGCTCGTACACCTCATTCGTACACGGCGACGGTATCTCGATGACGTTGAGTGAAAGTCCAAGTCGGTCGGCTTGCGTTTCAACCAAGGCTCGGCGAACTGCATGCATCGCGACTCGGTCGACCGCGGCATTCATGATGACCAACAGTGCTACAACATCGATCTCTTCATCGCGACGAATCACGTCAAGGGCCATCGTGCTATCTTTTCCGCTACTCCAACTCATCCATGCTCGACGACCGTTCACACGGAAATGCTAAGTCTAAATAGCACCGTGACATCCATTCTCGGTCACAAGGACACTCAGTAGTGAAAGGTTGCATTTCTGTCACGTCGGGCCTCCGACACTGACCAGGACGACTCAGTCAACTTCTACAGCCGGTGCATGGAGACTGGTCGGCGGCGAAAGTTTCTCCCTTGTTGGAATCCTCGTCTGCGACAAGGTGTCCTTATCTAACTTGGATACCTCTGGAGTGGCGACCTGTCTCCGACTAGCCAGACATGACCGAACGGATCGGTGAAGCCACCCTGGCGGTGAATTCCCCAAGGAACGTGGTGATCCTGGACGCCATCGACGGAGACAATCGCACCGACAGCTATCGCCTTCTCAATGAACAGGTCGGGATCATCGACGAAGACTTCAACTCGGACCGTAGTCTGACCGATAGCAGCAGGACTTGTAAATCCCGTATCAGTGGGCTCGTGAAGAAAGAACGGCGCGCCCCCGATCTCCAACCCTCTGACGGAGCCTAGGCTCCACATCTCGCTGGCTCCGAGCGCAGAGATGTACCACTCGGCGGCAGCCGGTGCATCCTCAACAGCGAGCATGAGCGAAATAGACGACGTTATGCATTTGATCATAAACGTTGACCGAAAATGACATCGCTAAGCAGCGAACTCATACAACAACGTCGACTCTCCCACACTGGGTTTTGTGCTCAGAGCCTCTGCTTGGTCAGGGACTTCATTGGGGAGTTGGCGTTACGTAGGAAGTTTGTGACTAACTGTTGCCGATAGAGACGGTCACCTGCTCGGTCCTTTTGTGTGGTGATGAGACAGCAAATGTGACCGATGTCGGATTCTCAACAATGATGCCACCGACGAAACCGGTGAAGTTCGGACCACACACCGGTAGTCGAACCTGAGACTTTGATGCCGAGATCAACCCACGACCTTTCGCGTTGTTAGCGAGCGCGCCAACAACGCCGGGTGATCCGTAATACAGTGTGGCGCTGTGCGGACTGACGACAGACACGGTCGCGTACGGGGCCGACGCCGCGGAGACAGCGAGAAATGCTTTGTAGACGAAATAACGCTGGCCGTCGGCAGTTCGTAGTGATCGTAGGGATGAGGGGTCGCCCGATCCGGGAAGAGCCAGCCCCTCAACGCCGCCGATGACCTTTTCCCCACCGCGCCCTTGTTGACCGACCGAATCTGAACAACTAAGGATCATCATGGTGGTCGAAGGCGAAGACTCTATGAAGTTGATTAAGAGTAAAGCGCCCGAAACGCCGACAACAAGAACTGCAATCAAAATTGCAATACGTTTCATATGCGTTGAGACTATTCGTTTCCTCTCAAGATAACGCTTTGTCAATCCCTGTCGGGTAGATGTAATTCTTTCGATTTCAGCGAGATTCTGGTGGTGAAACGCCCAGGTAGCAGACCTATCACGTCGGGCCGCCAACAGTCAACCGCCCCAGCGTTCAAGCCGGCCCGCAGAGCTGAACCCGCGCGGTCTAGCTCAACCGCCAATGCAAGGTTGCATCCCTGTCACGTCGGGCGTCCGACACCAGTTGAAATGAGTTGGTCAAAGTGAGAATATGACTGGTGGCACACAAGGAATTTCAAGTTTGGAGCATTACGGTGGTCAATAGGGAAGAGAAAGGCGGGTCCATTATGGTTCCCGTAACAATTCGGCAGATGTTTACGATGAAGACAACCATTGAGGGAAACCACCGAAACTATTTAAAATGGTTCTTTGGACTGGCTGTGCCCTGCGACGCACTTCTTTATCTTTTTAACATCGCCACGAAATCTCGCCTCTACCACAGCACAACTGGCATTTATCTAGAAAGCGCCCTTACGTTCGGAATTTTTGTAATGGCATTGATCATCGCCCAACTAAAATCTGCGCGGCTCATTGGACCCGATGTGTGAGGTCACTGAGCTGTTGGCCAAACTCATCGAATTAGATTAGTGACGAATTGTTCAAAGGACGGTGAGTGCTCATGCTCGTGGTCGTCGCAGAGGTTCAGTGGATCAATGTGAATCGCCGTCATCCCGACGCCAATTGCACCGACCACATCGCTGTGCAGTGAATCGCCGACATGGATACAACTCGAAGGCTTCTCGCCTAGCGCGTCAAGAGCGAGGTGGAAAGGCCGAGGATCGGGCTTCTCGATCCCAATGACCTGAGAATCGATGATTGCCGCGACGGGTACAAGATCTCCGCTCACACTGCACAACTTGGTTTTTGACAGCAACTGGGCCAACTCGCCATGGAGTGTGTTGGATACTATGGCCGCGCCAAACCCATTGGTTGTTAGGCGAGCCAATGCCGCAGACGCCCCGGGAGCGGGAATCCACGACGTTCCGAGATAGACCTTTTGAGCAAGTATCGCTCCAGCGTCGTCCAGCCAGGTTTCTCTTACACCTAATGCCTTGGCGAAACTTCTGTTCATGGTCGGCCAGTCAGGATTTGCCATTTGATCGAGAAGTCGAACCATCTGATAATGCGCTCTCCAACATGTCGCGTCGTCAGGCTCGCATGAAAACTCCTTAAGAACGATCCTTATAGCCTCTGGATCAGGGAGTATCAAGACTCCGTGGGCATCGATAGTTACGGCGCGGATCATCTCCAAATCGTGTCATCTGTCGAGATGACACGACCGACGAACTCATTCTTCACCAACCCTATCGGCTTAAGTCGCCAGTGCATGGTGGCAGAACTGTTGCGTCCCGCCTCCGACACCAGTGAGTGGAAATACTCTCGCGCATCCGAGACCGATAAGTCAGAGCCAGGGTCGAGCATCCCAGACGACGCTGACTCGTCCGTCCAGTATCGCCAGCGCGGAGCTGAATTCCTAGTCACCCTTGGGCGCCTCGGTGACGGTCTTGCCAGACGTCAGTGCGTCCTCCAAATCGAGTTGGATCTCGTCGCCACGCACTAGGCCGTTCGCCTCGCTGGTGACTTCGATCTCGGTCAGCAATTCCTCGCCGCTGGCTTGTACCACTTCGTCTCCTTGGATGTCCTCATCGACGTCGATCTCCCTCGTCGGGATAGTGGCGTTGAACCCCGTTGCCAGGTCTTCAGCGTCGACCGACCCCTGGACGAACTGGTCCTCGTCCTCATCCTCGTCGAGTAGCGCCGCATCCAAGGAGGTCTCGTCCTCCTCTTCCTCGCTGATCTCATTAAAGATCTCGTCTTCCAGTTCCAGTCCTTGTTCGTCCCTGTCCATGGTTCCCTCTTTCCTACTCTCGAAAGTCCCGGATTCGAACTAGGTGTACGCACCGGTTGCACGATTCGGGTCGGACGGCTCCCTTGAGCACTAGGCCCGTTGCCCTCATGGTAACGGAGACGGGATGTCTCCCACTGAGCGGTGTAGGCGTCCTGCCTTCGGCACCACTCAGGCCGCGCCTAGGTCGAGCCGCCAGCGGAAGGTTGCAGAACTGTTACTTCCCGCCTCCGACACCAACAATCTCCGGTACGCTCAACCCCGCATTCTTGTGACGAATTGCCGTCAAGAATCAGGACGTTGCTCTTTGCGGGGGCGGATTCAAGGGCGGCGCACCCGCCTTTCGCGGAGGGCCACCTACCGGCACATCTTGGATGCGGCTGGTGCGTGTAAACATTCTCGTAACGACCTCGTTCGAGTCGGTCTCCACATGGCGACAGCCCGAGCCCGAGCCTGCGTCTGACTGTCGGACAAGGCTCATAGAGGATGCGGCCGACATGATCAGCCAACTCTCCCCACGCCGGCTTCGCATTGCGATCGACGGGCGTACCGGCGCAGGAAAGACTTCTTTCGGCCACGAGCTTGCCGCAGCACTTCGCAAGCTCGGGCGCTCAACGCTCAGAGCGAGCCTGGACGACTTCAAACATCCTTGGCGCGACGCCTGCGAGCGCGGGTACGACCGCGTGACAGGCGAGGAGTACTACCGCAATGCCTACGACTTCCGGTCCGCCGTGGACCTCCTGCTCGTTCCTGCTGGGCCGAGCGGGAGTGGCGAGGTCGTGCTCTGCGCACACGATCCGCTCACGGGCGTGGACCATCGCGCCACTTACGTGACCGCTCCCGACGACGCAGTCCTGGTCGTCGACTCAGTCTTCGCACTGCGACTCGAGTACGACGCATACTGGGACTTTCGGATCTGGCTGGAAGTGGAGCCGGAAGTCGCCGTCGCGCGAGGTATCGAGCGGGACCTCGATGCAGAGGACATCGACGAGGCAACGAGGGTTCGTCGAGATCGGTATGGGCCGGCGGAGGAGATCTACATCGCCGAAGTGCGCCCAATCGCCAAGTCTGATCTGATCATCGACAACAACGACTACTCACGTCCCAAGATCGTGCCTTCAGTCTCGGACTGACTGGCCTCGTCGATCGTTGCTTCCCCGAACGCCGGGTAGAGGTCACGGACTCCACGACTTGATCCTCCACTCGGAGATTGTTGGCGTCGGCCCCGACAACACTTCTGTGACGACGGGCCTCCGGCAGTGGAAAGTAGATTTCGATTCATGGCCGAACACACTTTGACGGATGGTGTCCTCATTCTCAATCCTCTTTCGGCGATTGACGCACCCGAATGGGTAGCGGGAGAGGACGAAGAACAAAGGCGATGGTTCGAGGCGTCACGACCGGCGCAACTCTCAGATGTTCTCGAGTTCATCGTTTCTTGCCAAGAATCGTGGAGAACGATGGGTGATCATCGACACTGGGGAATCCGAAGAGTTGACTCGCCATTCCTACTAGGTGGTGTTGATTTGCGGGCTATTGGAAATGACCAAGTGAATCTTTCCTATATTGTGTTTCCTCAATTTCGTCGCAACGGCGTGGCTCGGAGGGCATCGGAATTGGCATTGAAGTACGCGTCGACTTCGATGGGGGCCAAAACCGCAATCATCAAGGTGCTCCTGGGGAATGTGAGTTCACACAACCTGGCGCTCGGTCTCGGCGCACGATATCTACGGGAGGAGCCTTCTGACGCCGGAGGGACTTTCCAAGTGTTCAGCCTGAAACTGCCCGTTGCCTAAGTAGTGACGCCGGCGGAGTTGGTGAGGACGAAAGTGGGCGAGAAGGGACCGGTGGCGTATGAGCAGGCGATGGCGGAGTGGTTGTGCAGCGCGTCCTCCGGCTCTGGCGTCAAGATTGAACCTACGTGTCCTCGAACCAGCGTTCGTCCCCAAGGCGAACGTCCAGTTCAACGCTAACCTCCGGTAGGTGGTTAGGGACACGGTCGATGCAACGTCCGACGAGAAGCGACCACTGGTCGCCATAGGCTGCGGACCCCGTTGCATGCCGGTGATACAACTGACTGACGCAGCCGAGGGGGTCTGCGCCCTGGACTGGTAACGATAATTCCGTGGGGCTAGTTACTCAATGAACCCAAACCGTGCAAAACTTCCACTGACAGAAGTAGGGCTACCGCCGTGAAGGTTACTATCCGAATCGCGCGACCCATGATGGCCCCCCTTGAACCCGTTACGGGCTGACATGACTCTACGGATTGGGTGGCTCTACGGATCGGGTGACCCTTCGGCTGACGCTCCCGCAAAGGAGGTCCCGTACCCGTCGTTGTAGGCTGTCGTCACCGAACAGCTCGAAGGACCTGGATTCTCATTATGCGCCTATGAATCTTCCGGAAATGAACCGCGATCAAGTTCGGCGAGGTATTGAGGGCGGAGTGAGCGGTCTGTCGTATTCGAGCGGACTGGTGGCCCTGAGCGCGTTCCTCGTTGGTAGCTTTCGCCCCCAGGATCTCTCCCGTCCCTATGTGGGTCATCTAGCGTGGCTTCGAACCGACTCGTTCGGAATCGTAAGCTTCTTCGTGGCAACGGTCGGACTCGCCACCAGCGGCTATCTCAGACGTTCATACGTGGTCACTCGTCGATCTGCGACCGCCGGCCGTGCGCCAGGAACCATCAGTTTGTTCACCACCGTCGTGGCGCGATCGCTCGTCGCTGCCGGTACGACCCTGGTCGTCTACATTTCCATCAATACGGTCACCCATCCCATCACACTTGGGCTGCCGGCGACTCACCTGCTTTCCTGGCCGACTGAAGGGACCCTCCGAGCCGTCAGCCTAATTGTTGTAGCCTTCGCAATCGCTATCGACCGGACACTGCGCGAACCAGAGATGCGGGAGTGTGACAGATGGAGAATGTCCCAACCGTGAAGTCCGCAAAGACGAAGCTGCTCATCGCTGCCTCCTATTACGCTCCAGCAATCGGAGGTTCTGAGAAGGTGCGCCGCCGAAATGGCGAACCTGTTTATGACTGCGCCGAGTTGCAAACGGTGAATCGACTGATGCACGAAGAGGTAACGATCACACAAGCCAACGTGAGCCACGACTAATGGCGGTGCGACTGGTTCAAGACGCTACGCGTCGGAACCGCTCCCAGACGAGTACCAATCAAGCGCGCTGGACCTGTGCGTTCGTGAACAACATGCCCAACGGCGCCTTCGACGCCACTGAGCGACAGTATCTCGAACTGCTCGACGCCGGTTCGGGCTTCGAGGTGATCGAGGTTCGTCGCTACGCCATGGACGTCGTGGCGAGGGGAGAACCGACGGCGGCCAGGATCGCCGAGGAGTACTCACCCGTTTTCGACGTGTACCTTGATCCGCCTGACCTCTTGATCGTGACGGCATCGAAGCCTATTGAGACGAAGATGCGCGATGAGCTCTACTGGGCCGATCTAGCCGAGTTGCTCTCGTGGGGAAGTGAGAACGTCGCCTCGATGTTGGTCTCTTGCCTGTCCGCTCATGCGGCCATGACAATCTTCGACGGTATCGAGCGTGTCCGATTGGCGTCGAAGTGCACGGGTGTCTTTGCCCAGCAGGTCGATCGAACCCATCCCCTCGCCTATGGGTTCGAGCCGGAGATCCTTCTTCCTCATACACGCAACAACACCGTGCCCCTGGACGCCCTGGTGCACTCCGGCTATCGAATTGCCATTCAGTCCGACGAGGTTGGGTGGAGCGTGGCCACCAAAGAGATCGGCGGATGCAACGTGGTGTTCGTCCAAGGCCATCCCGAGTACGAGCCGTCCAGTCTGCTGCGCGAGTACCGTCGCGACGCTCGCCGCTACGTATTGCACGAACGCGACGATTTGCCCATCCTGCCGTTTCACTGCGTGGCGCCCGAGGACTGGGAGAAACTGGAGAAAATGCACGAGTTGATCATCGGGGGCCGGCGAGATCCAGCGCTCCTCGACGCGTACCCGTTCGATGACGTTGGCGACCGCGCTCCATGGCCCTGGCACTCCATGGCCAAACGCTTTTACGCGAACTGGTTGGCTAGCGTTCAGAAGAGGAGGGACGAGATCGATGCGTGACGAGAGCATCGCCATCCCGGACAAGCTGCTCCGTGTGCGAAAGCGGGCCTTCGGTGAGAAGTCGTAGTTAACGATGCCCGACGTGCTCCACGAAATCATCGAACAGGCTCGTACCGGACCTGCTCTTCCCGCCGCCAAGGATCTGAGTCGCGAGCTGAGCTACGCCGAACTGATTTATGAAGTATCGCGCCTCGCTACAGGTCTGGCCAGTCGAGGCGTATCGGAGGGAGATCGGGTTGCCCTCCTCCTTCCCAACTCCGTCGATTTCGTCGTCGCGGCACTGGCGAGTCTCTGGATCGGCGCCGTCTTCGTCCCGCTCGCCGTCACCGACCCGGAAGCGCGACTAACGACGATCGTCGCTGACTGCGCGCCGGCCATCGTGGTCACCTCCGACGCTAGCGGCAATGATGCTGCGCCTCCTAGGTTGCTCGGCGAGCTCACGCTGGTGCCGATCTCGGCGCTACGGACAGAAGAACCGGCTTTGGCCAGGCCGGTCGATACCTCAACGCGAGTGGCCTACATGATTTACACATCGGGTACCACCGGAACTCCAAAAGGGGTGCAGATCGGCAACGCCGCTTTCGGTGCCGCAGTGCAGTCGACGACAAGCGCGCTCGGCCTCGATCGATCCACCCGAACGCTGTGTGTGTCCCCGTTCCACTTCGACGGTTCCTACGCCAATCTGTTTCCGACCTTGTATGCCGGGGGAGCGGTCGTCATCCGACCCCGTGACGCATTGTTGTTTCCCCCGACGTTCTTCAACACGGTCGCTAGGGAGAAGATCAACTTTTCGGGCTTTACACCGAGTTATCTACGTCTTCTGCTCGCTAGCCCACGGATGGCCGAACTCGGCGACTCTGCGCTCGAGATCATCGCACTCGGTGCTGAAGCCCTTCCCGTCGCCGACCTCCGGTCGTTGTGGTCCCATGTGCCAAAGATCCGATTGTTCAATCGCTATGGACCGACGGAGACCACCATTGCCGTCACAAACTTCGAGTTGACACCAGACATGATCGATGAGGGAACGGTGCCGATGGGTTACCCCCATCCCGGTGTGTTCTTTCTCCTCTTGGACGATGAGGGAATCGTCATTGAAGAGTCAGACCGAGTCGGCGAACTGTACATCGGGGGGAATCAACTAATGGACGGATATTGGGGGGCGCCGGCGCTCACGAAAGAGGTCATGCGCACCGACGTGGCGCCCGGCGAGACCGTCTACCGCACGGGCGATCTCGTCTACCGGGATAAGAACGGCAGGTACGTCTACGTGGACCGCGCCGACCGCGTGATTAAGCGCAGCGGGGTTCGGATATCGCTCGTCGAATTGAATGAAATAATGGGCAGTTTGGTCGGCGTCACTGGCGCCGTGTGTATGACCTTCGATAGCGAAAGCGAACTCGGCATCATCGCCTTCGTGGTCACCAACGGGGCCGCCTCAGCCCTCGATCTGCGCCGCGCCGCCCTAGAACACATCCCCGAAAACATGATGCCCAATCGAATAGAACTGGTGAAGGCCTTTCCCCTCAACAAGTCAAACAAGCTCGACGAACGACTGCTTTTGTCAGAGGCCGGTCTGCGACCGTTAAGCCCAGCCGGGCCTCTACTTCGTGGGACCCGCAGCCGCCAATAGCTTCGGACCGCTACAACGCTTCGCGGTGGGAGCGAGATTTGCGGCACGTCGCGTTTCTCGCAGCCTCGCGGGTGTGAGGTCAAACCAGTAGGGGGTCGTTCGGTCGGTCGATTCTTTGCTGCAAATGAGATCTGACCGATCTCGTGTTCGCACTCTGTTTCCTCCTACGGTGCGAAAACGAACTGACGCGTGCCGGACTTGAGGAAGCGAGAAGAGGCGCATATCCGATTGAGTTGAGCACTGCTGGAGAGAAGCCGACGTGGCATGTACGACGCGGATCGACGGGCAAAGTGATGGAGGTCGTTGACTACGAAGAACGACGTCATTGCTCCGAATGACTAGGCCACACATCTCCCATGTGGCTTGTGACGGGCGCCAACGGACACTCGCGGTCATAGATGGCGAATTGAAAACCTTGCCATCAAGGCAAAACTCCTTTGACCTGGGCTCCAAATA
>PMTL01000023.1 GCA_003168075.1 Acidimicrobiaceae bacterium
AAGCAATGCTCCGAGACCACCCACAACACCATCGCCCGATACGCTGCACCGTCGGTCAACAACACTCCAGTCGGTTTCGCGCCGCACTCTCACTTCATGCCGCAAACCTTCTGGCCGGGCAATGCGGTGACCGTCGACCTGAGGGACCACGGCCACCGCATCCGAACCTCGACGTTCAAGCCAGGAAGAGGCCATTTTGTTGAAGGAAGATCATCGACTGTGCTTCACTGGCATTTGTTACCAACTGATCGGGCATCCACGACATCTTGGGAACGTGATTCTTGCTGATCACTCCATGCCCGACAGCGGCACCAATCGTCGCTGCCCACATGCCAAGAAGGTTGGAGGAGTGACGAATGGTGGCGGCAAGTTGACCGTTGATAACGGCCTGACAGGCAAAAGCCTCGGCGTTATTCGAACCGATCAGAGTCTTCCCCGCTCGACCTGCGGCCTTCAGTGCGGCGTAAGTACCGTAGAGCGCTGCGTCGCCAGTAGTAAAGGTGACGGCCACATCAATCTTCTTAAACTTCGTGCAATAGGACTCCCAGAGGGTCTTGTTCATGGCATCTGAATAGTCCGTGTAGCCCACCGCAAGCACGTCAATGCCCGGATAGTTCTTCAGGGCCAACTGCACACCCTTCTGTCGATCGATGACGTTGCTGGTTCCCGCGACACCGTGCGTGATGATCGCTGTGCCATGACCGCCAATCTTCTCGAAGAGATAGCTTGAAAGAGTCTTTCCGACGTCCACAAAATCACACGACACGAAAGTGAGATATCCCACGTCCTCACCCGGCTTCCCGACGTCGAGGACCTGCTGAATGAACGTTGAACCACGGCTAATCAGTTTCTTAACGGGGACTGTCAACGTATTGCTTTCAATCGGACAGACGGCAAAAAAGTCGAACTTCTTGCCCGAGCTGACAATGTCTTCCAGACGGCTCAGCTGTGTCGCCGCCACTGCGCCCCCGTCCATGTGAGTCACATTGACGTTGAAGAGACCACCCCAGAATTTGGTCGAGTCTCGTATTTGGTCGCACCACGCAATAACGTCGCCGAAGCCAACGTCAAGCATTTGCAGTTTCTTCCCAGACGTCACTGCCTGAGCCGCGTCCTTAACCGTCGAGGCCGAGGCCACAGAACCGCCGACCGTATCAAGCAAACTTCCCATCACCCCAAATACCAACGCGCTGGCACCCGCGCGCTTAATAACTTCGCGACGACTTATCCCCCGACTCTTATAGGCGTCCAACTCTTCATTGATTTCCAGTTGATGATCGACCCTATCCTTTTTCGCCTTTTCTTCCTTCGCCTTATCATCCATCATGTCATTTCCCCTTCATCTAATTACTGCCCCTTTTTCACCGCAAACGCCCAACACCTGGAGGTGAGTTCAGTAGACCTCCCGAACTACCCCTTGGCCGAGAAATATCTGCTGCTCCTCGGGCTCGACGGTGCCGTGTCGTCGGCCCAGCCGGAGGTAACTCCGGAAATCCATAACGGTTGCCGACGAAAAGGGTTCCTAACGGAGTCATGGCCGCATCATGTCCTTGAGCACAGTTGCGCCGTCAGGTGATGCTTCGAAAGCTTCGGACACCTCGCTTAAATGGGATTCGTGGCTCGCCCGCGGGCCCAGACCAATCTGGCGGGTTGTGTGGAACATCAGCGCTCGAGGCAAGACACCGCCTGATCTGCTGAACCCATTAATTGTGAGGTCCTTCACCTGGATTTGCGCCAGTGGCGCCGTAATTGACTTGTCGGCACACGAGGCAACATCTCCCTCGAGAAGTTCCGTGTCCGAGTGGCAGATTCCCAACCAAGACGCCTCCACCAACACCGCGTAGGAGGCGAGATCTTCGGGCAACTCCAAGTCCTCCCACTCACTTGAACGGGTACCAAACTGGAGGATCATTCCCTTGGTTTGCATCCTTGCATTCCCCCCAAATTCTTGCATGACCAATTTCAGCCCACCGCCACAAGTATTGGCCACCTAGCCGGTGACAATACATCAGTTCTATTACATCTGCAAATACTCGGTCATAATTCCTGGACTGACAGACTCAATTCGTGCCGCTTGGAGTGTTTGTGCGAGCTCAACACCGTCCGCTGCAGGGCACTCAACATTTCTCAACCAAATAACGAAATGCCCTAAGATCCACCGTCGTAGCGGATCGGCGAGACAAGCAGTCCCATTCGCATCACCTGAGATTTTTAGTGCTCTGACCTGTATTTCTCTATTGATCCTGTGGTTTATTGGTCGAACAACACTGCTTCCTTTGTCGTACAAGTTCCGTTCGCCGATGCGGACCCTTTGAGCAATTCTCCTTCGATTTTGTCGATTAGTACGATCTCGAGTAAGTCTTCCAATGACCAGTGACCCTAAGGATATTTTCTCTGTCAACAATCGAATAATGTGGTGTACGATATGTCTGATGTATTCGACATGCCAATGTCTCCCAGTGCAGCCGAAGGACCTGGGACGGGTAACGTCTGGGCGATTCAATCTCACCGGGCCAACAAGCGTTGACTACTCGATTGAAATACCTCCGCAGCGCATAGGTCAGTCGGGCTGGATCGTGTTATACAGCGAACCCAACTTTCCTTCCTCGCATTATCGTAAAGTACGCACATGTTGGATTCAATAGATGTCGGAGAAAGGGCCGAAGATTCGAATTCGGAAGGCACGCAACGATTCGCGGTTGAGCAAATTCGCCCATCGTATGAACAAGTAGCTGCGCAAATTCGGGAACTCCTGATCAAGGGAGACATCCAGCCGGGGGAACGCCTCCCCTCCGAAGCAGAACTCGCCACGATGTTCAAAGTGGGTCGCACGCCCATCCGCGAGGGATTTCGGCTCTTGGCTACCGAGAATTTGATTCTCACGACTC
>PMTL01000133.1:0-13156 GCA_003168075.1 Acidimicrobiaceae bacterium
GAGGGATTCGAACCCCCGACACCCGGTTCCGAAGACCGGTGCTCTATTCCGCTGAGCTACAGCCGCCTGGCGCACTTTTCATGGCCCCCTCCACGTTACGCGCTGGCGTGCGACGCAATCCATCGGTCCACGGCAGCGTGCAGGGCAGGTAGAGGCACTGGACCAGTCGACAGGAGGAGATTATGGAACGCCCGGACATCGAAGCGCTCGCCGAGAGCCTCGGTAGCCATCCGCCGACACTCTTGGATTTCGAGCCGACCCACCATGTACGACAGGGCCTGACCGGGCATCGAGATGTAGCGGTCGATCTCCGCCACGATTTCAACGGTGCTGATGGGAACGTTGTCGCTCATCCAGTCGATGGCCCGTTGGCGCGACCACCCGAGGGCGTGCAGCCCCGTGTCCACGACGAGCCGGGCCGCCCGAAAGGCGTCGGTGCTGAGCATGCCCAGGAGAGCGACGTCATCACTGTAGAGACCCATCTCATCCGCGAGACGCTCGGAGTAGAGTCCCCACCCTTCGGCGTTGGCCACGTCGATGAACACGGTGTGTACCAGATGGCTGTCGGTGATCTCCTGTCCGATGGTTAATTGAAAATGATGACCCGGCACGGCCTCGTGATAGGCGACGGCCTCGGACATGTGTCGTAACCTCTCTTCGGGCCTGGTGGTGTTGACAAAGTACGTGCCCGGTCGCGATCCGTCGAGGGCACCCGTGTTGTAGTAGGCCGCCGCCGAGCCCTCAGCCAGAGCCAGTGGTACCGGCTGCACTGTGCAGGGGGTCGAGGGCAGTAGGTCGAACCAGTCGGGCGCAGCCGCCTCTGCGCGGCGCACTGTCGAGCGTGCCGCCTCCAGGATCTCTTCACTGGTGTCGTAGCGCAACGCCGGGTCTTTGCGCAGGCGATTGTGGATCTCTGCCACGTCGTCCATTCCCCACAGACGGCGCCCGATGGTGAGAAAGTCGTTGCGCAGCGCCTCGATCAGGGCCAGACCGGTGTCGTGAAGTTCCTCGGGCGTTCGCCGAGTCGACGTCGAAACTCTGACCATCGTGCGATAGAGCTCCGCACCGTCGGGCAGGGCACCCAGGCCCGAATGTTCGTCGTCGCGACCACGTTCGAGCAACGAGTGGCGCAACGTGTTGCGATAGGCAAGCAGAGCCGGTACCACGAGATCGTGGAGGATTCGATCCTGAGCGGCTGAGAAGTCAGTGTCGTCTTCGACCCGGCGGCGCAGTCCTGACACGTCGGGATCGCTCGTCACCGTGTCGATAAAAGCAAGGGCATTGGTGACGCCGCGATGCGTAGGTGCGCGTCCACTGGCGATCCCCTCCAGGTGGCGTTGACCGACCTGTTCGAGCACCCGGGGCAGGGCCTCAAGACGCCTGAGGTACGCCGAGCGTCGTGCGATTGTGTCCAGTGCCAGTTGCGGCAAGATTGTCACCAGTCCAGCAACGGGAGAGTTGAAGAAATCCGAGACCGTCACTTCGATGAGGCGCAGTTCCATCTGATCCGCCGCGCAAGCGGCGGAGTAACCCACCACGTCGAGGGTCAAGATTTCGCGCTCGTCAAGTTCCGCGCCCTCTCCGCGTAATCGGGCCGTCAACCCGCTGGTGGCTGCGGCAATTGATCGGTATCGGTCGACGAAATGATCATCAGCGACTCTACTGAGGTCGCCGAGACCCGTTGACCCGTCATCGAGTCCCAACATCGCGGCTTCGAGCGGCTCCTGCTCGAATCGCACCGCCACCAGTTCGTCGGCTAGCGCTTCTATGTCCTTGTGCACTTTCGTAACTTACCCGTGAGTGCAAGACGGTGTCGCCAAGACTTCGGGGAAGATGCTAACGAACCCGTACAGCTGATTTCACGAGTCCCGATTCAGACGAAGGGATCTTCAAATACGACACGGCGTGGGACCAAGTGAAAGCCGCGCCACCCACGTTCGTGCACGCGACCTCGAAGATCTGAGAGAGAGACGGCCCGTCGGCAGTGCGTAGGGCGAAGCCCGTTCCGGTCACCAACTCGCTGCGACAACCGCTCCAGCCCGCCAACGGATCCGAGAGGATGTTGTCTCGGTGTCCCCAGCACCCACTGTCACCAGCGCGAACGCAGTCCACGTTGCGAAAGATGTACTGCGGTGGCGGACCGTCGTCGTACATCCAACCGAAATCGGCGAAGAGCGCGGCTTGGCCCAGCGAAGCGGGCGCACTGGACCAGATTGACGAGAAGCCTTTGCCGTAATCCACCGGGTCCTCATCGTGACGGGCCGCCGCCGCCGCGATGGTATCGAGGCGTTGCACCATCGCCATCGCCGGGTAGAGCCCCCTCGTGGTTCGCTCGAGGTTACTCACAACGAAGACTTGTTCGGCCACACTCAGTCGCGCGAAGCGCGCGGCGTCGAAGCTCAAGGGGGCGAGGCCTTCCTGCGAAGAACGAGCCGCGTCGATCGACGCGAGTACCTTGTTCGTCGATGCCAATCGAAAGTTCCTCGTGGGATTGTGCGGCGGAAGAATCGGATGGGCTTTCGCCAGGGCGCCGGCGCCACTCTCCCACGCCGGCGTCGCCACCAAGGTGAGAATCGCCAGCACGAGCGCTGCGGCCCGACATTTCATCGGACTTCGCGCGAACTTCATATCACCACACGGTAGCAACCACGACACGATCCCAGAAGTACGAGCCTTCGGGAGTTCGTTTGTCTGCGATGAGCGCGAAACATCACATGGTCACCTCAAGCCCAGATTATGTCGCGACAAAGCGGATACTTCCTTTCGGGTTGATTCCAATGATCTTGCGCCAGATCATGAGCGGCGCCGTGGTCCTCGAGCGCCGATAGATGCGAGCAGTGTCTCCCACCTACGGGACCCCGGAGCCGCACATTCGCGGTCCGAACCCTCTCACCGCTGTGATGCACCGAACTGCCGTAAATCTCAAACTTGGACACGGAGCGGGCGATTCATTAGGCGCAGGTGCAACGCAACCGCTCCACCCACTAACGCTGCGTAGAAGCACCACAGTGAAGTGAACCCGCTGGCGCACAACAGCGCCAACACGATGACGGCGACCAAATTCGCTGCTCCGAACCACACCATCGGTCGAAAGCCCGACGCCAGCATGGGACCACAAGTCGCGACAATATAGAGACCAATGATGAAGGTCCCGTGACGCAGGCCAATCGTGTACGCCAGGTGATAGGCACCGAGTCGGGCCTCTGGATGGCCCACCAACATCGCTTCGAGCAAGATCCCCGATACGACAATTCCTAACACGACAAAAGGGGCTACTCGCCACCGGCGCAGTGATCGGCGCATGAATAAGAAAACCATGAGTGGAACGAGCACCGGCAGAACCACTAATGCGAAAACGAGATAGATCCACATTGCGACCTCGCCGACACCGCTCCCGACGTGTCCCTGAAGCCACCACCACACGAACGTCTCGTCAATCTGATGCAGACCCAGAGCAATAGGTAGGGCGGCAATCGCCACGTACTCGAAGCGGCGCTTGAGGTGCAGACACGCATCGATTCCAATTCCCACGACGACCGCACCACCCACAAGATCACCAGTTGGAGAAAAGCACATGATCATCCTCTGAAGCGTTCGGTCGCCTTCACGTTTCGATTCGGCGAGCATCCATTTCAAATACAGGCGATCCGGACTCTTCCGTCACCCTAAGCGACCGGCGACGCCGGGCATCTCCAACAATCGTGAGGCGGCGGTGACTTCAGCGGCCCAGGGCAACGCCCGAACCGGGAGGACGATATTGGAGAACTCATAAGGACACAGCGGCGACTTCGCGGACCAGTTCTTGTAATCAACAAAAATTTGGCGCGGCCGGAGGGATTCGAACCCTCGGCCCTCGGTTCCGTGAGCACATTCCATTATCAAAAACCAGGGGATTTGCCAGCAAATGTGGTCCAAATCAAGAGGAAATTGCTCGCCAGCGTTCACGGGTGGGCAATAAGACAAGTAGTTGATACGAACCTCGAAGTGCTGACCCATTCATTTGTGGCAAGTCTGGCAAGGTCCGTCACGCGATGTCACCGACTGCTAACGGTTTCCCACCAAAGTTGAACCTTAGTTGTGCCGCCTAGATTGGCCGCGACGACGCGAAACGGGCTCGACGTGTGTTAGCACGAAGTTGTCGTATGCGGCTAGCCACCTGCACGGCGACCCGACGAGACGCCAAACTGCATACAGTGCATCCCGCCCGCTACCTCCTGGCTGGTCCCTTCGCGTGAACCAGGTTCTGCGCGTGGCTTGGTATCGGTTCCGAGCCACCCTGCATGATCGCTGGGGTGGCTACCTCACCATTGTTTTGCTGGTGGGTCTGCTCGGCGGTTTGGCCATGGGCGCGATCGCGGGCGCCCGACGCACCCAGTCGTCCTTTCCCACGCTGATGGCGAGAGCCAACTCGTCCCAGTTATTCGGTCTGACGGGCGTCTACAACCCCACTATCGGACAGAAGGGATACGACCCTGCGCTAATCGATACCCTCGCTCACCTTCCTTACGTTAAGGACGTGAAAAGTCTGGTAGATATGAATCTCATTGTCCTTAATGCCAAGGGCGAACCGTTACTCGCTTCCGAGGGTCAGTCCATGGACGGCAGCGTTAATGGTGAGCAGTTCAGCCAGGACAGTGTCCTCTTCACCAATGGCCGTCGACCGAATCCACAGAAAATCAACGAGTTCGCTGTGGACGCCCCGACGGCCCAAGCTATGGGATTTCACCTGGGCCAGATCGTTACGTTCCTCGCCTTGTCGAATGAACAGATTGGACGCTTGGAGTCGTCGAGTTCGGCGGCCGTGTTCAGAAAAATCAAGCCCGTCCTGAAAGTAAGGGCCACGTTGGTCAGCACCGGAGCGATCCAACCTTCCGATCTCTTACAAGACCAGGTCGACCTCGGAAACGCTTCGGTCATATTATTCACTCCGGCTCTCACGCACCGGCTACTCACGTGCTGCATTAACACGTCCCTCAGTGCCCTCCAGCTTGTCGGTGGCAGTACTCACCAGAATCAAGTCGAGAATGAAATAGCCAAAGTGATGCCCCAAGGCCTGCCCTTTGAATTCACCGAGGTGTCGGCGATCGATGCCAAGGCGGAGCAGACCATGAGGCCCGAGTCCATCGCGCTCGGGGTTTTTGGCCTCATCGCGGCGCTCGCCATGTTGGTGATCACTGGTCAGGTGATCAGCCGTCGACTGCGCTTTAACGCCAGCGATCTGGCGATCATCCGGGCGTTGGGAGCTGCGCCCGCGACAACGGTAGTTGACGGTCTCGTCGGCATCGTGGTGGCGGTGCTCGCGGGGTCGCTCTTGGCGGGGATCGTGGCCGTGACCCTGTCGCCCTTGGCGTTGCTCGGACCGATTCGACCCTATGTGCCCAACGGCCTCAACGCCGATTGGGCGGTAGTGGGACTCGGTATGGCCGTGGTGGTCGTCTCGTTGATCGCGCTCGCAATTGTCGTGGCCCTTCGCGTCGCTCCGCGCAACTCTTCGACGCCTCGCGCAAGGTCGAGAGTTCATGGCTCAAGCGCCGCACGAGCGGCCGCCAACGCGAGCTTGCCCATCTCCGCGGTCACGGGCATCCGACTGGCCCTCGAGTCGGGAACCGGGAGGAGCACCGTGCCCGTGCGTTCGGCCATACTTGGGAACGTCTTTGCCCTCATCATCCTGACCTCGACCATCACTTTTGGCGCCAGTCTGCACACCTTGGTCAACAAACCCTCGCTCTACGGCTGGAACTGGACTTACGAGATGAATGGCGGTGGGGGCCTCGGTGACATCCCGGCTCAGCCGGCCGCAATACTGCTCGACCAGAACCACTACGTCTCGGCCTGGTCGGGCGTCTACTTTGGCCTTCTGAAGATCGACGGCCAAAACATCTCGGTCATGGGTGCCAGTCCCCACGCCGAAGTCGGCCCGCCCATTTTGAGTGGTCACGGCTTTGACGGACCCGACCAGATCGTGCTCGGCGCGGCCACGCTCGGCCAACTCCACAAGAAAGTGGGCGACACGGTGGAGGTAAGTTCGAGCGAAGGGTCCACGAAACTTCTCGTCGTGGGCACCGCGACCCTGCCCACCATCGGCGTCGGTGGAGCCCCCCACCTCGAGATGGGTAGCGGGGCCGTGCTTTCGTACAAACTCATTCCCGCCGGCGAAAGGAACCTCTTCGACGTGCCGTCGGGACCGAACGCCATCTTGGTGCGGGTGAAACCTGGGACCAACCACCAGGCCGCGTTTCGTTCGTTGAGCGCCATCTTGGTCAAATTGGGCGGGAACAGCAACGGAGGGCAAGTTCAAGATGTCCAGCGACCGGCGCAGATCATCGACTACGGATCGCTCGGTTCGACGCCCACCGTGCTCGGCGCCGCGCTTGCCGCCGGAGCGGTCGCGGCGATGGGACTTACCCTCATCACCTCGGTACGTCGACGAAGGCGCGACTTGGCCCTACTTAAGATTCTTGGCTTCACCAAACGCCAACTGGCCGCGGCGATTGCCTGGCAATCAAGCGTCGCGACCGCCATTGGCACGGCCGTTGGCGTACCCCTCGGTGTCGTCCTCGGACGTTTCCTCTGGGACCTCTTCGCGCGCGAGATCAATGCCGTCGAAAGTCCCACCGTGCCAATGACGTCCGTCGTCCTCATCATCGTGGGCGCTCTGGTCCTTGCCAACGTCGTGGCCGCCATCCCGGGGCGCGTGGCGGCCAACACCTCCACTGCGCTGTTGTTGCGCACCGAATGAGTACAAAAAGTACTCAAACTACGCGTGCGAGTTGCAACCAGCGTTCGTGATCTTGACGGGAAACACTCCGAGCAACTCCTGATCGGAACGGTTCGAGGTTGGTCCCGAGATGACGTTGCGCCGCGCCACGAATAAGACGGAGGAGGAGGATTGCAAGAGTGATTGTTTTCAAGCACCTCAAAGGTCGCGAAGTCGCCCACAATCTATTGGAGATTGGCGGCACGGGAAGTAGCGTCACCACTGTTCTCTTCTTTCACGCGAGTTGCGAACTCGACCTGAGAAAGAATGATATGCCTACCTCGGAGAGGATTCTAGGTAATCAATTGGTACCTGGCGAGCAGATCAGACCAGCATCGCTGGTGGAGTGGATCGAGACCTGCATTTCGACGTTCCCTGAGACCACGTGTGTGACGGCGTCGGGTGAAACTTTGACATTCGCTGAATTGTGGCGGCGCGCCACCGCTCTGGCGTCGGCCCTTCAAGACCTCGGGGTGAAAAAGGGTGAGAGCGTCGGACTCCTCGTGGAACAGAGTGCCGACCAATTGGTGGGGATGGTTGCAATTCTGACGGCCGGAGCGGTTTACGTGCCCCTCGACCCCAGTTACCCATTAAGCCGACTTTCTCAGATGGTGCTCGACTCCAAGATGGCGTTCGTCGTGACTCCCGAACACTTACGTCCTAAAGCGGAGTCTCTCGAAGTTCGCCCGGTTGCGACGACGGGCTGGTCGGCGGCCAACTCATCTACCGCGCGTGCCAAGATTGGCCTTGACGACGTCGCCTACATCATCTTCACCTCGGGCTCGACGGGTCTCCCCAAGGGTGTCGTCATTGAGCATGGTGCACTTATCGCCTTGCTCGAGTGGATGATCGATGATTGCGGGGTCCGTGCTGGTGACCGTATCATGGGCACCGCATCAGCGAACTTTGACGCTTCGATGCCCAATTTCCTTTTGCCGCTTGTGACGGGGGCAACGTTCGTGGCATTGGCGCCAGATGCCTTACGCGATCCGCGCGAATTAGCCGCGGCAGTAGAAAAAATGCGCCCGCGATTTCTCGAGACATCTCCGACAATGCTGCGCATGCTCACCGAGATGCGATGGCAGGGAGACCCCGACATCGAGATTTGGACCGGAAGTGAGCGAAGCGCGCCCTCGGTGATCAGCTACCTCGTGCCGCGAGTCCGATCTTTCTGCAATTATTACGGACCGACTGAAGCAACGGTTCAGGTCACAGTGGCTCGCCTGAGCCGCGAGGATGTCGACTCCCCAATCGGTTGGCCTCCCCTGCAATTCGGCTGCCACGTCCTCGATGAGGAAGGTCAACATGTCGGCCCCTTGGGCCAGGGCGAGCTCTTTATTACGGGACCCACATTGGCACGTGGTTATTTGAACGACCCTGTGCTGACCAGCGCTCGCTTCGTGGAGATACCTGACGCTCAAGGAATGCCCGTCAGGGCCTTTCGAACTGGGGACATCGTTCGATATCGCGACGATGGCGCCTTGGTGGTGGTTGGTCGCGCCGACGCGCAGATCAAACTACGGGGATATCGCATTGAACCTGGAGAGGTTGAGACGCAACTCATGGCCATCGCCGGGGTGACCGACGCCGCGGTCGTCGGGGCGCGCCATGATGACGACGACGAAGCCCAACTCGTCGCATTCGTAGTTGGTCGCGATTCGCTGGATACCAAATCTCTGGATCGAGAACTAGGCCAGCGCCTGCCAGAATATATGATTCCGCGTCATATTCAATTCGTGGACGCGTTCCCGATTGCGCCGAGTGGCAAGGTCGATCGTCAAGCGCTAGTTGAGATGGCCACGACGTCCCTACGGGCACCGGTCCTCGCCGAGGTGAATAAGCCTTTGGTCGTTGGTGATGAGTTCGACAACTTCATCCACCACTCCTTCGCGTCGACACTTCACTTGCCTGAAGACAGCTTCGGTATTGACGCCGACTTCTTCGAGCTAGGGGGTACATCACTACGCTGCGCCCGGCTCTTCATGTTGCTCGAAGACCAATTCGACGTCGCCCTGCCATTATCGACCATGTTGGCGACTCCCACTGTACGGCGGTTGGCCGAAGTAGTGCGACGGGAGAAGGGTGTCGGTGTCAAGGAAAAGGCGATGAGCTCGTTCAAATGGGAACAGATCATCGGCACGTTATGGTCAGATTTGCTGGAAGTGCAAGGAGTGGGACCGACGGACAGCTTTTATCAACTCGGAGGCGACGACGCGCTTGCCCAGAGGTTCATCGATCTCTTCAATGGGCAAAACGGCAAGCACGTGACGATGGCGGCCTTCCGAGAAGGCCCCACGATCGTCCAACTCGGTGCGCTCGTTAGCGGTGATGCCCCTCGCGACAGCCTCGTCGTGCTCAATGCGCAGGGCCGGCAGGTCCCCTTCTTCTGTATAGCGGGTGCTGGTGGGCTTGCGCTCGCATTCTTACCTCTTACGAAGGCGCTAGGTCCAGACCAACCGTTCTTCGGGCTCCAGGCCCATGGTTTGGAGTCGCGCGCCGTACCAAACTTTACATTGGGCTCTGCGGCCCGTCGCTACGCCCGAATAATTCAGGACGTTCAGCCCCACGGTCCGTACGTCATCGCGGGTCATTCCCTGGGCGGCGTCATTGCCCTTCGCGTGGTGCAGCTACTCGAGAAGGCGAGTCACAAGGTTGCGCTACTAGTCATCTTCGATTCGGTGCTCTCCCCGCGAATGGTCGGATCGCCCCCGAGTGGATCGCGCGAACCGATGGGGGCCGGCGACATGACGGTGAAGGGGATTGTCAAGATGCGTCCTAATTTAGCGAATGTTCTTCGCCTTCCCCTCCTCGGTGTTGTTCGCCAGCGTGGCGTTGCCCAATTTGAGTCATTCAACAAATTGGGGGTCGTCCAGGCAATGCTCGCTCGCCGGTTGCGCCCGTGGTCGGGGCGAGCCGTCGTCTACGTTTCCAACATGAACCCGGAAGTAATCGAGAGTAGATGGCGACAACTGCTGACGGGATCGTGGATCGCCGTCAAGTTCTCAACCGACCACCTTTCGATTCTTCGGTTTCCCATCGTTGTCGAACTCGCCGCAGACCTCCGTACGCGAATTGCCGAGGCCCTCACTGAACACGGCGAACAGACACGCTGAGGCAGGTCGAAGGATAGTAAGTCGGTACCGCCAGCGTAATGACGATGTCGGTGGCCAAGCCGTCGATGTCCTGAAGGCACCAAGGGTGTTCGTCGCCGTGTGGCCGACCACTCCAATTCAGGGGGTGAGGGGACGTCGCAACGACAATATCGCGCGGTTCGAGAGAGAAACCTATGCCGCGGGCCTTCGCGTACGCCTCCTTGCGTGTCCAGATTCGTGACGCGGCGAAAACGGCGTCGTGCTCTGGCATTGTTTTGAGAGTACCGATTTCCAGCGCTGACAAGTGACGCGTAAGCAATTTTCCTTCGGCAAAGTTACGGATTTTCTCCACGTCGACACCAATATCTCGACCGCGGGTCAACGCCATGACGAACACTTCGCCGGCGTAAGAACAACTGAAGCGACAGTCACCCGAGGTCTCAGGTCTCCCTCGTTCGTCATACGTGACCTTGACGTTGAATGGATCAATCCCCAAGTATTCCGCCAGTAATTGACGGCGTCGAGCAAAGCGGGCGGCGCGCAGGACACGGTCCACTGGGGACAACATATTGTCCACACGCAATCGCTCGGCATCGCTAAGGAGTTCTAAACCCGCCTCCAGGTCGACGGACTTCACGACGTTGTCTACAAAGCAAAGATGAACTTCCAAGTCATGGCTGCCAACACCCTCAGGCACTTGCCCCCAAAGCCAGTTCATGCGTCAGGTCGCGAAGGGACACGTTCCCTCGAAACCGTCCAAGGCACAATGGGAGCGCCACTTGACCAGTCACTTCTCATGGCGTCATCAACTCTCCACTTTCGATATTTGGGGATCGATCGACCGCGATGGTGAGCAAGGTCTCACGATATCAATGAACCTTTCAGTAGTCCGGCAGCACCTGCTCAATTTGGCGACAGAAGATTCTTCTTCTCGTACAGCAACTGGAATCCGATATTCCTCATGTTGCGCAAAGCCACACAAGGTCCCTGGTCGGTGTCGGGGTCGTTTTCCACATGGGCCGTGTGACAACCCAGGTCCCGGGCCAGGTAGAAGCGTTCAATGGCAATTGCCGTTTGAAGCCCGCGCCCACGATGCGTCTCGAGAGTCGCAGAAAAGCCACACCAGGCTAATCCGTCGCTCACGAACATCGCAGCACCGGCGACGAGCTCATCGCCGTCGTAGACCCCAAGGTGAACAAACGATGGATGGCCGAAGGCCGCGCTAAACCAAGGTCCAAACATCCGTGGTGCTTCGCGGACCGAGCGATGCAACTTCGACCAGTCATCCGCCTGACCGACGCCCAGTACTACCACCGGGACACCAATCCGTCGCTCCGGTAGATCAGTGATGGTGCGCCAGGATTTGACAATCGTGAGCGGATCGGGGTGAAATCCCCGCAGGAGTAATAGTTGTTCTAGATCGGGCGGCGTGGTGTTGGGCACCATTTCGATCGCGAAGCGAGTTTGGTTGTGCGTTTCAAAAAAAGCAAGGATATCGTCGATGTCTGTAATCGAGGGAGTATTACCAACACCGAGACCAATCACTCGATTGAAGCCAGCGAAATTGATTGACGTCATGGCCGTGAGGGGAACGATGTGCCGTGATTCAGAAATAGCCCCGAGGGGATTGCCAACGGTGTTGGCCGCTGAGGCAGCAAAACACCGCCACGCTTCGGCCTCGTGCCTTTCCAGCGCTATCGAGAGGTCTAATTCGTTGCTATGAAGTGTCATCACGACTTTGTAACGCGTTGAGGAAGGATTGTCAAGTAAATCGGACGACGTCTCTGCACTGATAATTGTCGCAGCGAATTGAACGTTGATGACTTCTATTGGACAAGGACATTTTGCTAGCGCTCGGAAAGCAATTGTCGCGAGCTTCAGCGAATGATGACGAACTCAAATTGAGACAAACATACTGATCGAGATAGGGGCTGCTCAGAGTTTGGTTGGTGCGGGTAATGACAATTTGGCCTTAGCGTCGAACCAGAGTGAAGATTTCTGCTAGCAGTGAAAGCTTCCGAAGCCACCCCACCAAATGGTTCGATGAAATAACCGTTGGGGGTGCATTGGCGACAACTATGCCAGTCCTCTGACATCCATGATTTGACTCATCAACTCAGCGGCGCGCGAATCCGACGCCTCCAAAGAATGAGCGTATACGTTAAGAGTCGTCGCAGCGTTAGCGTGACCCAAGCGCGCGGCAACAGTCTTCACGGAAACGCCCGAGGCGCGCACCTGGGTTACGGTGAAATGTTGCAGATCATGAAGCCGAACGCCCTCAATTCCCATCTCACTACACAGTCTGCGAAAGTCAGGAACACCCGATGCGGCCGTCACGGTATCAATCCATCGTTTGTACTGGCGAACATGTACTCGCTACCAGAGAGTCGGCGACATTGCCTCGTCGCACGCGCTTCACAAAGTTCATGTTGCTGATTCACGATCTTTAACGTCACAGCGTCAATTGAGACTATTCGCGAGGAGTGCGTCTTAGTATCCTTCTCTTTGAGTTCGTCGACACGACCATCGACAATGGAGTGTCGAATTGTCACAACTCCGCCCTTGTCAATGTCACGCCAGCGAGTGGCGCAGAGTTCACCTCGTCTCGCGCCAGTCACTGCCGCGAGACGTAGCAAACCACCAATCTTCGGGCTGCGCTCCTGTGCGCAATCGATAATCTTCGTTACGGTCTCAATGTTGGGAACGCTCAGTTCTGCCTTTCTCACTCAAGGTGGTGTCGCATTTAGCGCTGGATTCGAAAGGACCCATACCCATTTCAGAACTTGGTTGAACAACCTCCGGATAGGTGCATGTACGTGATGCACACTCTGAGCGCTCAATGGACACCCTGCATTTACTCCGCGTCGAAGTAGACGGATATAGAAGTTGTCGAGGTCGCTTGGACGTACAGCTTGCACTTTGGCCGTTCCAAATTCGGGAAGGATGATCTTCTCTAGAAGCCGACGGTATTCCCAATGAGTGGAAGGCGACAGCGAATCTACCACCAGTTCCAGCCATTTTGACGCCAAGTCACCGACAGTTCGCTCGTGACGTCGTGGGTGAGACTGGCTTCAAGAATCAACTGACACAGTTGGGTATCCGCCGCTCGCTTCGATCCGTGAATTGTCCTCGTGAGGTACCATTGGCGACCATTCGAGTCCTGTCCGAGAAAGACTTTGCGCCGCCATGTGCCATTTCCTCGCGCCTCAAGATGGCCGCGCACCGATTATTTCCCGTTGATTGGGCCAATTTTCATTCCCGACACATTCCCACGGTTGATACAGAATTTCGAACTTCATCTCAAAAC
>PMTL01000133.1:13186-25565 GCA_003168075.1 Acidimicrobiaceae bacterium
GTTCACTCACGTCCGGGAGTTTCATTCCCAAATTGAGCATTAAAATCTCGCGGATTGTCGTTACCAAACCCATCATCCCTCGTTGATGCAATCAATGAGATTCAGTGCTGAGCCTATTCGAATCGAAGAGTCGATACTCCCCGCAGACCTAAGGAGGCCGCTCAACTTTGTCCACGCCCGTTCGCAACGTTTTGGTGTTCCTCTCAATCATTTGGCGATCTAGTCGAACACGCCTTGAAGCTGGCCCGAGACGATCCAGCGTTGTGCGATGAGAAGGACGAGGATCACCGGCGCGGCGCTCAAAAGCAGCAACAGGGCCTCGGTCGACGGCGGTGTGGCCAGTTGCAGTTGGATATTTTGATAAAAGTCGCCGGACGTCGACCCGGGCATCAGTTGTTGTGCGATGCCGAGTGCCAACGGGTAACGGCCAGTGATGTTGAACTCTGTGTACATCACCCACGGCAGGAAGTAGTTCGTCCAGCTTGCAATGAAGTCGAGCGCCACTATCAGCCCGATAATCGGCGTCGAGAGGGGCAGTATGACGCGGCGGAATGCCTGCCACTCGGTGCAGCCGTCGACGCGTGCCGCGGCGAGGAGACCGTGGACGCGCGGGGTGTTGTAGAACAGGTAGGCGATGTACACGCCAAACGGGAACAGGCCGTATGGCAAGATCACGTCGAGCGGGCTTCCAAGCATGTGGAACGCGTTGGCCTCGAGAAACAGCGGCAGCACCAGCGCGTTGTTCGGGATCAGCATTGCGATCATCGTCCCGATCAGCAGCGGCCGCCGACCGATGAACTCGGTCGTAGCGAGACCGTAGCCGGCCGGAATCCCGAGCGCCACGGCGATCAGAACGCCCGCGCCCGAGTAAAGCGTTGAGTTTTCTAACCAGGTGAACATTTGTCCCGTATGGACGGGTTTGATCAATAGCCAGACGATGGGCACGAGGAAAAAGACCGTTGAAAACGCTAGCACCGCCCACACCAATAGCCGAGACGGCGAGAACGACCATTGACGCAACAAGCGCTCGATCGGGGCCACTCAGTCCTCTCGAAAAAAGTGTGTCCGAAACACGAGCAGGCCAGCGCAGACCAGAGCGATGACCAGCAAGTCGACCGAGATCGCAGCGGCGTAGTTGAAGTTGTCGGTCAAGAACGCAAGCGAGGTCGCGAGCTGGTTCGGAGACCAGGCATCACCCACGAGGATGCCATGGGTTGCCTGGCTGAAGAGCTCGGGTTCGGCGAATAGTTGGGTCCCCCCGGCGAAGGAGACGATCAGCATGTACACGACCCATTTCTTGATCAGCGGCAACTTGATGCGCAACGCCGTCTGCACTGGGCCTGCGCCGTCCAGCGCTGCTGCCTCGAGCACTTCGTCCGAAATGTTGGTGAGAGCCCCATGGATCACGAGGATCCAGGCACCGGCACCGGTCCAGAATGCGATCAGTGCGAACACGATAGGTAGGTTGTTCGGTATCAGCGAAGCGCCGAGCGTCCGGTAGCCCAGCGCGTTCAGCACGACGTCCCACGGGCTCAGCCCGGGCTGCAACATGAACAACCACAGCAGCACCCCGGCCGAACCCGCGAACGCTGCAGGCAGATAGAAGAGGAAGCGGAAAGTCGAGCTAACTCTCGGAGAGAGAGTGTGAAGCACTAGCGACACACCGATCACGATCACGATCAGCGCGGTTAACCAGATCGCCATGAACTCCGCGATGTGCTCGAACGCCGGAAGGAAGCGAAAGTCGTGGTAGGTGTTGATGAAGTTCGTAAAGCCGGTGAAGCGGCCGTCAATTGATGTGAATGCCAACTTGAGTGCGTACCCCGCCGGCGCGATGCCGACGAGTACGAGCAGCGCAGCGTACCCACCGACGAACAGGTAGCCGGCCCGTGATCGCTGGCGCGGACCCGCAAGTCTCGTCCGCCCGGTGCGGCCGGTCTGACCCGACGAAACGTGTCCCGACCGAATCACCTGGGACGTGCTCTCGACGGACCCGTTTCCGACATAACATCAGACATATGATGAATGTTATGCGCTGTCCTGGCACAAGAACGTAAGGATTGAGCGTTGCAGAGTAATCCGACTTGTCAAAATCTCGCCAGCGAATCGCGCAGAGTTCGCCGCGCCGCGCCCCGGTGACAGCGGCCAGTCGCAAGAAGCACGCGATGTCTGGATTTCGCTCCTCGGCGAAATTAATTATCTGCGTGACAACTTCGACATTCGGAATTTCAAGCTCCGGACGATTCACCCGAGGCGGCGAGGCGTTGGTCGCTGGGTTGACCATGATCCAACCCCACTTCAGCCCTTGATTGAACAGCCGGCGAATCAGAGCGTGCACGTGGTGCACGCTCTGGCCACTGAGCGGACGACCGCTGACGCCACGCCGACGAAGTTTGGCGTAGAAACCGTCCAGGTCACTGGGGCGGATGGCACGAACCTTCATAGTTCCGAACTGGGGAAGGATGATCTTTTCTAAAAGTCGACGGCACTCTCGAAGGGTCGACGGCGAGAGTGTCTCTGCAGCCATTTCGAGCCACTTCGCCGCGAGATCGTCCATGGTCGCCTGTGAAGTTCCGCGAGCGAGTCCCGCTTCCAACATCAGTTCACGAAGCTGCACGTCAGCTTCTCGCTTGGTCCCTTGGATTGTCCGGGTCAAATATCGCTGGCGACCGCTGGCATCCTGACCGAGGAAGACCTTGGCCCTTCAGGTACCACTTCCCCGGGCCTCAAGGTGACCGCGCACTTAGGTCAACCGTGATTTCGAATGGATTTCATCCCATGACTAGGATGGACAGTCAAGTTACTACTCCAAAACCCTTTAATTGCTGCGTTTTCCTAGTGCGGCTGGAGGGATTCGAACCCCCGACCCTCGGTTCCGTAGACCGATGCTCTAATCCGCTGAGCTACAGCCGCGTTGGTACAAGCATTCCATCGTAGCCGACCACCCTAGAGCTCCGCGAAGCGGGTGGCGGCGAGGCCGTCACGACGAGAAGAGCCGCGCCGCGCCGCGCAGCGACGCCTCGTTCCCGGCAATTTCTAACTCAAAGGGAACCCCTTCAAATACGTCGCGCGCAATCCGCCGAGCGTTGCCCCCCGCGAGGTACACCGTGGTCGGGGAGAACTCCTCGGCCAGGCCACTCACGACCGTTCGCACGTCTCGTCGCCACTCCAACTCGTCGCGCGACCGCGCGCGCTCACCGAGCGCCTCGTCGTAGGACCGTCCGCCAGCGAACTGGGTTCGGCCGAGGTCGCGGACGCGACGTCGCTCCCCTTCGACGCGCAGTGCCAGCCCGCACCCCGTTCCGAGCGCGACCACCAACTCGGTGCCCACCCCTCGACAGCACCCCAGCGCGGCGAGCGTCGCATCATTCACCACCCGCACGTCGCAGCCTGTCCGGTCGCGCAAAGTGTCTTGTAGCGCATAACCAGTCCAGAGTCGATCGAGGTCGTCATCCAAGTCGGTGCCCACGCCGCCGGTCCGCGACAGGTTTCCGGGCCGAACCACGTGCCCGTCCTCGAATTCGCCGGGAAAACCAACGCCCACTCGTTGGACCACGATGTGCTGTGAGCGCTGGACGATCCACTCAACCAGGCGCTCGGGCGTGCACGGATACGGGGTGGGGCGACGCTTGGCCGAGCTTTGTAAATGTCCGGTGCCATCAACGCGGGCGAACTTGATGTTCGTCGCCCCGATATCGATGGCCAGAACATCGTCAGGTCTGACGACGGGGGGCTCCATTTCTCTAGAGTACCGACGCGGAGCGCACTCCACGGTCACGTAGCCGACGCTGTCGCCACCAAGGACGTAGGTGCACCGTATGGACCGCGCGTCGCCCCGTCACGACAACCGCGGTGTTTCGAGGGCGCATGCGCAGTGGCACGACCGGTCGGTCGTCACGACTTTCGACGATCTCGGGAAGATACATGGACACCGTCGGATCAGCCAAGCCCGCGAAAATCACCCGCGTCGCGTGATTATTGACGATGGTGGCCGCGCGCGGACCCCAGCGCGCGGCCAGCTGGGCGAAATCCTGCACCACGGTGACGAGGGTGACCTTCAAGCCCGACAACGTGGCCGCTAACTGGTCGAGCTCGTCGAGCGACGCCACCGTGGCGGCCTCGTCCAAGACCAGTAGGAGCGAGCGAGCCCTCCCAGCGTCGTAGCGCACTTGCTGTTCTTCCAAGACTCCGCGCAAGGCGCCGCGAAAGAGCGACTCGTACGTGGCGTGCTCGCCCCGGGCACTGCACAGGTAGAGCGTATTCGCGCCGTCGAGAACGTCACTGATGTGTGCCGTGGGCTGGCGAAATCGCCACGCGAGCAACATCGTCTCGGCGGTCGTCACCACACCGTCCAGCGTCTTAGCGTCGTACTCGAGGAACGAGCGCAGCATCACCTCGTGCGCGGATTGTGCCTCGCAGTCAATCCACTCACTCCACCTTCGACTCTCCACTACCGCCGCGACGTCGAAAATCGTGAGACGTCGTCGCTGCGCCGCGACGAAGAGTCCCGCCAGCAATTTGACCGCCAGCACGTTCCAGAACTCCGATTCAGCCCGCCCCGAGTCGCGAGTCAACGATTGGGCCACTCGCAGGGCCTGGCGCAGGCTACCAATCCCCTCGAGGGGATCCCACGTCAGGCCGTCGTCGCGGCCCGGTTCAAGTCGCTGCACGTGACCGAGCGTCCTTCGCCACGTCTCGGTGACCGCCACGACGTCGTTCTTGACACTCGTGATCACGACTGGACCAGTCCACGCCAGTACCGCCGGCACCACCAGCGACGACGTCTTGCCCGCTTGGGTCGGTCCCACGACGAGCAGGGAGTGTCCTCGTTCGAGCCGCGCGAGAGGTCCCACCGGCATCCCCCGCAGCGACCGACGACCAATGGGCAAGCGACTCTCACGCACGACGCGACCTCATTGCGGCGTCGCTGTCCACGAAGATGGCATCGCGCAATGTCGGGACCAGGTGAACCAGCGATCGAGCTTGACCGTAACGCACCAGCGCCACGCCGCGCGACAACTCCGGTAGCACCCGGGTCTCGTAGTCACTCAGACCCAGAACCGCCGACATCTCGGCGGCCTCATCGGGCGGCTGACGAAACAGCCACGCGGTCTCGCACTCCCGTAAGAGGCCACTCGCGCGGGCCCGCTGCGCGCTGCCCAGTGAACCGACCGCCGCGACGTCGGTCCAGCGGTGTAGGACGAGCACGTGGCTAATACCCCGGGCACGGGCGAGTTTCCATGATCCCTGCAACCAGCGCAACGACGCGTCGTCGCTGAGCAGCGCCCAGGCCTCGTCGAGTATCAGGTAGCCGGGCTCCTCTCGCGCCGCCAAGTGCTGCGCCGCCGCGACGGCGCCCAGTGCCGCCATCGCCATGAACTCGCTCCCCCAATATCGAGAGACGTCGAGAACCACCAGCGGCTGGTCAAAACCCATCGGCGCGCCATCGCCGTCGTAGAGGTGGGCGAGGTCTCCCTCGAGGAACCGACGAAGAATCAGGGCCAGCGCGCGTTCGGCACTCGGAGTCGAGTCAGCGAGAAAATGCTCTAGTCGCGACGACAGCGCGGCGAGTACACGCTGGGGTGGTCCTGGACCGAGCGACGCCCACGTTCGGTCCAGGACGTAGTGCTCCTCGTCGCTCAACGCCGCGCCCTTGGCGCACGCCAACAGGGTGTTGACGAAATCACGGTCGGTCCGCACTTCGAGTGGTGCGGGCCAGCACCAGCCGTCACGACCCACGACGACCGGACGCACCCCGTGGGCGCTGGCGAGCGCAGCGTACTCTCCCTTGGGATCGATAATCACCACTCGCCGGCCACGGCGCAGCGCTCGGTCCACCATCATCTTGACGACAGTGCTCTTACCGGCGCCGATCGATCCGGCGACGATCACGTTGGGATTGGTAACGAGCGCTGCGCGATAGGCGTCGAAGGGATCGAGGACGAAGTCCCCTCCCCGAACAGCCCGCCCAAGAACTGGTCCTTCGAGCCGCGTACCCCCGTCGTGGGTGGGGAGCCTCAGTGCCGCGAAGTGCTGAGACGTCCCCCAATGAGTCCAGGCCCGCCTCACCAGCCCGGCCCTCCCGGGAGTTGCCACACGAACCAGTCGCCTTGTTCGCCGGCACCGGCCTCTAGGCGCAGTCCCGCACTCTGTGCCACCTCCATGGTCCGGGCCACGCGACGACGCAATTGTTCGATCGACGAGGCGCGCACCACCGCGTAGAGCGCCCACTGACACAGGGCCGCCCCCGCCGCGACGGAGTTCTCGCGTTGACGATACGCCTCCAGTTCCCATTCGTGGCGGGCCGACCAGCGAAATCCCGCACCACGAGTGAGCTGAGCGTCGCTGCCGAGTCGGTGTACTGCACGCGCCGTCAGCCGCCGAGCACGTGCCGCGGGAATAATCGACGCGTGCAGTGACACCGTCAGCCACTGAACGTTCTCACTCAATGCCTCGAGCGCTAAAGCCTCGCGCCCCGGCGAGAAACTCGCGACGCGCAGGGTCCGCAGCACGTGGCGAGAAGTTCGCACGTACTCTCGGCGTTCGACGATCACCGAGCGACCGCGTCGAAGAGAGCCCGCGATTCCAGCCAGCGGATCGCGTCGCCACTCCGGAGGTGGTGGTGACGGCACGGTCACACTCAGCACCGTGCGCACCGAGCCATGGTCGGCGTCGAGTGTCTCGACGTGCATCGCGACGTGCGCGGGTTGGCCCGCGGCCGCCAGCGATTCGACCATCCGCGCGAGGCGATCAGCGAGAACAACGTCGCGCCTCGCCAAATCGAGGCGGCCGTGGTGCGAGAAGTTGTAGCACCAGACGCGTTGTGCTCCGTGAACGCTCACGTCCAGTGCGTTCTCACGCACCTTCACCGTGATCCATCGCAGTCGACGACGTGTTCGGTACCGAATTTCCACGACCACGACCTGGGCCCACGCCCGCGACGCCGGAGCGGGAAGGGCACCACCCGCCGCCAGAGCCGCGACCAGCCACTCCCACCAACGGCCGCCCGGGCGAAGGACCGCGTCAGCCATAATGGCGAGGGCCAGTCCCGCGAGCACTATCCGAAGGGGCGCGAGTCTGAACCACCGTGGCTGCGCGTCCGAGTCACCCAAGTCGTGGCTCGGACGGCTATTCGTCAAAGTGCCAGCCGATCACCGGACCCATGTCGTCAGAGAGATAGGCCACGTGTCCCGGACGCGTCCGGGGCTCTCCCACCGGCGGGGCCGGCGGTTCGCCCTCGTGCACCGGCATCTCGATGTCCGGACCGGGTTCCCACATCGCAATACCCCAGTCCTCGGGACGCTCGGGTGGCCCTGGCACCACCGCCTCGGGTCCGAGGGCCGCGATGGCCATGGCGGCCGGAGAACTCGGTGCGGCCACGGCGGCGCGAGTGGCGCGTTGACGAAGACCCTCGAGGCCCTGCATTGCCGAGTGCTCGAACAGGGGGATCAGTCGCAGGATCACGAAGGGGGTGGCGGACGCCAACACGAGTGTCACGGCACCCGTAATCACCGTGGTCGCCCCGGAGCCGGTCAACTCGCTCAATCCCAGTGCCAACGTCACGACGATGAAGAATTTACTCAGCGCTACCGCCAGGAACGTCTCGACCAGTCGCCACCCCACTCGCCGCACCGCCGGTATCGCCGCCAGCGGAAAGACCACCGGTACCAGGACGATGAGCAGAGTCAGGACGACGGCGCGAACGACCAACTCGCACCACAGCAGTACTCCGCCCACGACGACGAGGGTAGCCAAGACGAAGAGTCCAAATCCCGGAGTTGACGTCGCGGTGAGAGCCGTGAGTGCTCGGCTCACGGCGATCTCGCCTCCTCCAATGGAACTGCCCGCCGTCGTGCAGAGTTGGTTCACCGCCTCGAGCGCCACCATCGCCAGTGGGCGCGCCGCAACTATCGCGAATACGCACGCCGGTCCAATCCCTAGAAACGAACGCCACAGGGCGGTGGCGTCGCCGTGGCGTAGGGCGTGCAACGAGGAAATCAGCAGGGCGACCAGGAGCAAGACCGGTGAGAGCGTCGCCAGGGTCATGAACTCGGGTGTGGCCGCGCGGACAATAGACGCCGGCTCGCCAGCGGCGTTGAGCACCGCCCCTGTCGAGTGCAGTAGCCACGACACGCTCGACAGCACCCAATTCGTGAGTGCGTCGAAGAGGTCGCCGAGCGACGCCTTCGCGATCGATCTCGTGGCGCACGACACCGGGTTCAAGAAGCACTTCAACGTGTGCATCAGTGGACCTTGAGCCCCGTGGAGAAGAAGAAGTTGATCAACGCGGGAGCGGCCCCGATGAGGATCGCCGCCACCAATGAAGTCGCCACCGCTCGGCGCCCGGCCGAGGACTGGTGCATGTTTTGGGTATGCGAGCCAATCGCCCACAGCGCGGCTCCGAGCAACAGCGCGATCAGCGAACCGATCAACGCCCAGGCGCCGAGACCATCGGCCAGTTGCTGGAGAACCGAACCTCCGGGCAGATCGGAGGTGGACGGGTTGAGGGTGACGCCGGCTACCAGCATGGCTTCTCGCTTTCTCTCGGGGACACGCAACGGTCGCTGTCGCGTGACTTCGGTCAACTTCTGCGACAATGGTCTCGTGCTTCTCACCATCAGCCACAACGTGGCGTCGTCGTGGCCGGCCTCGTTGTTCTACTTGGCTGCCCTCGGCGTCCTCTTCCTCGGTGTCGTGATCGGCGTCACGATTTTTCGTCGTCGCGGTCACCGCGCAATTGCCCAGCGTCTGGCCGCCCTCGGAGGGCGCCTCGGCATCGAACAACAAGACGACAAGGGCAAGGTCGAAGCGGCGCTGACCCACCTCGAAGAAGCCGCCGGCGTCGCCACCACGGTCGTGACCGAGGCGGGCGCCGATTCGGTGCGCCTGCGCCGCTCGCTCGACGCGTTGCCCCTCGGGCTCGTTCTCTGCGACGAAGCCGGCGGTGTGCTCTATCGCAACCCCCAAGCCGAGAGTCTGATGGTCTCTCGCTACGGTGACGCCATCGCCGCTCAGGCGGTGACGGACACTCTGGCCGAGGGTTGGACCGACGGAGTGGCCGAGCGCACCATCGATATCTACGGCCCGCCACGTCGCACGCTGACCATCCGAGCCGCCGTCATTGACGACGGCCGTCGCCCACTGGGGGTCGTCGCCTTCATCGAGGACGTGTCGGAACGACGCCGTCTCGAAGACATCCGTCGCGACTTCATTGCCAACGTGTCGCACGAGCTCAAGACTCCAATGGGCGCACTCGGACTCTTGGCGGAGACGCTGCAGTTTGAACGCGACCCGGTGGTAGCGAATCGTCTGGCCGAGCGCATCAACTTCGAGGCTTTTCGAGTGAATCGCATCATCGAGGATCTGCTCGACCTCTCGCGCATCGAGGGCGAAGGTTCTCCCACCCGCGAGCCCGTCGCGGTGTCGCTCATTGTCGCCGACGCCATCGAGCGCATTCGTACCGCCGCGGAGCAGCAAGACGTCAACATCCATTTCCTCGAGCCCGACATTGGCTACGTCGTGGGAGGCGATCGCCGCCAGCTCATCTCGGCGATCCAGGCACTGCTCGAGAACGCGGTCGAGTACTCGCCCGACGGAGGTACCGTCGCCATCACCATTGAGCGAGTCGAGTCAGCCCCCTTCGACGACGACGCTCCCCTGGGTCCGATCGTGCGTATCGCCATCAAGGACGAGGGCGTGGGCATCCCTTCGAAAGATCTTGACCGTATCTTCGAGCGCTTCTACCGCGTGGACCCGGGCCGGGCTCGGGCGACGGGAGGCACTGGTCTGGGTCTGAGTATTGTGCGTCACGTGGCACAAAATCACGGAGGTCGCGTCGTTGTCGAGTCGCGTGAAGGCGAAGGGTCCACCTTCACTCTCGAATTGCCGGTGAACCAACTGTGAGCAAGAACAAAACCGAGGGCGGGCTGCGAATTCTCGTTGTCGAGGACGAGGAGTCCTTCGTCGACGCGTTGCGAGTGGGTCTGGCCCGCGAAGGTTTCGAAGTCTCGGTGGCTCGCGATGGCCAAGAGGCCATTGACGTCTTCCAGAGCCGACCCTTCGACATTGTCTTGCTTGACCTCATGTTGCCCAAGGTGTCGGGTCTTGATGTCTGTCGCACCATTCGCCTCAGCAGCGCCGTACCCATCATCATCGTGAGCGCCAAGGGTGAAGAGGTCGACATGGTCCTCATGCTCGAGATCGGCGCCGACGACTACGTCACGAAGCCCTATCGGCTTCGCGAGCTGGTCGCTCGCATCCGTGCGGTACTGCGGCGCCACGAAACGGCCACGGCTCCGCTCCCTTCGGAGTCCGTCGTCGAACACGGGCCCCTACGACTCGACGTCGACGCGCGCCGGTGCTTTCTCAACGGCAAGGAGATCAAACTGCGCAAGAAGGAATTCGCGCTGATGCTGCTCTTGCTGGAGAACCCTGGGCGGGTCCTCACCCGCGACGTCCTGATTGACCGCGTCTGGGGCAGCGACTACGTCGGCGACACCAAGACGCTCGACGTGCACATCAAGCGTCTGCGCACGCTCATCGAGGACGACCCCAAGAACCCCGCGCACATCACCACTATTCGTGGTGTGGGTTACCGCTTGGAGAGCGTTACGGCCTCGGACGAATAGTCACGTCGCCGAAGTACGGCGCCAACACTTGGGGCAAAGTGACCGTCCCGTCGGGCTGACGATACGTCTCCACCAGAGCCGCCCAGACCCGAGCCCACGCGAGTGCCGACCCGTTGACGGTATGGACGAACTGAGTGCCTTCACTTGAGCGGAAACGCACATTGGCCCGTCGCGCCTGAAAGTCGCGGAACCAACTGACCGAGGAGACCTCGAGCCAGCGGTCCACCCCGGGACTGTAGACCTCGAGGTCGATCGTGCGCGCCGAGGACGTGCCCAGGTCGCCCGCGCACAGTTCGAGCACCCGATACGTCAACCCGAGCTCACGCAAGAGACCCTCGGCGCGCGCCAAGATATCGGCGTGCGCCGCCTCGGCCTGGGCCGGGGTGCAGTAGGCGAAGAGCTCCACCTTGTCGAACTCGTGCACCCGTAACAGTCCGCGCGTGTCGCGTCCCGCGGCGCCCGCCTCGCGGCGAAAACACGGGGTCAGCGCGGTCAGGCGAATGGGCAGCATCGACTCGTCGAGAATCTCACCGCGATTCATTGACGTCAGCGGCACTTCCGCGGTGGGAATCATCCAGAGGCCGTCGCGAGGAATCTCGTACATGTCGTCAGCCGACTTCGGCAGGTGCCCGGTGGACATCATCGTCTCGGTCAGGGCGACGCTCGGCGGACGGATCTCCTCGTACGCGTCACGGTGGCGATCGAGGGCGAAGAAGCTCAGCGCGCGCAAGAGCCGTGAACCGTCGCCACGATACAGCGGGAACATCGATCCCGCCAACTTGGCGCCAGCCTCCAGGTCCAAAATCCCGAGGTCGCTGGCCGTCTCCCAGTGCGCCACCCGTTGGTGGGCCATGAACGTCGGAAACTCGGCACCGTTCTCGATGCCCACCCACCAGCGGCGCACCTCGACATTGGCACTTTCGTCGGCTCCGTCGGGGACCTCGGGTGAGGGCAGATTGGGAATCATCAGCAGCTGCGCTCGCAGGGTTTCAGCGACGGCGTCGAGGGCCGCACTTGCTAGGCGTTCGCGCTCGCCGACTTCGCGGCTAGTGGTGGACAACGATCCGGCGACGTCGTCCGCCTTGGCACGACGGGCTTCGCCGACTTGGCGCGAGAGGTCCTTCACCTGGGCGCGCAGCCCCTCGGCCTCCTGAAGCAGACGGCGGTGCTCACTATCGAGCTCCACAATGGCGTCCACGGTCTCGTGCGAAACGCCGCGTCGGGCCAGGGCGGCCTTGACGAATTCGGGCTCGCGTCGCAGTTGGGCGAGGTCAATCATGGTTTCAGCCTACCGAAGCGTGCCCGCAGTCCTCGGCGCAGCGTCTAGGTTCGATAGTCGTGAGTTACGCCATCGACGTCACAAATCTCGTCGTGCAGTTCCCCAAACTGCGCGCCGTCGACGACGTCAGTCTCCACGTCCCCTACGGGCAGGTCACCACACTGCTCGGCCCCAACGGCGCCGGCAAGACCACCCTGGTGGAGACGCTCTTGGGATTTCGCAACCCGACGTCGGGCAGCGTTCGCGTGCACGGTCTTGACCCGGTGCGCGACCACGCGGAAGTCGTCGTGCGCACCGGAGCGCTCTTGCAGCGTGGCGGCGTGTGGTTCCCCATGACGCCGGCCCAGGTACTCGATCTCACCGCCACTTACTACGACCAGCCGCGCGAACCGCTCGAACTCTTGGAATTGCTGAGCTTAGAGACCTGCGCGCGCACGCCGTGGCGACGCCTGAGCGGCGGCGAACAGCAGCG
>PMTL01000164.1 GCA_003168075.1 Acidimicrobiaceae bacterium
GTACAGTATCTGTCCCGTGCAGAAACGCGCGAGGTCGCTCAGCAAAAAGAGGGTCGGACCGACCACGTCATCAGGTTCGGCGAGACGGCCCAGGGGAATACGCGACAGCATCCCCTCGCGCGTCTTGGTGGCGTGTTCATCGTCTGCGTACATCCACGCCGTGAGGTCCGAACGAAAAACCGTCGGGGCCACGGCGTTGACTCGGATCTGTTTCGGACCCCACTCCGCAGCCAGGCAACGAGTGAGGAGGTTTTCGGCACCCTTCGAAGAGCAGTACGCCGTGTAGCCCGCACTGTGACCGAGCAGGGCCCTGGTCGACGTCACGATCACGACACTTCCGGTGGCGCCGCTCGACAGCAGATTCGAACCGTATGCGCGACACATGAGCCAGGTGTTGCGTACGTTCGTGTCCATCACGAGATCAAATTGCTCCACCGTCATTTCCACGATGGGAGCGACTTTGTTCGTTCCACTGGCGATGACGAGGCCGTTGATGGCCCCGAACCTTGCGACGGACTCCGCCACGATTTGCTCCGCGTTCTCCTCAGAGTCGGGGCGCAAATTCACACTGACAGATTCCGCGCCGATCGCCTCAATCTCCTTTTGGAGTTCGGCGAGCCGCTCGGCGTTCGCTCCGGTCATCACGACATTGGCCCCCAATTTGGCGAGCCGAAGCGCAGTGGCGCTTCCCAAAGCTCCAGTGGCCCCGACCACGATGATGGACTGACCTGAAAAGTCGGCCAGTGTCTCAAATACATCCCCCATAATTTCGACTCCCCGCAACTGTTCCACATCATGGAACGACTCGTCTTATGACCGTAGCAGCAAAGGAATCGGTAATCAACTCATCATGAGGGCGAGATATGTCTGGGCGTTCCGGGTCGCGACAATAACCGTTGTGCAGTCACTGAATCCAAGCGAATAAAGGGAATCAGGGGTTTTCATCCTGGTAGAGGGGAGTCATCGACACGTTGATCTGCCAGATTCACGGGGCCGGCGAGACGACCGACAGGGTTGTTTGACATGGGTTTTGACGTGTGAGATACTCGGGACTGTTTCACTAGTCGGGACAATATGTCCTGAAGGCGAGACTCAGGGGGCATGTCGCTCACCGCGCGCAGCGGAAAAACGAATGGAGTACCACGATGGCACCAGAAATTGATCCAGTAACCGGAATTCTCTACTACGAGTTGAGTCATCCCTGGGGTCACGGCGTTCCCGCGTGGCCGTATTTCGAAGACGTCAAGATCGAGCGGTTGCATACCATGGCTCGATCCGGCGTGTTAACCCAGAAGATCACGACCGTCATGCATTCCGGTACGCACGTCGACGTGCCAGGGCACGTCATCGAAGGCGCACCGCTCCTTCATGAGATCCCCTTGTGGCGTTTCTTTGGTACCGGTGTCGTGGTGTCGATTCCCAAACAGAAGTGGGAGAAGGTGACCGGCGAGGACCTCGAGGCCGCGACACCCACGATCCAACCCAACGACATCGTGATGGTCAACACCGGATGGCACCACCACTACGGCGACAACAGCATGTACTACGCCTACTCGCCCGGCTTCGACAAGAGTGCGGGTGATTGGTTCGCCGAGCGCGGAGTGCGGGCCGTCGGAACGGACACTCAAGCGCTCGACCACCCCTTGGCGACAGCCATTGGACCGCACGGTCCCGGTGGGCCCAACGGACTTCTGCCGTGGGCGAACAAGGAGTACAAGGAAGAGACTGGACGAGACGTGATCGAAGATTTCCCGCTGTGGGAGCCCTGCCATCGCGCTCTGCTGAGCCAGGGAATCGTGGGCTTTGAGAACGTCGGTGGGGACATCGACGACGTCAATGGCCAGCGGGTCACCTTCGCGGCGTTCCCGTGGCGTTGGGTCGGCGGGGACGGCTGCATCGTTCGGCTCGTGGCGATGGTCGACCCGAAGGGCACCTTTCGCATGGAGCAGGGATCGGGGCTCGCATGAACGTGACTCGATTCAGCGAAGCACCGCAGTACGAAGCGCCGAAGCACCACGGGTGTCTCGGGGTTCGCCTCCAGGGCGCCGAGGTGTCTGACGTGACGTCGTTCTGGCTCGGCGTCTCCACCTTCGAACCTGGTGGTGGCGCAGAATGGGACACCACACCCGCGGAGAAGGTGTACCTCGTCCTCGATGGCGAGGTCACCGTGGAAACCGAGGACCACAAGGTCGTCCTGGGGCCGCGAGACTCTGTCTTCTTGCCCGCCAACGAAAAACGGCGCGTTAGTAACGATTCCGGTGCGACGGCCATCATGGCCGTGATGATTGCGCCGAAGGCGTAGATCATCACGAGAGGAGAACTATGAACAACAACATCGTCGTCACGGCAGCGCTGACTGGACCCATCGCTTTTAAGAAGGATAATCCGGCACTGCCGACGACTCCTCAGGAGATTGCCACGGCGGCCACCAAGGCGTATGAAGCGGGTGCCGCAGTTGTGCACATCCATCTACGAGACGCCGCCGAACGCCCCACCGCCGACTTGGGCATCGCCCAAGAAACGATGGACCGGATTCGCGAGCAATCTCCCGTCCTCATTCAACTCTCCACGGGAGTTGGTCTGGACACTCCTTTTGAGGAGAGGGAGAAACTCGTCGAGCTTCGTCCGCGTATGGCGACACTCAATCCGTGTTCGATGAGCTTTGGCATCGGCGAGTTTCGTAACCCACCCAGTGGCGTACGTCGTCTGGCGGGGAGGATGCGAGAACTCGGGGTGAAGGCCGAACTTGAGATCTATGACATCGGACACATCCCGGTGTGTTTGTCGCTCTTCGAGGAAGGATTCCTCGAAGAGCCTCTGCAGTTCTCTATCGTGATGGGTATCAGGGGAGGAATGTCAGCCACGGTGGACAACCTCTTGTTTGCGGTACGAATGTTGCCGCCCGGAGCCATTTGGCAGGCGATCGTCATCGGACGACCGCACCTGGAACTGTCGACCGTGGCCCTCGCCCTCGGTGGAAACGCCCGCACCGGCCTCGAAGACACGTTGTATCTTCGCAAAGGTGAACTCGCGCCGAGTAATGAGGCGTTGGTGGCGCGCCTCGTCGGCGTGGCACACACCCTGGAGCGCAACGTGGCGACGGTGAGCGAAGCCGAACAAGAGTTCCAGCTTGGAAAATGACATCGCGTGACCGTCGCGGCTCGCGGTGAGATCAGCGACTGCGGGTTTGCGACCGTGTCGTCGCGCGATTTCTCTGGTCAGCACGTGTCGTGGCTCGGGGAGCTCGTGAGAGTGGTGCGCGAAGGAATGGGCTCAGAGCGTTGCAACGGACGAGAATGGGCCTGCTGTGCGAATTTCGAAGGAGAGACCCACTACTGTGAGCGCAATGTCAA
>PMTL01000165.1 GCA_003168075.1 Acidimicrobiaceae bacterium
CTGCGCGTCCAGGGCAAAGCCTCGGCCGCCAAGCGCGCCGATCGTGAAGCCGGTGAGGGCGCCGTTGCCGTCGTGCGCAATGATAATGTCGCGGCCATTGTCGAAATGCGTTGCGAGACCGACTTCGTCGCCAAGTCCGATGAATTCACGTCGCTCGTCGATGAGATGGCCGCGCGCGTGTGCGCCGAGGGCGAGGGTGCCGTCGCGCATTTCCGGGAGAACATCGACAAGATGCTGATCACGCTCAAGGAGAACATCTCGATTGGCCGCGTATACCGACTCGAGGCGGGCGAGGGCGAAGTTGTGGAGACCTACATTCACCAGCAGTCGGGCCGCGGCGTGAACGCCGTCGCCGTCGTGGTCAAGGGTGGCAACGAGGAGCTGGCCCACGAGATTGCCGTGCACATCGCCTTTGCCAAGCCCCAGTATCTCGCGCGCGAGGACGTTCCGGTTGAAGAAGTCAACGCCGAACGCAAGACCGTCGAGGAGATCTCGATCAATGAGGGCAAGCCCGCGGCGGCGCTGGCCAAGATCATTGAGGGTCGGCTGAACGGTTGGTTCAAGGAACGCGTTCTGCTTGAACAGAACTACGTCAAGGATGAGAAGCAGTCCATCTCGCAATTCCTCGGCAGCGCGAGCATTACCGCGTATGCCCAAGTGGTCATCGGGGGATAGTTCGTGCGCCGCGTGGTCTTGAAGCTGTCTGGCGAGGCGCTCGCTTCGTCGGCCAGCGATGAGACCATCGACGCCAGCACCGTCGATTTCCTCGCGACCGTCATCGCCAACGCGATGTCGCGTAACGAACTCGAACTGGCCGTCGTCGTCGGGGGTGGCAACATCTGGCGCGGTGCCACCGGCGCCATGGCCGGGATGAATCGCGCCAACTCCGACATCATGGGAATGCTCGGCACCGTCATCAATGCGCTGGCGTTGCAGGACGCGATCGAGTCCCACGGCCGCGCGACCCGCGTCATGTCGGCGATTGGAATGGACCAGGTTGCCGAGCCCTACATCCGTCGTCGCGCCGTGCGCCACCTGGAAAAGGGCCGCGTTGTCATCTTCGCCGCGGGTATGGGGAACCCCTACTTCACCACCGACACCGCGGGTGTACAAAGAGCCGCCGAGATCGAAGCCGATATGGTTCTTAAGGGAACACACGGAGGGGTGGACGGCGTGTATAGCGAGGACCCGCGCAAAAACGTAGCAGCGACCAAATACGACGTCATTTCCTTTGACGACGTCATCACGCGCAACCTGCGCGTCATGGACATGACCGCCATCACCTTTTGTAAGGACAACCGCATCCCGATTCGAGTCTTTGACCTCATGGCCGGGGGAAACCTGGAGCGCGCCCTCGACGGTGACGCGGTCGGTACGCTGGTGAACTGATGGATAACGAACTCGTGGAACTGATCATGGTCGACACGCGTGAGCGTATGGCCAAAGCGATCGAACACGTCAAGGTTGAGTTCGCCAACGTGCGCACGGGCCGTGCGTCGTCGTCATTCGTGGAGAACCTCATGGTGGACTATTACGGTGCCGAGACGCCCCTGAAGCAGTTGGCAAACTTCTCGGTACCCGAGCCGCGTCTCTTGGTGGTTTCGCCCTATGACAAGGGGGCCATGGCCGCTATCGAGAAGGCCATCTCTAGCGCCGACCTAGGTCTCAACCCCTCCAACGATGGCGTGGTGATTCGCCTGGCGTTTCCCACCCTGACTGAGGAACGACGCAGGTCCTTCGTCAAGATCGTCAAGACCAAAGCCGAAGACGCCAAAGTCGCGTTGCGCGCGGTGCGTCGACACGCGCGCCAAGAGCTCGAGAACCTCGAAAAGGAGCAGGGTCTCTCGAAGGACGAAATCGAGCACTTCGAGAAGGTGCTCGACAAGATGACTCAAGACGAGGTGGCGGTGGTGGACGCCCTCCTCTCGCACAAGGAGCAGGAGCTTCTTGAGGTCTGACGACGACGACCTGATTGACGTGCCCACTGGCGAAACCCCGGTGGTGAGCGTCAGCGACCCTCGCGTCACGATCACCGGGGCCGACGTCGCTGGTTTCGTCGTCGAGGACGCGCCCCAGGTCGACCCCGACACGTTGTTGCCGCACTGGACTGACGCGCCGACGGGTCAGGTGCCGATCGTCGTCGCTCGCGAGGCGGCCGACGGCGTCGATCCCTGGGCCGCCATTCCCGCTCCGGCGTGGCGAGAGGGTGAAGCGGACTGGGTCGCCCACGAAGAACAGTTCGACGCGTCGCTGCTGGCCGTGGAGAAGAACGATGACGACCTGCGGCCCTGGGAGTTCAATTCCGAGCCGTTAATTAACGAGGAGATCGTCGACGAATCTCCACGCCCCGAACCCACTCGGGCGCACCGCACCCGCCGGACTCACCGTGACGATGCCTTGTCGGGCCGCGCGGTACGCCAAAGTCGGTCGCGCAGTGTATCGGTGGCTACCTTCACGGGTGTCGTTCTTGCTGCGATCGTTTTTGGCATCTTCTACATGGGCGCCATTCCGGTGGCGATCCTGGTGACCGCCTCGTTAGCGTTGGCCGCGGGGGAGGCCTTCGCCGGATTCCGTACGGTAGGCGCGCACCCCGCGACGATTCTCGGATTGACCGCCGTGGTGACGGTGTGCGTCTCGGTTTACGAGAAAGGCCTCGGCGCCGTCGGAGTGGTCACCGCACTACTGGTGATCTTCTCCTTCGTCTGGTACCTCAGTGCCGAGCGGTTGATCGACGTCGTCGACGGTGTGGGCGCGACGATCTTCGTCTACGCCTGGGTGGGCGTCTTGGGCTCCTTCGCGCTCTTGATGATCTCGCCGCACAACTTCCCTCATAAGCACGGCCTGGCGTACGTGCTGGGCGCCGTGTGGCTCACGGTGGCCAACGATTCTGGCGCACTCTTCATTGGACGGTGGCTGGGCAAACGACCGTTAAGCCCGCGACTGTCGCCCAACAAGACAATCGAAGGCACGATTGGCGGCACCGTCCTGACGCTCCTCGTCGGCATCATCGTCTTGCCGATGATGCATCCTTGGACCATGACGCACGGCCTGGAGTGTGCGGTGGCCGTCGCAGTCGTGGTGCCGATGGGTGACCTGTTCGAGTCCATGTTCAAGCGCACGCTCGGTGTGAAGGATCTGGGGCACCTGCTGCCCGGTCACGGCGGAATGCTCGATCGCGTGGACGGACTATTGTTTGCGCTGCCCACCATCTACTTCATGACTCACCTGCTGTCGCTGGGCTAGCGATGGTGGCCTGGCGCACTCGTGTGGCGCTGATGGGAGCCACCGGCTCTATCGGCTCACAGACGATCGACGTGTTGCGACGCGAACCCGGTCGCTTCGAACTCGTAGCTCTGGCCGGGGGCCACCGCGTGGACGAGCTCGCCGCCATCGTCAATGAGTTTCACGTCACCAGCGTGGGCGTCAGCGATGACGAGGACCGACGACGTCTGAGTGCACTCGTGGGAAACGTTGACATCGTGATCGGAGAAAAGGGACTTCGCGAGCTCGCCGCTAGCGCAGACGTCGTCGTGAATGCGGTCATGGGTTTTGCGGGACTTCCGGTGACCCTAGCGACGCTCGAGGCGGGAGCGCGTCTGGCGCTCGCGAACAAGGAATCCCTCATCGCCGCCGCACCTCTGGTGGCGAAGGCGCGCTCAACGCCGGGCGCTCAGATCCTGCCCGTGGACTCCGAACATTGTGCCATCCACCAGTGTCTGATCGGTTCGATCGAACCGGGTCACCCCGACGTGGCCCGACTCCTCCTGACCGCATCGGGCGGACCGTTTCGCGACTGGGACGCCCAGCAACTCTCTCGTATCACCAAGGCCGACGCCCTGGCGCACCCGACGTGGTCGATGGGGCCCAAGATCACCATCGACTCCTCGACGTTGATGAACAAGGGCCTGGAGGTCCTCGAGGCGTCCGCGCTCTTTGGTATCGAAGTGGAGAGGATCGACGTCGTCGTACATCCCCAGTCCATCGTGCATTCGATGGTCGAATACGTCGATGGCTCGGTACTCGCGCAACTGTCGGCGCCCGACATGCGACTTCCCATTGCCTACTGCCTCGGCTCGCCCGCGCGCCTAGCGCACCACTGGGGACAACTCGACTTTACCCAGTCGCTCACCTTGGATTTCCACGCACCCGACCGTGACGCGTTCCCGGCGCTCGACCTGGCCTACGCGGCCGCGAAGCGCGGGGGAGCGGCTCCGGCGTG
>PMTL01000111.1 GCA_003168075.1 Acidimicrobiaceae bacterium
GCGTCGGTCTTCGGCGATTCGCCACGCTCGAAAGCGGAAACTGTCGTCATCGCTTCATCCCCCACAAAGTTGACTAGGGAATCGAAGTTAGTCAAGTTTTGACTCGGTGACGACCCCCCGACGGTGAGAAAAATTCACACCGGTGTGCAACGGGCCAACGTCGTTCGTTTGACTCGCCCTACGGCGTCAGTGTCCCACGCATGTTTGCGGCGTATACGCGCTGGAGTTCGTTCCCCCAGGGCACGTCGAGTCGTACCAAATGGCTGACGAGAGCGTGGTCTCGCTGAGTAGCGCGCCGGTCAAGTTGGCGTCGGTGAAGTTGGCATCGGTGAAGTTGGCGTTGTCGTAGAGGTGGGCGCTCGCCATATCTGCGCCAGTGAAGTTGTCGTTCGAGAAGTTCGCAGAGTCGTAGAGGTACGCGCTCGTCAGGTTGGCCCCAGTGAAATTGTCGTTAGCGAAGTTCGCGAAGTCGTAGAGGTACGCGCCCGTCAGGTTGGCTCCACTAAAGTTGGCGTCTTCGGCGGTCGTTGAGGACGTATAGACGAACGTTCCGGTCAGGTTGGCGCCCGCCAGGTTGGCCCCGTTGAGATTGATGGACGNNATTGGCCCCGCTGAGGTTAGCGCCGGTCAAGTCAGCGCTAGCGAAGTTGGCCGAGGTCAAGTCACACTCACCAAAATCTCCTCCTACCCCGAGAGGTGCTGAACAACTGTATGTAGTGCCCGCTGGCCCAACCGATCCCGTAGCCCCCTTCGGCCCCGACAATCCTTGGACACCAGTGGACCCTTTGGGCCCCGCCAAACCTTGAACACCAGTGGAACCCTTGGGCCCCGCGCCACCGCGCACACCGGCGGCGCCGGTGTGACCTATCTGATTCCACCACACCAATCGTGAACCACCGTGACAAGTCTCGCGGCCAGTGCTTACGCGTGTTAGCGCGCCTTTTTGTAAACATGCATAGAAGGTCGTGGTCTTTGCTGTCGCGCTACCGGTCAGCGCTGATGAACCAACGACACCCACCATCATGCCAGCCACTACGAGAATCGCGGCGGTCGCAAATCGAAGAAAACCCGTGCGTAGCACCATACGATGACCTCTTCCAGACCAAATACATCAGGGCCTTTTTTGAGACTAACCAGGGCCTTGACAAAAATCGGGGATGGCGACGACATTCTCTTTCGCCACGGTTGGCCACCACTTCGGACTCTTCAGAAGTGTCTCGGCACCGTCTCTCGGCGATCAAGCGTCAGCGTACCTCGCGACGGTGAAGGCAATCGTCGAGGGAACGCTCACGCCGAAGATCACCAGCATCCCGGTTACGATCAGCAACGACGCTCCACTCGTGTGATTGCGCGCGAAGGCGAACTCGATCATGCCGGCTTCAACCACGTAGGCGAGGAGCGCCCACTTGAATACCTTGTTGAATGTCGGCCACGCGAAGTCCTTCAGGTGGCTCAAGAGCCCCGCCGCGATTCCCAGTAGTACGACTCCCAACACCAGCAAGGCGGTGGCGATACCGAGTGGAGCTTTGCGGGGCGCGTACGAGGCCATCAAGATGCCTCCAATAACCGCTGAGGTCAGTGCGCCGGTCGTCAGCCACGCGATGGGTGGAAACGCGCGGTCGCCACTGGGAGGGGTGTCGGCACTCACTGGGTGGCCACCCTCGTCATGATGACCAGCGTGGCAATTTGCATCACGCCGGTGATGCCGGCGGTGTAGATGAANNGTTGGCCGGCTCGAGCACGCCCAGGGCGATCACCGCCATGATACCCACGACGCACATTGAGGCGATGAGCCACGAATGGTTCGGACTGGAAGTGCTGAGGTTGCCCAACAGGCGGGCAATCTGAAAACCCGAACCTAAGTTCATCGTCACGATGGTCGGCATAATGATCACCATCGCCGGCATGAATTTTGCGGAGAACTCGGCGCGAGCCGGGATCGACAGACGCCCGAGAATCGGACCAATCACGAAACCGACGAACAGGTCAATCCCGGTCCACAGTCCCCCGCCCACGACGTGGGCGAACATCAACATCCACTTCCAATTCGTGGCGATCGCCACGAAGACGAACGCCACGGCGAGCGCCGCGACGGGCAGCCCCTTCAGCGGAACGATTTGAATCTTCGGACGGTCCGGCGGCGGTCCGTGGTGCTCGGGTACAGACGTATCGAGAATTTCGGCCATCGACAACCCCTTCGTCACGCCCAGCAATAGAGCGAATAGTAGAACGGCACGGCGTCACATGCAACCACGTGGTGAGAGTTTTCTAGTCGACGTGGCCAGCAGTTATGACCTCGCGTCGGTGATCTGCTGCCAGGCGTCGTCGAATTTTGCGCCCCAGCCGACGAGGACCCGCTGGTGCGTCATTCGAACCTCATCCAAGGTCGTCTCACCGGGAACGAGAACCCAGGCATCCTCCGATACCACGGAGAGGGCAACTCGCCACGCCGAGGGAGCGCCGATGAAGACGACGTCGGCGCGGCGTAGTTGTTCGGCGCTGTCCTCTTCGAGTGCCGCGGGGAGGGTCTCATAGCACTCCACCACGACAGGACCAAGGTCACGATCGTTGAGTTCACGTACTAGCTCATTGCGGCCGTTCACCGCCCCCAGGATGAGCACGGGACCTTCGGTGACGAACGGCACCAGGTCGCGCGACGTGCCCGACGACTCACGGGTTGCGAACACTCCACCTCGTTCGAGGACCTCGCTCGTGTGTGCGCCGACACTGAAGACCTCGCAGTGATCAATGAGGGCGTCTCGGGCCACCGCGACGTAGCGTTCACTTCGCGAACTCGTCACCACGAGAGAACGGAACAACCCGAAGTGTCGCACCGCGCGCACTTCGTCGTGCACCTCCTGTAGCGGCCGATAACGGGTGGTCGTGAGCGGCGTCTCCACGACGTCGGCGCGCTCTCGCACCAGTCGTCGCAGTTCCTCGTTGCGTCCGCGCTCACGAGTGAGAGCGACCAGCACGTCAGTGCCGCCAGCCCGGCAATGAGGAACCCTCAAGATCGTCGCGCAGAGTGCACGCCAGCGCTCGCCCCAACACTTCGGGGTCACGCCCGCTCACCCGATGACGGACACTGCTGCTCCCATCATCGGCGATCATCAGTCCCGACACCGAGAGGACCCCGGTGTCCCACGTCGCGTACGCGCCAGCGGGCACCGAGCAACCGGCACCGAGTTCTCTCAAAAACGCCCGCTCGGCCGCCAGGGCCTCGTAGGCATCGAGGTCGTTGAGGAGTGCCAGCATTGCTTGTGTCGCCGTGTCATCAGCACGCGCTTCGAGGGCCAGTGAACCTTGACCGACTTGGGGAACGAACCACGCGGGGTCCAGCCGCTCGTCAACTCGGGACGTCTCGCCGAGCCGTTCGAGCGCCGCGGCAGCAGCCACGACGGCGTCAATGCCGTCGCGCTCCGGCGCAGCCAGTCGAGTTGCCATGTTGCCGCGCAGTTCGACAATGTGAAGGTCGGGCCGGCGTTCGAGTAGTAGGGCCCGGCGCCGCGGCGATCCGGTCGCCACGGTGGCTCCCGGTCCGAGTCCGGCGAGCGCGCGCCCGACGAGGACGTCCACGGGGTCGCGCCGTTCTGGCACGCACGACAGAGTCAGTCCCTCGGGTGTTGTACTCGGCAAGTCCTTGGCCGAATGGACCGCCACGTCGGCCTCACCACGGAGCACGGCACGTTGAACCTCCACGGTGAAGATACCCTGGCCGCCCAGACTCGACAGCGGCACATCCAAAGTAATGTCGCCGCTGGTCTCAACCAAGACCAATTCCGCCACGACGTCGTGGGCGAGCAATCGATCTTGCACGTAGCGGGCTTGGAGCAATGCGAGAGGTGAGCGACGCGTCGCGAGTCGCACAACGTTCATCAGATGTCGAACAGCGTACGAACGGCCTCGCTCAGTCGCGCGCCCTGATCGGTGCCCGCGGACTCCTTGAGAGCCGTGGTCGGGCGATGCGCGATCTTGGCCACTACCGAGCGCACCACTGAACGCAACAACTCCGCCTCGGGTTCGCCCAGCGCGTCGATCTCCGAGGAGCGTCGCTGGAACTCGGCCGCCACGAGGGTGTCGAAATGCGCGCGCAGGTCCGAGACGATGGCGGCCGCGCCCCTCGCGCGCTGGTCCTCGACGTATTTCTCCACGTCGTCGGCGACGATGGTCTCGGCGGCGGTGACCGCCTCGCGACGGTCGTCGAGCGCTTGGTTCACCCGTTCGTGCAGCGCGCCGATGTCGATACGGGTCACTCCCTCGAGCGTGTCGACGTCGCGCGCAACCCCGCGGGGAACCGCCAAGTCCATTGCCAACAGCGGCCGCGCGCGCAAGTGCAGAGTCTCGGTGGTGATGAGTGGATCGGGCACTTCCACGGCGACGACGACAGCGCGCGCGCGGGCCAGATGATCATCGAGTTCACTGAGGGGGGCGACCGCGATGCGCTCGTCAGAGAGAGTGCGGCGTAGATCCTCGGCCTTCGAGAGGGTTCGGTTGCACACCACGACGCGCCCGATGCCCGCGGGAGCCGCGAGGAGACTACGCACCACGCCGCCGGCGAGTTGACCCGCTCCCACCACCACTACGTTGGCGCCGCTGGCGTCGTCGGCGAGCGACTCGAGTGTCACCTCCACCGCGGCGTGAGCGAAACTCGTCGTCCCACGAGCGATCGACGTTTCATTGCGAACCCGACGCCCCGAAGTCAGAGCCTTTTGGAACAGATCGGTCAGCATCGGCCCGGCGACGTGCTCGTCGCTCGCGAGCTCCAGCGCCCGGCGCAACTGGCCCAGCACTTCGAATTCCCCCGGAACCACTGAACGCAGTCCCGCTGACACTGAGAAGAGGTGATTGGCGACACCGCGGTCGAAGTGCACACTCAGGTGCTCCTCAAACTCACTGAGCGCCAGACCAGTGACCTGCGAGAGTGTCGCGGTAATTTCTTCGATGGCCCCGTGAAAGCGGTCGATGACGGCGACAACTTCGGTACGCAGACACGTCGAAACGAAGACCGCCTCGTGAATGTTGCGGTGGCTCACCAGGGTCCGCAGGACCTTCACCCACTCGTGCTCGAGGACTGTGGCACGCTCGAGAAGATCGAGGCTCGCGTGTTCGTGGTCGAGGCCCACCGCAATCAGTGCCATGTTGCTCGCCTCACTTCGTTAATTCTACGGCGTTCGCAGCGGTTTGGTGGCGGCGATGCCCAACGAGTGCAGCAGTCCCCCGCCCAGGGGGCCGGTCCCGTTGTTGAGGTGGTACATCAGGATCTGCAGTTCAATAGAGAAGTCCACGTAGTGCACCGCGGTGCCCAGGGGCACGTTGAGTACCTGGGGGGCGAAGTTGAGCAGGGCGTGAACGTCGGCGGCGACGAGTTTGTCCGCGACACCTTGAGCCGCTTCGGGCGGAACGCATATCACGCCGACCGTCGCGGGAACCATGTCCTCGTCGATGGAGCGAACGATGTGACCGGCGACTTCGCTACCAATCTGCGCGGGATCGCTGTCGTAGAGTGCGGCCAGGTTGGCGCCGCGAATGAGGAAGTTGGAGGAATTGACCAGTGCTCGGCCCAAGTTGCCTAGTCCCACTACCACTATCTGATACGAGCGGTCGTGCCCGAGAGCTTCGCCGATACGTTCGACCAAAACGTCTACCTCGTAACCCGACCCCCGAGTGCCCAGCGATCCCAGTCCCGCCAAGTCGCGTCGCACGGTGGTAGCGGTGACGCCCGCGAGCTCGCTGATCTGGCGCGAGTCGATGCTGTTCTCGCCGCGTCGCTGCCAGCCCTCGACGATGCGCTGATAGACGGGCAGGCGCGAAATCGTGGGTTCAGAAAGTTTTCGAGGCCGTAGACGGGGGGACGCCATCGCCTAACGCTAGCCAATCAAGTTAAGAATTGGTAGGGACCTAACGCCCGAGTTGGCGAGAGCGCTCCGCAGCCGCGGCGACGGCCTCGAGGAAAGCGGCGCGAACCGCGCGCGACTCCAGCATTCGAAGGCCCGCGGCCGTCGTGCCGCCGGGGCTGGTCACTTGGGCTCGCAATTCTTCGGGCGACTCGCCCGACTCGACCAGGAGCGCCGCGGATCCTTGAAAAGTCCCCACGACCAATTGACGTGACACCTCACGCGAGAGACCCTGATGAACACCCGCCTCGATCATCGCTTCGACGACCAGATAGAAATACGCAGGCCCGGAACCCGAAAGTCCGGTCACCGCGTCGATGCTACGCTCGCTCACTCGCACCACCGTGCCGACCGCACCGAGGATCGACTCGGCCCAGTCAAGGTCCGCCGCGGTGACCTGAGACCCGCCGGCGATGGCGCTCACGCCCTGACGAATCAGCACCGGCGTGTTGGGCATCGAACGTACGACGGCGACCGGCTGAGGGAACACCGCCTCGATGCGGGCCGTCGAGAGCCCGGCGACCACCGAAAGAATCCGCGTCACGCCACAAGCCGCCGCCAGACGAGCCACACCCTCGGCGTAGTCGGGCTTGACGCTCAAAACGACGCCGGTGTCGGGACCGACGTGATCGAGTTCCAACGACGCCAGCACCGTCACGCCAGCGAAACGCTCGGAGAGCGCCCGGCGCTGTTCGAGCGAACTTTCCACGATCGCCAGCGAGCCGGGTTCGCACCACTGGGCGCCCAGGAGCCCCTCAATCAGGGCCGAGCCCATACGCCCGCCACCGATGACTACGAGTTGAAACGACATGGTCGTACATTACAAGGCCTCGCCAAAACCCTTCATGGCGCGACTCGCCCGTGCAAGCGTCATGCCTCGTGAAGTTCGAGCAGCAAAATAGCCCCTGCACTCAGTCGTCGTCGCCAAGCTCGAGGTCACCCTGTTCACGAAGACACTGCCCTTTCACGCCTTCAGGCTCGATAAATTGTCGCTGACCTTATTGGCGGTAGCGAGCGACACGCGGCCCTGATCAGGTGGGCGCTAGCGCAACTAGCAACGAACCAGACCCGCTTCCATGAGCCGCACCACCAACGCGTCCAAGGACTCCGCCGCCGAACGCCACGTGTACCGCTGGGAGAGCAACACTGCGGAGTTGGACATCGAGCAGTTGAAGTTGTCGTTCATGACCTCTTCTACTGCGTCGGCCCACACGTCCGCGTCGCGCTGGGCGACGAGTTGGCCATTACTTCCCGGTTCGACGAGCGTCAAGAGGCCGCCGACGGCACTCGCCACGACCGGCGTGCCGCACGCCGACGACTCGAGGGCCACCAGTCCGAAACTCTCTGAGCGCGACGGCACCAGCGTGACGTCGGCGGCGCGCATCCAGGTGGAGAGCAATTGGTGACTCTGGGGCGCGACGAAGCTGACGTGCTCGATCACCCCGGCGTCACGCACGCGCCGGTGCAATCGGGCGAGAGTCGCGTTGCCGTCGGGACCCGAAGGGCCCCCGACAATCGCGAGGCTGGCGTCGCGACCACGAACACGCAACGTGATCAACGTTTCGAGGGCGAGCTCAACGCCCTTTAATGTTTGGAGCCGACCAACGAACAACAGCATGGTGTCGTTCTCGTCACGACCGAGGGCTTGGCGCGCCGCCCGCTGGTCACCGGGTGCGAAGAAGGCGTGCTGTACGCCCAGCGGCACGACGCGCACGCGCGCGGGATCGGCGTTGTAGTACGTGACGAATTGAGCGGCCTCGACGTCGCAACTGGCGAGCACCGCGTCAGCGCAGGCGAAGATTGCCGCTTCTTGGTGTGCGCGGTCCTCGGACTCGCTTTCGAAGTGGTCGGCCTTGACCCGTTCGAGGGTGTGAAAGGTCATGATGAGCGGGATATCCAACTCGTGCTTCAGGCGGTGACCAGCGAGGCCGCTGAGCCAGTAGTTGGCGTGGATGGCGTTGGGCGCGCCGTGACGTTCGAAATACGTGGCGACCTCGTCGGTAAAGACCTTGATGTGATCGGCCAACTCGTGACGCTCGAGGCTGCGCGCGGGTCCCGCCGCGACGTGGTGCACGCGAAAGCCCGGCTCCACCAGTTGCGTTGTAGGAACTGACGTCGAGTCGCGCCGAGTGAAGACGTCGACCTCGTGGCCCTGACGAGCGACCGCGCTCGCGAGCTCACGGACGTAGACGTTCATGCCGCCGCCGTCTCCGGTACCGGGCTGGGCCAGGGGAGACGTGTGATACGAGAGAACAGCGAGACGAGCCACGACGAGAGCCTACCGGTCGATTCCCGATAAGACTACTCAGGATTCAACGACTGCTTCTTTGCCCCCAGCACGAGGTAGCGGACTCCAGAACTGGCCACGAGCCCGAAATCGCGCGAATCCGTGCTCGCGAACTCATTATCCCCTCGCAGGTCCAACATTGCACCGGTTCGAGCAACGCACCTCTTGAGGAGCCAGCGCGCAGGTTCGCGAGGATCGGCCACGACGACCACGTCGCCGACGCGCACTCTTCGCCATTTTCGCACCGCGGTCAGGTGCTCGCCCGGCACGTAGGTAGGCAGCATCGAGTAGCCCTCGACCTTGACACGTCGAATCAGAGACTGCAGCAACTCGGCCACGACCGTGAACGCTAGACGACTCTTCTGGCTAACCTGACCACAAGAGAAATGGTCTACGTAAGACCCGGTCTATCGAAAGGTGAAGCCATGACGCTTCTTTCCCGCATCAACAACCTCCTGGACACGGTCAGCGCTCCGCTGAGCGTATCGGCTCACTGCGACTTGCCCTGCGGAGTGTACGACCCCGCCCAGGCTCGTCTCGAAGCGCAGTCGGTGAAGGCCTGCATGGAGAAGTACAACGCCTCCGACGATGGCGACTTTAAGGTACGCGCAACGTTCATCAAGGAAGAGCGCAGCGATCTGGTGAAGCACCACCTCTGGGTCCTGTGGACCGACTACTTCAAGCCCGCTCACCTGGAGGCGCACCCCACCTTGCACGAACTCTTTTGGACCGCGACCAAGACCGCTGGCGAAGCGAAGAAGACCAACGACGTTGCCGTCGCCGATAAGTTACTGAGCGAAATCGACGCAATCGCAGAGATCTTCTGGGCCACCAAAAAATAGTTCAGCGTTGGCAACATAAGAAAAACCCCGGTGGCCCTGGCCACCGGGGTTTTTCTTGTCTCGTAAGCCCCAAGGGCCCGGAGATTCCTCCATCTCACAGACAACTCAGCGACACTTCTTAACGAACTCTGACCAACATCTGTCCGAAGACTGAAGCTCTCCATAAGGTCTCTTAATCTCCTGAGGGTTAGATGGTTGTGAGGAGGAAAGTTGGTGTGAAAGACACGCCGACGAAGAACACTATGAACATCTATTTACTGAATATTCCCTTTGCCATTCTCGGCGTTTCCATCGCGGTAGTGCCGCTCATCATCGGCATGAAGCACCAAGCCCGTACCAAACCAGAGGTCGTTGTTTCGCACGCCGACTTTTTTCCCGACCATCTCGAGGAGGAATACGAACTGGCTGCATAGTCGATAAGAGACGCCAAGGACGCTCTCCCCACCGCGTCTCACGAATGGCCAATCAACGACGAAGATGCCGGCAGGTGAACCTGCCGGCATCTTCGTCGTTGTACAAAAATTAGGCGAGTTCGGGGTGTGAGGGGCAGTTCGCTAGGAGTGGAGTGGCCATCAGATTGGCCTCATTAATCGGTGTCTGACAGACCTGACAACTGCGATATGTTCCAACGCGCAGGCGTTCTAGAACTCGATCGACGTAGTTGAGGGTGGTCTCGATAGTGGCGACGGACTCGTTGTTGAACTCAGACATTTCAACCACGATACTTCGGACCGGACCTCGGACCGATCGTTGCCCCGCCACTCGATGAACTCAGTCCCCCGTCGTCACTCCAATTGCGTCGAACTTTTTGCGGCGTTCATCAGGACTCTGACTGATCGGAGCAATTCAGCCTCGAAATACCTCGTTTCGGTGGGTAGTCGAAATAGCGTGGGAGTAACGCCACAAGGTGTGATTGTGGCGAGTCCGCGATCACGTAGTACCCGATGCTCACTGAATTCCCGTTCGTGAGGAAGGGAGCCACCGATGTTGATCAACAAGATGGGAATCGAGGACGACGACGTAGTCCACCTCGACAGCCGCCGAGTCGACGCCAAGGTGAACCCGAAGAACAGGGTCACGATGACGATGCTGCTGAAGGCAGCCCTCAGTGCAATTCCTCAATCAGAATTGCTCGCAACGCCACCACCGGACAGTGTCGCGATTTCGACACTTGAGATTCCTTCCATCGTGTCGAAAATGACGGAGAACACCTCTCACACTGACGCGGCGTAGAGGGGCCCGTTGCAGTGTCGGGAGAATCGAAGTCTGTTCTCGAGGTCTGATCGACACGACGGAGGATTCACTCATGAGACTTCTGTTCGAAACTAAGTGGCTCCGCCTTCGGGCCCTCTTCGCTGTTGTGGTGCTGGTTCTTCTGGCTGTTGAACTGTTCGGACAACGGTCGTGGCTACTTGGTGCGATTCAAATACTCTTTATCGCGGGCATCGTAGTCACAAGTATTCTCGACCTTCGAGAACTCCGTCGACGGCGTATCAACCACTAACGTTGCGCACTTACATTGAATGAAGCGTGCGCCAGTGACAGACGTTGCCTGGAGAGAACTCAACAGGGTTATGTGAGCCACGTTTCGGACTTTCCGTACGTCCGTGAAGACTGGCTTGCGACAACAGTTCTTAAAATTTATTACAGCGCCCGCGAATCAGGGCTGGGCCCATCGATGCTTCATTATGTCGGGCTTTTTGCAGTTGACCACGATGGTCATCGCCGACAGCGCCTGTGAAATGCTAACAATCACATCATCAGAAACGATTCTCGACCGAAGAGGGAGGATGCTCACAATGAAACAGCGACTCGAACTGGGACTCGACACGTTCGGTGACATCACAGAAAGTTCCGAAGGGAATCTTCAGTCTTACGCGCACGTCATTCGCGACGTGGTCGAGCAGGCCGTGCTCGCCGATGAACTAGGCGTCGACTTCTTCGGAGTTGGTGAGCACCATAGAGATGATTTCGCCGTCTCGTCGCCCGAGATGGTCTTGGCAGGGATTGCCGGAAGAACCACGCGGATCCGTCTCGGATCAGCCGTGACGGTCATGAGTTCCGACGACCCTGTTCGCGTTTTCGAGCGCTTCGCCACTCTGGACGCCGTCTCCAACGGTCGGGCCGAGCTGATACTCGGTCGCGGCTCTTTCACCGAGTCATTTCCCCTTTTTGGTTATGACCTCAAGGACTATGAGATTCTCTTCGAAGAGAAGGTCGGGCTCTTCGCTGAACTACTCAAAGAGGGTCCAGTCTCCTGGCGCGGCACCACCAGATCCGCACTCTCCAATCAGCGGGTCTACCCCACGACGGAGTCGGGACACCTCGCCACGTGGATCGGCGTCGGCGGAAGCCCGAAGTCGGTCGTGAGAGCCGCGCGCTATGGGATGCCGCTCGTGCTGGCGATCATCGGAGGCGATCCCACTCGGTTCAAGCCGTTCCTTGACCTTTATTATCGCGAACTCGACTCTCTGGGGACGGTCCGCCTACCCGTCGCGGTCCACTCTCCGGGCTTCGTCGCCGATACGGACGACGACGCGAAGAATCAACTCTGGCCGTATATGAAGCAGATGCGCGACCGGATTGGTGCCGAACGTGGTTGGGGACCCGTGCAGCGAGCCGACTTTGAGAGGGACGCGGGACCTCATGGTTCCTGGTACGTAGGTTCGCCCGAGACCGTCGCTCAAAAGATCGCCGCCACGGCCACGACACTCGGACTCAGCAGATTCGACATGAAATACAGTGCGGGACGCCTTCCTCACTCGCTCCTCATGCGCAGCATTGAGCTCTACGGCAGCCGAGTGATTCCCCTGGTTCATGACATGATGAGTTAGCGAACTTACATTTCTTATAGAACTAGTGGCAACGTTGTCGCGCGAAGTTAATGGACTTAGATTCTCCATTCATCCATCAACTATCCTCGTTTGTCCGGGGTGTGAGCATTTCGCAATGCAAATCTTTATCCACCGGGCCGCTAGCTCATCGGGAAGAGCAGGAGACTTTTAATCTCAAGGTGCCGGGATCGAGACCCGGGCGGCCCACTGAAGTCCTGATCAAGGACTCGTTATTATCATTGGCTAGAGAAAGTCTAGCCAATGGTCTAGCCACGGGCTCTTGAGGGGGACGCGCGACAGGCACGAAATCCTTAAAGAGAAGTTCCTCCATCGCTTTAGCCGCCTTGACTCGTGATCCAGGCAAGAGATGCACGTAGACACCTTTGGTAACCCCTATTGAAGCGTGACCGAGTTGGTCCGACACCGCATCTAGGGGGACGTTCATCGAGAACATCAGGGAGGCACAAGAGTGTCGAAGCTCATGGATTGACCAATGCCCAAGCCCGGCTTTTCCGGTGATTCGAGGAACTCCTTTGCCAAAGTCGCTCGGGTCCAAAAATTCTCCATGCGTGTTGGTGAAAATGAGGTCTTCCGCGTTGCGCCAATGCTCGCCCAGGAGACGCGCCTCCTTATCCTGCTGTCGACGATGACATTCGAGTAAATCAACAAGAGGTGCAGATAAGTGGAGTGTGCGCCGACTCCCCTTGGTCTTGAGTTCGCTCAACCGCACTCCTGCGTCATCGCGAACAAGCTGACGACGCACAGAAATCTCGACGACGTCTTGGGACAGTTCGATATCCGTCCATTTGAGGCCGATGACTTCTCCTCGACGTAGCCCGAGCAATAGAGCCAAAGCGTATGCAGTTCCGAGACGGTACTCCTTACAAGCGGTGAGGAAGATCTGCGCCTGTTCAGGTGTCATAGTTCGACCTTCGCGGAGAGGCATTTTTGGACCCTCAGCGATCGCTGCGACGTTGCGCGTGACTAAGCCATCCTGCTCGGCCATTCGAAGTGCTCGACGAAGTGTCGCCCGAGCCATTCGTCTTGTTGACGCTGAAAATCCGCTTTCTCCAAGCGCAATCATCATGGCGTTCACATCAGTAGGCGTCAACTTGTTGAGTCGAATCTTTCCAATGTGGCGAATCAAATAGAGGCGAACGACACGTGCATATATCTCCTCTGTCCTCACCGAAACTGTTCCTGGAATTCTCATGGTAAGCCACGTCTCGAGGTACTGCTCTACAGTTAGGCGCTCCGAAGCCAGTTGGGTACCGTGATTCTTTTGGGGCTGAAGTTCACGCATTTTACGTATTGCCTCGGCCTGCGTCTTGGCCTGAAACGTGCGACGTTTACGCTTTCCATCAACCCAGCCCAAATCGATTGACGCGACCCATTTGCCATCTTTGGTTTTGTAGACCGATCCTTCACCGTTGCCTCTACGACTGGTCATTTGGCCTCCTTCAATGGCGAGAAACGTTAGTAGTTCGAGAACATTTCGCTGTTCCCATTATTAACGTTCAACGCTGTCCACGAACGCTTCCAAGTCACTGACCCTGATCCGTCTTGACCGACCAATGCATACCGAAGGGATGTATCCCGCTTCCATTAACTCGTACACCTTTGAACGACTGATGGCAAGAACTCGACCTGCTTCAGACACGGTGATCAGAAGTTTCGAAACGAGTATTTCTCTTTGAACAATCAAGGCATTCTGGATGACTAGATCGTCGATACGATCACCGTCGACGTTTTCAGATTGCCAGTCGATAGCACCACTTTCGAGGCGAAGTTCGTCGGAAAGAGGGTCCGTCCAATGATTCCCAAATCGCATTTCGGTGAACGGCAATTCTGCCTCACCGGAATGGGAATCCACCTCCTCCAAAGAGGAATCTTGGTTTGAGATCATCGATATTGGCTCGGACATTCAATCTCTCCTTTCAGTTCTCGAGGTCTCGAGACATGGCGGTGAAGCAACCGAAATCATCGAGTTCTGTCCCGGAAAGTGGCCGGTAATTACGGGCATCGGCATCTCGACGGGGGAGACCAACCTTGGTCATCCCTACGTTCCCCAACGACACAGCGTCGAGCTCGTGAACGCTCTCGCTCTCAACAAGTATTTCAACTTGACTTTCACCGGCGAGTGGTGTGCCGACACTAAAGGTGTGCTCAGCGATCAATTCCACGCTTGGTCCGTTCGCGAGCTCGGCCGTAGGTCCTTCGACCTCGAAAGTCTTGAGTACTGCCGTGGCAGCCTTCTGGATGCGCCCCGTGGACGCCTTGATGCCCTCGATCGCATCAGGGGCTCCACCAGTCCATCCGAGGACGTAGCCGAAGGAGTAGTCACTGGTGTCCATGCCGAGCGCCGTGCAGATGACGTAAGCGGTGGACTCGGCTTCGAGTTCCTTGAGTCCACGGCTCAAGTCCTTGGTCGTCACATACTCCGGATCATGCAGGAGGGCGTGGCCAATCTCGTGGGCGAGCGTCTTGGCCTGTTGCGCCTCGGAGTTGGTGCTGACCACGCGAATGAGTCCCGACGAGTGGGTCGTGTCACCATTGGCCCCGCTATCCAGGGACTCGGGTCGCTCGACGCGAAAACCAATACTGTGGGCGAACTCGGTGAGCCGGTCGAACACGCCCTCGGGCGCGAGTCCTTCCAACTTGCTCACCGCCTCGGATAGGTCGGGGCCATCAGTCTGGCTAATGTCAAAGACCGGCACCATTTTGAAACCTCGAATCTCGCGGACATCTTCGCCCTCAGTCACGTCATCCCTCTTGTACCTCATCGGCGCCAGGATCCGCAGCGCCGACTCTTTGGTCCTCACCTGATGATCCAACGACTGCCAGGTCTTATATCCAGCGACTCTCGTGGCGTTGGGCTTTTGCAGGGCGATCAACATGACGTTGTTGGGGCTGTACGAATAGAACCGGCTCTGCACCTCGAGGTAGCGCATCCACCTCTCACTGGTGGTGAGTTCAGCGATGCCCGCCTGGAGTTCTTCGAGCAGTTCGGAGTGATCACCCATCTTGGTTCTCCTTAGAGATAGGAAAGGTCCTCCTCATCACCGAGGCCTAACGCAACGGTCGCGGCTCGACGCCGTCGTTGCGCAATATCGTT
>PMTL01000022.1 GCA_003168075.1 Acidimicrobiaceae bacterium
ATGTCCTCCAGGTTGATTCCGCCATAGACGGGAGCGATGCACTGGACAATGCGGACAATCTCATCAGTGTCCTGTGTGGCGAGACAGACGGGCCAAGCATCGACGTTGGCGAATTGCTTAAAGAGAAGCGCCTTGCCCTCCATCACCGGCAATGCCGCCTCGGGCCCGATGTTTCCCAAGCCCAGCACTGCGGAACCGTCGGTCACCACGGCGACCGTGTTTCGCTTGATGGTCAGGTTTCGAACCTTCTGTGGATCTTCCGCAATGGCCTGACAGATCCTCGCCACACCGGGGGTGTATGCCATAGAGAGGTCGTCACGCGTCTTCAGCGTCACTTTCGGCGCAATCCCAATGGTTCCGCCGAGGTGCATGAGGAATGTTCGATCGCTAACCACGCGCACATGGGCACCCTCGATAGCGTTCACCGCAGTTTCGAGGCGAACTGCATGCTCATCGTTCGAGGCATTACAAGTGAGGTCAACGGTCATCTTGCCCTCAATGGGCTCGGCCACGTCAAGTGCAGTCAGGAGTCCTCCGGCGTCACTCACCGCATGCGATATCGCCGAAATCGCGGACGCTTCGGCCAGCGCTACGCGCATAGTGACCGAGTACGAAGCACTTGGATTACTCAAAATTGACCCTACTCACGTCTCTTCTCGCTTCGATGGTTGAGCGACCGCCCGCTGGATAGGCACTGCGCTTGAGCGATACCCTAACGAATAGCTATTCGACTCAACTCTATAACACAGAATTTCCTTGAAGGTGATCCTTCCACATAATTTGTTGCAGCAGCGTAATAGTCGAATTATTCGGCTCGCTCCGCAACATCGAATCTCCAGTCTTCAACGGGGTAGTTTCGACTCTGAGTTCCTATGAATGCACCGACTCAGCGCCATCGATACCAGTCGTCAAGAGTATCGATGTCCGCCGGATCTCCTTCACACGTGATCTCCGTTACCAGATCAGGACGGACGCTCATTAACTCGCGTGCACCCACGTCGCCACTCTGCGGCAACAGATCCCACACCGAGCTGGCCAATTTTACAGGTGGACTGCGACGGCCATCAAAAGTCGACACCGCAATTGGACTCGACGAGTCAGCCACACTTCTCCACGCGGAGCCCGGAATGAAAGGCTGGTCGCCCAGGCCCACCACGACCGCAGTGTGACCCCGATTCTTCGCTTCATCGACGCCCGCACGTAATGACGACGCTTGGCCCGTGTTCCACGCGAGGTTCTCGACGATGACGACATCATGGAGGATGGGCGCAAGGTCGACTCCCCCGACCACCACGATGACTTCATCCAGCGTGGCCTCGACGAGATGACTCAGTGCCCAGTAGACGAGCGGCTCACCTCGAAAGTTCGAGAGCAGCTTGTGTCGGGGTCCGTGAAATCGAGAAGAACCGCCCGCGCACAGCAACACTCCGGCGGTCATGACGGGGCACGATGAATACGCCCCGTCCCGTTGCGCAGTGACGGAACTCTCGTGCCAGATTGCAGGCCTATGATCTCCGCCAAAATCGCTACGGCCGTCTCTTCGGGGTTTCGCGCACCGATATCCAAGCCGATCGGAGCCATCAGGCGAGCAAGGGCTTCGTCACCCACGCCGTCGGCGCGTAAAAGTTCGATACGTTCTGCGTTGGTGCGGCGTGATCCCATGGCTCCGATGTAACCCACCCGCGTCCCGAACGCTCCGATCAAGGCCGGGAAGTCAAATTTGTGATCGTGGGTCAACACGCAGATAGCGTCACGCGGCCCCAAAGTACTGCCGACTTTCTCCAGATAGCGATGTGGCCACTCGACAATGACTTCGTCCGCTTCTGGAAACCTAAGTGGACTAGCAAACACTTCGCGAGCATCGCACACGACGACGTGGTATCCGAGGTTCACCGCGGCCCTCACGAGCGCCGCGGTGAAATCCACTGCGCCGAAGATCACCATTTTCTGCGGGGCACGAAACACCTCGATGTAGACCGTCGCCTCGACGTCAAGGAACTCGTTCTTCGCGTAGTGATGTACCGAGCTGCGACCGGTTCCCAACGCCGCAAGTGCGTCGTCGATGACGACGCGATCCAGTCCTTCCCCACCTAGGGTGCCCACCACATCGTGCGCCGGGCGAACCGCCATCACTGCACCGAGGACGTAACTACTCTCCATGTCTTCAGCATGCTTGACTTCGATGACACTCGCCAGCGCAACTGGTTCTCCGGCCCGCACCGCATCACGGGCCACTGCAAAAGCGCCTTTCAACGAATCACCGTGGTGTTCACTCGAGGGGCTCGATGAAGATCCTCACGGTTCCACCACAGGTGAGGCCCACCGCGAAGGCGTCTTCGTCAGGGCAGCCAAATGTGCACAGGCGAGGCACTCCGGCGCCGAGCACGCTGAGCGCTTCTGCGACGACTGCGCCTTCGACGCAGCCGCCCGACACCGATCCCGCGACGTCGCCTTTGTCATTCACTGCCATCGTCGCTCCAGGTTGGCGAGGAGCCGACCCCACCAGCTCCACGACGCGAGCTAGGGCCACACGGTGGCCCTCCTGCTGCCAAAGTTCGATGTCGTCGATCACATACTTCATTGACGCACCCCCATTACCGCCGCACTTATGTGCGGTACTCAATCCGAAGATATCCTACTTCTCAGCCGTGGTATTCGACCTCGGGTTAGCGACTCAGAGAATGAACAGCATGTGCCATTACGTCGTTGGCGTCGACTTTTCCGACACCGGCGATATGACTCTCGATCCCACTTTCTTGAAGCCTCGGTGCACCGCCACTGTCGTTTCGTGTTGCTCGTTCGACGCCGACGGATATTCAGCCGCTAACCACGTCATAAAGTCACCGAGCCCGGCCTTGTCATCGGTCGCGAGGGCAAAGACGCGCCTCACGCCTGGCCCATTTGACTTCTTTCCATATTCGTGCGTGATGTCGTCCAACATCGCGGGCGCCACCGCGAGCACGTCGACATCTTCTGCTAAATCACTCGGACGCACGAGGTCGACTCGACCAGCAATGCCGGCTCGCCGAGCTTCCACGCGCACACGTCGACAAAATTGGAACCACGCCGTGGACATTTGTCCGTCAGGATAGACGCACGCGATTGCTGCGGTCATGGACGGTCACGTCCTCGCACATCGACCATCATGCATCCTCGCCGTCGGATGAAATCCCCCGTGATACAACATCGACATTGGCTGCCTTTCGCACGGCACGCTCGATGATCACCTCCGCCAATTC
>PMTL01000167.1 GCA_003168075.1 Acidimicrobiaceae bacterium
GATGGGTGGTGACTTCGCTCCCGAAGAAATCATCAAGGGTGCTCGGCGCGCCGTGGATGAACTGGGGCTGAACATCACCCTCGTCGGCGTGCCCGATCGCATGGGTGACCCCCTCGGTCTCGAGGTCGTCACCTGCAGCGAAGTCATCGAAATGGATGACGAACCCGGCTCGAGCGTTCGCAAGAAGAAGGACTCCTCACTGGTGCGCGCCGCGGAACTGGTGCGCGACGGCAAGGCCTCGGCATTTGTCTCGGCCGGCAACACCGGAGCGACTATGGCTTCGGCGCTGTTGCGCTTGGGCCGCCTGCCCGGGGTGCTGCGCCCCTGCATCGCGACGCCGATCCCCAACCCGGGACGTCCCCCCTCGACGATGGTCGACGCCGGAGCCAATGCCGAATGCTCGCCCGAGATGCTGGTGCAATTCGCCAAGCTCGCCGGGGCGTTCGCGTCGGCGCGTTTTGGTATTGCCTCGCCGACCGTGGGCCTGCTGACGATTGGCGAGGAATCCACCAAGGGAACTCCGCTGGTGAAGGAGACCCATGAGCTGCTCGCCGACGACTCGGGCATCAACTTCTTTGGCAACGTGGAAGGACACGACCTGATTCCGTCGCCGGTGGACGTGATCGTGACGGACGGTTTCACCGGCAACGTCGCCTTGAAGACCCTCGAGGGGTCACTCCAATTTGTCTTCGCCACCTTGCTCGAGGCCATTAACACCAACGACGAGACCAAGGCGGCCGGTCAGGTACTCTTTCCGTACCTGACCCCGACGGTGACGACGCTCAGCGCCGAGTACCAGGGTGGAGCGATGCTGCTGGGTCTCAACGGCATCTGCGTGATCAGTCACGGAGCCTCAAACGACACCGCGATCATGAACGCGCTGCGCGTCGCGGCCGAAATGGACGCCGCCGGGGTGGTCGAGAAGATGCGTACCGCTATTCGACCTGATCAAGACCAATAGTTCGTACGTGACGGCGTCACGATGAGTACTCTTGACTCGTCCGATAAAGGAGTTGCAATGACCTCAGACGTGGGCAGTACCTCGTCATTGAACCGGGAGGCAGTTCTCGCCCTGGTTTGCGATCAACTCGCGCAAATTCTCGAAGTTCCCCCGGCCGACATCGACGAGGACATTCCCTTCGACGTCCTCGGCGCCGACTCATTGGCCCTCATCGAACTGGTGGAGGCCCTCGAGGAATCACTGGCGAACCAGATCACCGGATTTCACATTGACGACGAAGACTTAGAAGGACTCGGTTCCGTACGCGACGCCGTTGACTACGTCGTCGCCAAATTGCAACTGGCCTAACGAGGTTCGCCGGAGGTGCCTGACGTCGCCGCCCTCGCTGGGCAACTCGGCCTCGAGCCGGGGTCGCTCGCGTTGCGCCAGGCGCTGACTCACTCGAGTTACGCCGCCGAACGCGGGGGCGATTCCAACGAACGCCTCGAGTTCTTGGGCGACGCCGTCGTGGACCTGGCGGTCGCCGACTACATCGTGCTGAATTACCCGCAACTCAACGAAGGATCGGCGTCGGTGGTGCGCAGTCGGGTGGTGAACGAGGACTCCCTCGCCACGGCCGCGCGCGCACTTTCTTTGGGCGAGTACCTGCGTCTGGGACGCGGAGTGGTGAAAGAAAAGGGCGCAGAGCGCTCGTCGCTCCTGGCCGACGCCTTTGAAGCCGTCGTCGCCGCGGTGTACTTGGAACGCGGATTTGAAGCCGCTCAGGACGTCGTCCTGCAGCGCTTGCGCAGCGCCATCGCCGAGGCGAGCCTCGGCGACACCCTCGACGACAAAACCCGACTGCGGCGCTGGGCCGAGTCCCGAGGTCTGGGTGGACCGGTGTACGAAGTGACCTCGACTGGCCCCTCGCACGACGTGACCTTCGTCGCCACGGTGAGCGTGGGGTCGTTGCTCGCGAGCGCCTCGGGATCCACCAAGAAGCGTGCCGAAGCCAACGCCGCCGCGGCGGCGTGGGAGGAACTACCTGATGCCTGAGCTTCCCGAAGTAGAGACCGTCCGCAACGTCCTCGCGCGCGAGGCGATCGGCAAGCGGGTGAAAATAGTGCACGTCACCGACGGACGTGCGGTGCGCCGCCACAAGACCGCCAAGGACTTTCGTGCGCTACTGGAGGGACGCAGCTTCAAGTCCGTCGAACGCCTCGGCAAGAACATCGTGGTGGGACTGGACAACGCGCACCACTTGGTCATTCATCTCGGTATGACCGGACAGGTCCTGCGCGCCAAGAACGCCAAGGAGCCCAAGCCCAAACACACCCACGTGGTCATCTCCTTTACCACCGGCGATGAACTGCGCTACGTGGACCAGCGCACCTTCGGCGAGCTCTACGTCTCGACGCCGCCCGTTGAGGGCGCGGAGGTCGAGATCTCCAAGTTCGCGCGGCTCTCGATCGGCGGCGACGGACTGAGCGTGCGGCGCCAGGTGCCCGAACTGGCGCACCTGGGCATTGATCCCTTCGAGGATCAAGTCGGTTGGGACCGCTTCGCGGCCGTGCTGCGTTCGCGTACGTTTGGCTTGAAGCCCCTGCTCACCGATCAGGACATCATGGCGGGCATCGGCAACATCTACTCCGACGAGATCCTCTTCACCGCCGGATTGATGTACGACCGGGTGTCTGAGTCGCTCTCCACCATTGAGATCCGTCGCCTGCACCGCACGATCCCCGAGGTGCTGACCGAGGCCATCAAGCACGGCGGGACGACGCTCGCTGACGAGATGTTCGTCAACCCCGACGGCGAGACCGGTTCGTACCAAGATCTCCTGCAGGTCCACGCCCGCGAGGGCCTGCCCTGCTACCAGTGCCGCACGCCCATCTCCAAGGTGGTCTTTCACCAGCGCGCCACGTACTTCTGCGCCAAGTGCCAGGGTTGAGTGCGCACCGAGAAGCGACCGCGCGACCGTGGTGAGACCCGGGGACACCCGAGAAGGTTGCTAGCGTCTATCCGTGTTTCTTAAGCGATTAACCATGAAGGGCTTTAAGTCCTTCGCCGACAATACCGTTCTCGAATTCGAACCTGGCGTCACCGCCGTGGTGGGCCCCAACGGCTCAGGAAAATCCAATGTCGTCGACGCCGTGACCTGGGTCCTCGGCGCCCAAAGCACCCGCGCGCTGCGCAGTTCGAAGATGGACGACGTCATCTTCGCCGGCACTGCTCACCGCGCTGCGCTGGGTCGCGCCGAAGTCGCCCTGACGCTCGACAACTCCTCGGGTCGCCTCTCGATCGACGGCGCAGAGGTGACCATTTCGCGCACTCTGTTTCGCAACGGCGACTCCGAATACGCCATCAATGCAACGACGTGTCGCCTGCTCGACGTCCAAGAACTCTTGAGCGACTCGGGCGTCGGACGCCAGCAACACATGATCATTGGCCAAGGTCAGCTCGACTCGATCCTTAATTCGTCATCGGAAAATCGCCGCGCCGTGATTGAAGAGGCCGCTGGCGTNNTCGCTCTTTCACCAGCGCTTGGCCACCTTCGACGAGCGCAAACGCGAACTCGAGGAGATGATCGGCTCGTCGGCGGAACTCGAGCGCGAACTACGCAACGAACTTCTGACTCTCGACGCCCAGGCCACTACCGCGGCGGCGGAGATGGCCTCGCGCCGAGAGGAGATGCTCGCGTCGACCCTGGGGACTCTCCAGGGTCTCTCGGAGCGAGCACGCGGCACCTTGGCAGTCATCGCCGAACGCGAGCGCAGTCTGCGTGCCGCCCTCGTCGCATCCGCCGACGAGAACGTCATCGCCACCCTTGAAGCCGACGCCGCCAAACTAGCCGCCGACCTCGTGCTCGTCGACGCAGATGAGGAGACCCTGCGTGAGTTGCGCGAGCAACTACACCTCGCCGACGAGCTCTTTGTCGCCGCCCAGGGCGAACACGATGAGGCGTGGGGCTCGGTCTCGCCCGACAGCGACGAGGCGGCCTGGCGCACGACGTCCGAGCGCGCCGCGTTGCTCGAGCGGTCCCTCACGGCCGCCGTCAAAAATGAGACTCGCTGCGCGCAGCGTCTCGACGACGCCCGTCACGCGGTGCAGGAGACGTCGCGCGATCTGGACGCTGTCACCACGTCGCGCGACGAGGCCGCCGCCAGCGTGATAGTCGCCACGTCGGAGTTGAGCGACGCCCGTGTCGAGGCCGACGCCGCCGAAGCGCAGCGCCAGAGCATTGGTGAGGATTTCGCGAGCGCATCGGACGTGGCCGCGCACACACAGTCGCGCGCCGAAGCCCTCGGCCGTGCGCTGGAAGAATTGTCGGGTTCGGGTGGTCGCGCGATCATCGGGAACCTCGACGGGGTACTGGGTGCCTTCCTCGATCTGATTGAAATCGACGAGGGGTGGGAACGCGCGGTCGAGTCGGCCGCCGGTGCATCAGTGAACGCAATGGTCGTCGACGGACGTCGTTCGGCCCAAGCGGCGCTCGAGGCCCTACGCCGCGAGGGGGGAGTGGGACTGATCCTGCCGGTGCCCGAGACGCCGATTGCTTCGGTGCTAGCGCCCCCGGGCTGCGTGGCCCTGGGTTCTCTCGTGCGCGCCCGCTCGGGTGCGCCCGTGCACGTGACTCGCGTCCTCGACGCGCTGTTTTCTCGGGCCTTCGTCATCGAAAGCTGGCGGGCGGGAATCGACGTCGCGGTGGCTCACCCGGATTTGGTCATCGTGACTCGTGATGGCGACCGCTTCGCCGCGTCGGGCTGGCGCGTCGCGTCGGGCCGCTCCGTCGTCACGCGAGCAACGGTGCAAGAGGCTCAACGTGCGGCGCGAGTCGCCGCCGACGCCCTCGCCCCGCTTCGTGAGAAGCGCCCGGCGAGTGAAGCCATCGCCGCCTCTGCGCGCCAGCGTGTGAACGCCGCCACGACCGCACGCGCCAAGGCCGACGCCGAGCTCGAGCGCCGTGACAGGGAGCTGCTACGACTTTCTCTGCAGGCCGAGGAGACATCGTCGCGCGTGACGATGCTCTCGGTCGAGGTGGACCTCGCCGGCGCCGAACGTCAGGTGCTCGACGCCGAACTTCGCGAACTTCGTGAGAAACTTCCCGATCTCGAAACCGCGGTCGCCGACGCCGCCGTGCGTCGACGTGAGGCTGACCTGAGCCGCGCCCGGGTGGAGGCGCTGCGCGACGAGGCCCGCAGCACCTCGACTCAGCTCAGTCGTCGAGAGGCCGAATTTGGCGAACGGCGCCGGCNNGACCTCGAGGTACTCAGTCGACTGACGAAGATCGTGACGAACGCCGCCGAGGACATTCGACTGTCCCAAGAGGCGATGGATTCGACGTATCGCGAACAACTCGAAGCCACGCGCGCCAGCGCCGAGCGACTCGAGTCCGTACGTCACGCGCGCCAGAGCGCCGACCTTCGCCTCGCCCAAGTGGCCGAGCGCGCGCACCGCGGGCAGATCGAACTGGCCGAGTTGGGGGTCAAGGTCACCAACTTGCACGAGGCCATCCGACGCGACCTCGGTGTTGAGCCTCACGAGTTGGTCGTCGTTACGGCACCCGAGTTGACCGAGGGCGTCAACCTCGAGAGTCACGTGGGCGATCTCGAGGCGCGTATCACGTCGCTCGGACCAATTAATCCACTGGCCCTCGAAGAGCTCGCTGCCTTAGAGGAACGCTATAAAGAACTCGATGCTCAAGTTGCCGACGTGCGCCACGCCCGACGCGAACTCCAAGAGGTCGTGCGCGCCCTCGACGAGGAGATCATGCAGACTTTCTCCTTGGCCGTCGCCGACGTCAATGAGCACTTCTCCACATTGATTGCGATGTTGTTTCCTGGTGGTCAGGGTCGGCTCATCTTGACCGAGCCCGACGATCCCTTAAACACGGGCGTCGAGATCGAAGTGCGTCCCATGGGGCGCAACGTGCGTCGCATCTCCTTGCTGTCTGGGGGCGAGCGTTCGATGGCCGCGCTGGCTTTTCTCTTCGCGGTCTTTCGCTCGCGGCCGTCGCCGTTCTACATGATGGACGAGGTCGAGGCGGCGCTCGACGACGTGAACCTTCAACGCTTCCTCAGCCTCGTGGACGAGTTCCGTCACGATGCGCAGTTGCTGATCGTCACTCACCAAAAGCGCACCATGGAGTCGGCCGACGCACTTTATGGTGTGACCATGGTTCCGGGCGCGTCGTCCAAAGTGGTTTCTCAGCGCGTCAAGAAGTCGCCCGAGGAGGTACTGGCGTGATCGCCCTGTGGATCATCCTGGCCGTCGTCGTACTGGCAGCGATAGCCCTGGTGGTGCTGCGGCGGCGTCGACGCTCGCGCGTCGTGTTCGAGCCCGAACGGGCCGCGATGCCCGACGTGTTGGTCACCTCGGTCGCCCCGCGACCAGAGATCGATGACAATCCCAGTCTGGACCGGCGTCTCGCGTCGTCGAGATCGATCTTTGAGCGCGTGCGTTCGATTACGAGCGTCGGCTCACTCTCCCAGGATCAGCTCGACGTGGTCGAAGAAGTTCTGCTGCGCTCGGACGTCGGCGTCGCCACCACCAACGCGCTGCTCGAGGAACTGCGCGCCCACGGCGCCCCCGACGGCGTCGCGACGGCTATTCGATCGGCACTGTTGTCGTCGTTCGCCGCGGACCGGTCGGTTCGCACCAGTGCCGACGATGGACGCGTTCCGGTCTGGCTCTTCGTGGGCGTCAACGGTGTGGGGAAGACGACGACGATTGGCAAACTGGCGTGGCACGAAACCCAGGACGGCAAGTCGGTGGTCTTGGCGGCCGGCGATACTTTTCGCGCCGCCGCGAGCGACCAGTTGCAGTTGTGGGCGGACCGCACCGGCGCGGACATCGTGCGCGCGGCCGAAGGTGCCGACCCGGGTTCGGTGATTCACGACGCGCTGGGACGGGCCCAGGCACGCGGCGCCGATCTGGTCCTGGCCGACACGGCCGGGCGACGGGCGAACAATACGAACCTACTGGACGAGTTGGCGAAGATTCGCCGCGTCGCCGACCGCGGTCCCGGCCAGGTCGTCGAGACGTTCATGGTGCTCGACGCGACGACCGGACAGAATGCGCTCAGCCAAGCTCAAGAATTCCTGGCGGCCGCCGAGGTGACGGGGATCGTCCTCACCAAGCTCGATGGCACCGCGCGCGGCGGCATCGTCGTGGCGATCGAACGCGAACTGGGCATCCCAGTCAAGTTCGTGGGAGTAGGCGAACGCGCCAAGGACCTGCTGGCCTTCGAGCCTGAAGCCTTCGTTGATTCGCTCCTGAGCGCCTGACGGTAGCCTTTTCTCCATGTTTGACTCCCTGAGTTCTCGCCTCGAGCAACTCGGCACGTCACTGCGATCGCGCGGACGCCTCAGCGACGCCGACTTAGAAGAAGCGCTCGGCGAAGTCCGCAGTGCCCTGCTCGAGGCCGACGTTGAACTCTCGGTGGTGCGTGCGTTCCTCGACGCCGTGCGCGAACGCGTGCGCGGAGAGAACGTGGCCCAGAGCCTCACCCCGGGCCAGCACGTCATCAAGGCCGTGCACGACCAGCTGGTCGAGGTGTTGGGCGGATCGGCACTCAAGGTCACCTACGCCTCCAAGCCCCCGACCGTCGTGCTCTTGGCCGGTCTACAGGGTGCCGGGAAAACCACGGCGGCCGCCAAACTCGCGTCGTGGTTCAAGCAGCAGGGCCGCCAGCCTTTTTTGGTCGGCACCGACTTGCAGCGTCCGGCCGCCGTTGAGCAGTTGCGGGTGCTCGCGGGGCGGATCGGCGTCGAGGTGTACTCCGACACCACCAATCCGGTGGCGGTAGCGCGCGCCGGTGTCGCGGAGGCTCAGCGACTTGGTCGCGACGTGGTGATCATCGACACGGCGGGACGCCTGACAATCGACGAGGCGTTGATGGCCGAGATTCGATCGATCAGCGCCGAGACCTCACCGCACTACACCTTCCTCGTCATCGACGCCGTCACCGGCCAGGACGCGGTGCACACCGCGCGGGCCTTTCACGAGTCGCTCGAACTCTCGGGCATCATCGTCACCAAGCTCGACTACGACGCGCGCGGCGGAGCGGTGCTCTCGGCGCGCGGTGTCGTGGGCCGCCCCGTGGTGTTCGCGTCGACGGGCGAGAAACTCGACGACTTCGACCTGTTTCACCCCGATCGCATGGCGTCACGCATCCTGGGCATGGGCGACATCATGTCCTTGATCGAGCAGGCCGAACGCACGATGGACGCCGGCGCCATGGCCGATTCGGCCCAGCGCATGATGAGCGGGGCGTTCACGCTCGATGACTTCATGGCGCAGCTCAACCAGATTCGTAAAATGGGATCACTGGGGGGCCTGATGCGTCTGATGCCGGGCATGACCAAGGAGATGCGCTCAGCGGCGAACAACGTCGACGACGGCGAGCTCGACAAGGTCGAGGCCATCATCCATTCGATGACCCTGCGAGAACGTCGCGAGCCGACCATTATTGACGGATCACGCCGTTCACGAATCGCCAAGGGTTCGGGCTCGAGCGTCACCGCGGTCAACCAGCTCTTGAAACAATTTGATCAGATGAAGAAGATGATGAAGCAGATGGGCGGGGGCGGCGCCCCCCAATTGCCCGGCGGCATGGGCAAAATGGCCCAGATGGCGGCGCGCGCTCAGGCGTCACGAGGAGAAACAGTGCCCCCCGGCTTCGAGGCGCTGGCGTCGGGGATGAAGAGTGGCGCACCGTCGGCGAGCACGACGGGGGTTCCCAAGGGCAAGAAGAAGAAGGGTGGGAGGGTTACCCCACCCAAACAACGCTAAACTAGTGCGCTTGGGTATATCGCCCAGTTCTGTTGAATGAGAACAAAAGGTCTGAAGGGAATTACGACGTGGCTGTGAAACTTCGTTTGGTGCGGATGGGTAAGAAGAAGCAACCGACCTATCGTGTCGTGGCGACCGACGCACGCCGCGCCCGTTCGGGCGCCTTCCTCGAGATCGTGGGCACGTATCAGCCGCGCGGTCTGTCCATCGCCGAACCCGAGACCATCATCTCGATTGACAACGACCGGGTCGTCGCCTGGTTGAGTCAGGGTGCTCAGCCCACCGAGCGCGTCGCCAAGTTGCTCAAGGCCAGTGGTGCCCTGGACGCGTTCGAGGCGGCGAAGGCCGCCAAGTGAGCGACGTTCACGACGACTACGTCGACGGTGACATCAATACCATCGACGAGAACGACAACGACGACGGTTTCGCCAACGACGGCTACATCGACGGTGGCGCCGACGGTGGCGCCCGAGCCGTGACGGCCAAGGCGACTCTGGAATTCATCGCGACGTCCCTCGCGGACGATCCTTCGGCCGTGTCGGTGCAAGTGAACGAGCGTCAGGGCAAGGTTGTCCTCTCACTGCAGGTCGGACCCGACGATATGGGTCGCGTCATCGGCCGCCGCGGACGCACCGCGCAGGCGATTCGCTCGCTCGTGGCCGCCGCCGGCGCGCGAGACGGCGTCACCGCCACCGTCGACATCGTCGACTAGTCGTGAGCGCCGACGAGCGCCGCACGCTCGAAGTCGGGCGAATCATCAAGGCCCACGGTCTCAAGGGACAAGTCGTTGTCGACCTGTGGACTGATCGCACCGAGCGCCTCGCACCCGGCACACAACTCTCGACTCCTCAGGGACCCCTCTCGGTCAAGTCCGCTGCGGCGCACCAGGACCGCTTTCTCGTCTGGTTCCACGAAATCAACTCTCGCGAGGATACCGAGGCCTGGCGCGGTGTCGTCCTGTCCGCTCCTCAACTGGAGGTGCACGACGAGGACGTCATCTGGATCGACGATCTCTTCGGTGCCCGGGTCGTCGACTCGGCCGGCGTCGTGCGCGGCACGGTGGTCGACGTCGAGGCGAACCCGGCTAGCGACCTGTTGGTCCTCGACACCGGCGCGCTGGTGCCCCTGACGTTTGTCACCTCGGTCGAGGCGCACACGCTCATTGAAGTCGACGTCCCCGACGGGCTCTTCGAATGACGCTGCGCGTCGACGTTCTGACTCTCTTTCCTGAGGCTCTCACTGGATACGCTGATACCTCGGTACTCGGTCGCGCGCGTGAGCGCGGCGTGTGGGAACTGTTCGTCCACGATTTTCGAGACGCCGCCGATGACGTGCACCGCAGCGTGGACGACACCCCCTACGGCGGGGGAGCCGGGATGGTTCTGCGTCCCGAGCCCGTCGCGCGCAGTATCGAGGACACGCCCGGGCTCGTTCGCCCGGTCATCGCCCTGACGCCGTCGGGTCGGCCCTTCAACCACGAGATGGCTGCACGACTGGCGCAACTAGAGGGCTTCACGCTCCTCTGCGGGCGTTATGAGGGCTTTGACCAGCGCATCCTTGACACGGTGGTCGACGAGGAGATTTCCTTGGGTGACTTCGTTCTCGCCGGGGGAGAGCTCGCCGCGCTGTGCGTGATCGAATCGGTCGTGCGCCTGCTACCCGGCGGACTCGGTAATGACGAGTCGAGCGTCGAGGAGTCCTTCGGCGACGACCTCCTGGAATACCCCCACTACACCAAGCCGGCGAGCTGGCGGGGCCTCGAAGTGCCCGAAATCCTGCGATCGGGAGACCACGCACGCATCGAGCGATGGCGCCGGGCCCAGGCCCTGGGACTGACCGTGGTCCGTCGTCCGGACCTGATCGAACGACGAGGGGGACTGACCCCGCAGGAACACCAATTGTTGGTGGAATTCCCCGTGTTGGATTCGCCCGGCGAGAACGGCTAAAGTGGTAAATCCCTAGTGATCCGAAAGGGACCGCTCTCATGAATCCGACCGACCTCATTGACCGCGACTCGTTGCGCGACGACATCCCCAATTTTCGTACCGGCGACACGCTGAAGGTGCACGTGCGCGTCGTTGAAGGCACCCGCGAGCGCATCCAGATCTTCCAGGGCGCCGTCATCCGCCGTCAGGGCGCCGGCCTTCAGGAGACCTTCACCGTGCGCAAGATCAGTTTCGGCGTCGGCGTGGAACGCACGTTTCCGGTGCACGCCCCGACCATCGCCAAGATCGAAGTCGAGTCCTACGGCGACGTACGTCGCGCCAAGTTGTACTACCTCCGTGATCTGCGTGGAAAGGCCGCCAAGATCAAGGAACTCCGCGTCACCGAGCGTCCGTAGTCGCCCGTGGGCGAAGAAGAGCTCGACGACTACGAGTCGACACTGGAACTGGCCCTCGTCCAGGAATACAAAGCCGTGGTCGGAATGTTCGACTACGCGGTGGAGACCGATCGGCGCTTCTACCTCGCCAATTCCGTGGACCTCGACGTGAAGTCGACCGCCTCACCGGTGATGATCGAAGTCACCCTCACCGACGCCTGGGTCTGGGATATGTACCGCTCGGCGCGTTTCGTACCGCACGTGCGAGTACTGACGTTTCGCGACGTCAACGTCGAGAAGCTGCCCAAGGAAGACCTGCAGCCCTAGCGCAATGCAACTCGCGCGACTCGACGTCACCGCACCGGACTTGGCCACACTGCCCGTCTTCGTCTCGGACGACGAACATCCCGTCGTCATCCGCGTCACCGACGCCGACACCGTCACCATGCTGGCCGGAGTGTGCGACCAGTGGTCGGGTTCCTGGGGCGTATGGCTGAGCGCCAGTGAGGACTACAGCGCGGGGCTGATCGCTCGCGACGTCAAGACGCTCTGCACGCTGCTCGAGATTGACCACGTGGTTATCGAAGCAGCTCACGACGCCCCCGCGTACGCCGAGGTGGTCACGGCGCTGCTGAGCGACGAGGAAGTTACTCTGCACAACGCCGTCGCGACGATCACCGCTGCGTATAACCGTCCCGCTCCCGCGCAAGTGGTATCAGTCTGGAGCGTTGAGGGCGACGAGTTACGCCACGGCGACACGACGCTGCGCCGCGGCGAGACTCGCGCAGCGGTGACTTTCTTCGTTGCCTAGACGCTTCACGGCCGCTCCCGCGACGACTTCACACGGACGAATGAGAAATCTCGACCTTGTAGACCGCGCGGCATCGAGTTCGTGTCGCCAGGTGGTCCAGACTTTCTGCACGGTGTGCTCGAACCGTGAACGAGACGACATTACCGCCGGCTCGAGCGAACCGGTCGTGGGATTGACCTCGCCTACTGGGGCTGGACGCTGATGTGTTCGGGCGTGATGCGTACGGTGACGCGCACATCGCCCTCACGGCGCATGGGGTAGGAGTCCACTCCTAGGTACTTCTTGGCGAAGGCATCGATGACCTCGTCGGCGCCCTCGGTCGAAAAGCCCGTCACGTTGCCGCGAAGGGCGACGCAGACGTAGGGGTTCTCGGGGTCGGTGAGTGAGATCGCGACACGCGAGTCATTCGCGAGGAAGCGGGCCTTGGCCCGGCCGAGTGCCGTGTTGATGATCACGTCGTCGCCGTCGAGGCCCACCCACACGGGCGTGACGTGCGGGGCGCCAGTGAGGTCCAGACACGCGACGTGCGCGAGCACCTGCTTGTCGAAGATGGCGCGGGCGGCGGGGGTGAAGGTGTCAGTCATGGTTGCTCCTCGGGGCCAGACAAAGTGTTGCAGTGCGAACTAGTTGTACTTTAATGACAGTTGTCCCACTCGCTTGCGCACGTCGAGTTCTGATCGTCGCCTTCGGGGCAACGTCGCCGGTTCTCGACCTGACATCGCCGACGACGGCGCAGATAATTTCTTCATTGACCGGACCGCGCGAGTCGAGAGGCTTATCCTTCTGGTCGTGCTGTCTTTGACATTTCCGGTGGGCGCCGCGGCGCCGCGGCGATGAATGATTCCGTCGTTCCGTCGAGGTCACCCTGGGGCCTGCGTTCAGCGTTATTCCTGATCGTGGCCATTCTCGTGGTCGCCGGCGTGTTACTGCATCACACTGACGTTGGGGCTATTTCCACCACGTCGAGTACGACGGCCCACTCCTCAACGACGCTGGCCTCGTCGAATCTCACGACCACCACGATCACCACGACTTCCACGACCACGCCGACGTCGATACTAACCTCGGGGGTCGTCGCCACCGCTCCCACGCTCGGGCGCACCCCCTCGCATTGTCCGCTCACGTTGGCGCTTCGCGTAGCGCACCCCGGCACGAAGCTCGACTTGACGCCGCGGCGTTGCACGGTGCTCGAGATCGGAGACTCGCTGGGCAATGATCTCGGCTGGGGCCTGCAGCGCCAGTTGAGTGGGTACCCGTGGCTGCATTTGATTCAAAAGGACAAGTCCTCGTCGGGACTCGCCAATTCGTGGTTCTTTTCCTGGCCGGTGCACTTTGAGAAAGATATACGTCAATACCATCCCAATCTCGTCATCGTGTGTCTCGGGGGCGACGACGAGCAGAACTTCAAAGTGAACGGTGTCTACGAGACCGTGGGCACGCCCGCGTGGCGTGCCACCTACAGCCGCTACGTTCGCCAAATCGTCGGTATCGCGCGTGCCGCGCGAGTGCAAGTTTTGTGGGTGGGACTACCGGTGATGCAGCCCAACTACTACAGCCAGGGAGTCGCCATGCTCAACTCGCTCTACGTTGGCGCGATTCGACATATTCCCGGGACGGCCTACGTGCCGACGTGGAAACTCTTCGCGACGTCGNNACGGCATTCACTTCAGCGAAGTCGGTGAAAACGTCGTGTCGACGTACGTCGTGCACGAACTCAGCGTGCTGTTTCATCTGCCCTTGTTCGCTGCGGAGTCGGCCACCATCACCGCCGACAACTGACGTCGCGACCTGCTCAGTGCGGGCCGAGGATTCGACTCACTAGGAGCGTGACGTCCCAGGTCGCCACCACGCAAATCACCAGCAGCGTGGCGGTGGCGACCTTGTCGTGGCGCAGTCGCGACGAACGACGAATGGGATTTTCAATCACGTGGTACGAGACAACGGCGCACAGCACCGTGCCCGCGACCTCGATCACCCGCGATATTCCCGACGGCGCCCTCGTCGAGAGGTAGAGGGGCAGGATCAGCCAGACGTAGTGAAACAGGTAGAGCGAGTAGGAAATGTCGCCCACGTAGCGCACCGGCCGCCAGGATAGCCACGAATAGGGTCCCCCGGCGACGGCGCGCTCACCACTCCACAACAGTCCCGCCGCCGCCGCGCAGGGCCACCACGCCAGGACTCCGGGATAGACGCTGTTGTTGTTGAGGCGCACGAGCGCGACGCCCAGAACGCCGAGGGCGATCAATGAGATGACGATGGCGAGGACCCTCGACCGGCACCGCCACGAGGTGGGCGCGAGGGCCACGAGCCCGCCGAGGGCCAACTCCCAGAACCGGGTGAAGGGCGAGTAGTACGAGGAGATGGGTGCCGACGTGGTCGCGTGCCAGCTCCACCACGCCGAAGCGACCACGCCGACCACGAGCAGGAGTCGCAACGCGAGCGGGCGAAGGCGCTGTGTCGTGAGCGCCATGGTACCGAGAAAGATCACCGGGTAGACGACGTAGAACTGCTCTTCCACTCCGAGGGACCAGAACTGTGTCACCAGCGAGGGCGTGACCCCGGGAATGAAGTAATTGGCGCTGGTCGCACTCAATCGGAAGTTCTCGGCGAAGAGCGACGCCCAGCGCACGTCGCCGAGTAGTAGCGCCGGAAAGTCGTGGCGCAGCGCGACGTACGCGACGAGCACCGTGGCGATGAGGGTGAGCGACGCCGCCGGGACGATGCGCCGAATGCGCCGGCCGTAGAAGGTGGACAAGTGTGATGCGAGGTGCCCGGGACCGAAGGCCACCAGGCTCTGGGTAATGACGAAGCCGCTGATGACGAAGAAGACGTCGACCCCGATGAAGCCGCCGGCGCAGTACGCGACGCCCGCGTGCGCCAAGATCACGAGGGTGACCGCGAGTGCGCGTAGCCCCTGGACGTCGGGGCGAAATCGTGACGATTCTTCCGCGGTGGGCGCCACGGCCGATGCGGCGGACTCGTCGACGGCGGAGGGCGGCGTGCTCACGATGTTTACTTCCCCCCTAGTGATGACATTCGTGCCCGGACGCCCGCCAACTCCCGGGGCTGAAAGTGACACTACAACTGTGTGGACGTGCGATGACGCGGCGCCGCGGTACCGCGAGATGAGACGTCGGGCACGTGCACGCACCCTGGTCGCCACCGGGGATGGCTAACGTAGGTTTCGAGTGAAATGCCCGATTGAGGTCCTTCACCGCACTCTGAAGAAAGTGACACGACATGGCCGTGCGTATTGAGTCCGACACGATGGGTGAGATCGAAGTCCCCGCTGAGCACTACTGGGGCGCGCAGACTGAACGCAGCCTGCACCACTTCGCGATCAGCGACGAGACGATGCCGGTCGCCCTCATCAAGGCCTTCGGCATTCTCAAGCTGGCGTCGGCGTTGGTGAACCACGAGCTGGGCAAGCTCGACATCGACAAGGCCGGTCTCATCGAGCGCGCCGCCCTCGAAGTCATCGACGGCACCCTGTCGGCGGAGTTCCCACTACGGATCTGGCAGACCGGCTCGGGTACGCAGACCAACATGAACGTCAACGAGGTCATCTCCAATCGGGCCATCGAGCTGGCCGGGGGAACGATGGGTTCGAAGACGCCCATCCACCCCAACGACGACGTCAACATGTCCCAGTCCTCCAATGACACGTTCCCCACGGCCATGCACATTGCGGCGGTGGTCGAGATCACCGACCGGCTGATTCCTTCGGTGCGGCGCCTGCGCGACGCCCTGAACGTCAAGGCCGAGGCCTACACGGATGTCGTCAAGATCGGCCGGACGCACCTGATGGACGCCGTCCCACTGACCCTCGGCCAGGAGTTCTCGGGCTACGTCTCGCAACTCGACGCGGGCGTCGAGCGCCTCGAACTGGTGCTGGGGGGGCTCTGTGAACTCGCTGCGGGTGGATCGGCCGTGGGCACCGGGCTCAATACCCATCGCGAGTACGCCGAGCGCGTCGCCGACAAGATCGCCGCTATGACGGGCAAGCCCTTCGTCACCGCACCCAACAAGTTCGCGGCGCTGGCCGCGCACGACGCGCTGGTCTTCGCCCACGGGGCGATCAAGACCCTCGCCACGAGCCTGGTGAAGATCGCCGATGACCTGCGCTGGCTCGGCTCGGGTCCGCGATCGGGCCTGGGCGAACTCCAGCTCCCCGAGAACGAACCGGGTAGTTCGATCATGCCCGGCAAGGTCAATCCCACCCAGTGCGAGGCGATGATCATGGTGAGCATCCAGGTCTTCGGCAANNGACCTGCTCAGCGACGCGTGCGACCGCTTCCGAGAATTCTGTGTGGAGGGGCTCGAGCCCGACTACGAGCAGATTGATCACCACTTGACGAACTCGCTCATGCTGGTCACGGCGCTCAATCCGCTCATTGGCTACGACAAGGCGGCCAAAGTGGCTAAGAAGGCGCACAAGGAGCGTCTGACGCTGCGTGAGTCCGTCCTCGCGCTGGGCTACTTGACGTCCGAGGAGTTCGACGCGGCGATCGTGCCTGAGGAGATGACCCGGCCCTAGGCCAGGGCGGCGGTCTGGTCAGTGTCCACCACGTCGGGGTCGCGCATCATGGCGCTCACCTCTTCGAGACGCAGTCGCATGGCTCGTCCGGCCGCTTGGGAACTGTATCTGCGACGGATATCCTCCGAGCCACGTTGGCCGAGGCGGGTTCGTTGTTCGGGGTTGTCAAAGAGCCACCGCATGAGTCGCGCGGCCTCGGACACGTTGGGATCGACCCAGAGATTGCCGGGCTGGTAGAGGGCCATCGCGGTGGGATTGTCACTGAGTTGATTGCGATGAACCACCATGGACGTGTAGCCCACCAGGCAGCTGTTGGAGGCGTTCATGAAGTCCATGTTGCCCGAATTACCGGTCGCAATCACCGGGCGCCCGTAGTACATCGCTTCGGCGAGACCCAAGCCAAAACCTTCGGAGCGGTGCATTGAGACGTAGACGTCCGAGTGTTTAATCAGCGCCGCGATCTCGCCCGCCGCCATGTCGGTCTCGATGAGGATTCCGCCGAGGCGTTGCATGTGGCGGCGCATGTCGTTTTGGACCACGGGGTAACTGGCGAGGTTGATCACTTTGACCACGAGGACGACGTCGGTGCGCCCCACGCCGAAGGCCTCTTCGAAGGCCTTGATGGCCCCGTAGGGATTCTTGCGCGCGATGGTGGAATTGGCGTCGAAGGTCACGAGGTAGACGATCGTCTCTTCGTCGGGCAGACCCAGGCTTTCACGAGTGACGGCGGGGTCCTCGATGGGTTCGACGACGCAAGGCATGACGTGGATGGGTTTGGTGGTGTAGCGCAGGAAGACGTCGCGCACGAATTCGCTGGCCACCCAAATTTCGTCGACGCGGGGAATCTCTCGAATCATGTCCGCGGGTAGCGCGGGAAGCTCCCAGTACCACATCGCTATCAAGTACGGCGTGCCGTGCCCGCGGAGTTGCCACCCCTCGACGACGTGAAATTCATTGATGTTGAGGAACGACAGGCCGATGGGGTACGGGTGTCCCTGGGGCAGCGACGCGATCTCTGGCGGTACACGATTGTGGTCCACCTTGGCCCACAGGTTGACGTCCTGGGTGGCAATCGCCACGCCCTCGTTCATCAGGGCCAGCGCGGCGCGGCGCCCGGCCTCGGCGAGTCCCGTCGCGCCCGCCCACGACGCGATGGCGTTGATGCCAATAGGTGGGGGGCCCTCTTCCTGCAGTGGTACCGGGGCGTCTTCTTCGTAGACGCGGCGTAATTCGTCGAGGTACATCGCCGCCACGTACTCCACGCGACAGTGTTCGGCCACGTAGGCCAGAGCCTGTCGCCCGGCGCGACGGGTCTGGGCGACATCGTGACCGGCTCGCAAGAGTGCGTCGACCAATTCCTCGTTCTCGTGCGCGGCGTCGACGCTCACCCGCCAGCAGAAGTCGTTACTGAATTCCTCGTTCTGGGGCACGTCAGAGACGATGGCGGCCTTGCCCAGGGCGAAGCATTCCAGCAATGACGCGCTGGTTTCGCCCGCGGTGGGCGAGCGCAGACCAACCAGGACATCACAGCCCTCCTGGAGTGCGCGGAAGTCCTCGGCCTCGACGTCCACGGTGAAGTGCAGAACTTCGCTCAGATCGTGTTCGTCGATGAGACGTTCGACGCGATGTTCGGCGTCGCGGTTATCGCGACGTCCGGCGACGATCATCTTCGCGTCGAGGCCGCGACGGCGTGCTTCGGCGAAGGCCGCCACGACTTCGGGGACCCGCTTGTGAAAGCTGATATTGCCGAACACGCCAAAGGTGAGGGTGGGCGTGCGCCGTGGCGCGGTTCGCGTGGAATCGATGGTGACGGCGAAGGGAATCGCGCGGACGTTGTCCACGTCGAAACGAGCTTTCAAGTGATCGACGGCCCACCGGCTGTGTACGAGTGTGGCGCGACTCGATTCGACGAGTCGACGTGACATCAGCAATTGCGTACGATCCCACGCCGTGATCGCGGACTGGATCCACTCGTCGTTGTCCTCGGTGCAGCCGAGATTGTACGCGACTTCCATCTCGAAGATCCGCCGATGACGTCCGCCGAGCATCACCTCGACGAAGTCGACGATGGCCGGGTCGTGCAGGACGACGACGCCTGGACGCGAGAGAGCAGCGCGCAGCATGTAACCGTGAAAGGTTGGGTTGTTGCCGACGTGATAGAGATCGAGGTCGTAGTCCTCGGCGTGGTAGTCACTCACGCGGCACACCGAGACCCGGGCGGGAGCGTTCGTCGCCGTCACGTCGTCGCGGACGATGGCGGTCAACTCGACCGAAGGGTCTCTCGCCATGGCGGCGAGCAGTGTCGCGTTGTAATCGGCGATACCGGAGGGTTCGGGAGGCAGTGGCGTCCAGACGGCAATGCGCATTGTTAAACGGCTCGTCGAGCGATTACCGCGTAGTCCTCCGCACCGAGCAGGACGTTGGACACGTGCTGGGCAACCCGCGACACGTCATTCGCCCACACACCAGTGTCGGGCATCACTGGGGTGAAGAGGTTGGGCGCACGCTTGAAGGGGACGATGCGCGCGTCAGTGAAGCCGCGAATCGAGACCAGGAACTCGAGCAGGGCGCTCGGAATGGGGTGGTCGTGCGTCGGGTCGATATAGAAGCTGTCGGCACCGACCATCACGTTGCTCGGGTTGGGCGTCTCGAAGATGACCATGCCGCCGGGCCGCAGTGCCCGCAGCGAGAGGTCGATCATCTCGATCAACGTGTCGATGCCAACGTGTTCGACAACGTGGATCGCCGTCACCGCGCCCAGCGAACCCTTGGGCACCGAGGTCAGGTGGTGCAGAGCATCGTCGAGCCGAACGTCGAGTCCCGCGGCCACGCACTCTTCCACCGCGGCGCTCGCGATCTCGATGCCGTAGGCGTCGATGTCGTTCTCCTGTAAGACCTCCAGCAATTCTCCACCGCCGCAGCCGATGTCCAGGACGGGTCCGAGTTCGGCGATGGACTTGAGTTCGGGCACGTAGATCGATACCCGGTCCATGATCTCTTCGCGCGTCCCGCGAAAGCGCATCGCGTGGGCCCGCTCGATTGCGTCAAAGCCCGTGGTGAGTTTGACGAGACGCTCGGGCGTGACCAGTTCGGGGTACGAGCGCTTGACCTCGGTGAGGAAGTGGTCGACCTCGGCCATGCGCGCCAGGAGTCCGGCGATCTTCTCTCGTTCGGCCAGTGCTTCGAGAGCGAAAATCTCGAGCTCGCCGCGAATTTCGGCGGTGGCTTCGCCGCGGAAATCGTCGTAGTGCTCAGTGAGTTCCACTCCCAACGTGTCGTACTGGTCGGTGAGTTCATCACCGAATGTGCCGTACTGCGCGCTGAGTTCGTTGAAGCGGTCGGCCAGTTCCGCGGCGTCGCGGGCGATTTGAGTGACGTCGCGCTGCAGGGCCCCGAATCCGTCGTAGAAGCGCGCCAGCAGCTGGCGATGACCGAGGTCAATCTGGTTCTCGAGTTGTTGGGTACGCACCGTGAGGTGCGTTTGGACGTCGGCGAGGTGGCTTTCGCGTTGCTCGACGACGAACGTGTACTGACCCTCGAGGATGTGCAGAGCATTCTCCACGTTGTGTAGACCGTCTTCGACGAAGTCCAATTGTTCACCGAGTCGTCGAATCGCCACGCTGGTGCGACCGTTCTCCGAGAGTTCCTGTTCAATCACCGCGAGCATGACGACCTGATTGGTCTGCAACTCGCGAATCTCCGCCACCAGCATGTGGTTCACGTCGACTTGGTGACGAAGGAAGGGCCAGATGAACTTGGCCACGATACGTCGCAGGAGCGACTTGGGACCTCGGCCCGTTATGGGTAGTCCGAAGGAAGGGTTCACTCCGGCGAGTGAATCGTCTACGGCCATGTTGTCGCCTCCATCGTGCTGGGCTCCGCCACGCGAGGAGGCGGCGGAGTTGGTGCTGGTGTTCACCACGTATGCGGCGGCGGCGTCAATTACTACGGCCGCACCCCAGTACCCGGTGTGCCGGGACTAGTTGCGCGGACGTACAAAATCATTGGCGACGCCCCCTCAGGTTACACCGTGGTATTTCGTGTTTTTCTCTTCCTCGGTGCCCGGCGAGGGACCCCACAGTAACGTGCCGGGTGCTTTGGCGTGGTCGACGACGTTGCTACAGTTGCCCGGGGCTGTCGCTCGGCGTGGGAACGTGGGGCGCGAGGTCAGCCATAGGGGCGTAAGAGTTGAGCGTGAAGATACGAGGCGACCAGGTTCGTGGAAGTGACCCCGCGTCGCCCGCGGTCGTCCCGGGACGAGTACGAGCGCTGATTGAACGCGTCGAGGCGATATCGCCAGTGAGGTTCCTCTTCATTGCTCTGGGCATCTTTGTGCTGATCTCCCTGGCGATCTACTGGCCCCAGTGGCCGGGCAATCCCCATTCCATCGTCGGCTGCGCCTGTGGCGACGAGATGCAAGAAGTGTGGTTCCTCAAGTGGACACCGTGGGCCATTCTGCACGGGCATAATCCGATGTTCACGAACTGGATGGACTATCCCTCGGGGGCGAACCTCGCCACTAACACGGTGATGCCGGCGCTGGCCCTCGTCGTGGCACCAGTGACGTGGCTTTTCGGTGCGGTGGCGAGCTACAACCTGCTCATGTGGGCGGCGTTTCCGGCGTCGGCGCTGGCGTCCTTCTACGTTGTTCGTCGGGTGACCCATTCGAACCTCGCGGCCTTGCTCGCCGGCGCGCTCTACGGATTCTCGCCCTACATGGTGGGTCAGGGCGTGGCGCACGTCTTCTTGATCTTTGTGCCCCTGCCGCCATTGATCTTCTTTGCCCTGTACCGCATCTTCGCGGTCCAGGAGGGGTCGGCGCGCCGGTGGGGACTGATTCTGGCGGGATTGGTGATCGGGCAGTTCTTCATCTCCCAAGAAGTCGCCGCTGACACGGTGATTGTCGCGGTCTTCGCACTGATCATCCTCGTGCTCGCGAATCGCGACGCCATCGACCGAGGCAGAGTTGACTACGTCGTGCGCGCCGGACTGTACGCCGTGATTCCCACGCTGGTTGTCCTCGCCTATCCCGTGTACTTCCAATTATTTGGAACTGAGGCGATTCACGGTGCGACGCACGGCACGATTCACAGCCCCCTCAAGCTCGACGTCTTGGGAACAATTGTCCCCAATCAGCTCCAGACCATCCGTCCGGCGTTCCTCACTCGTCTCGGTAACAAGTTCATGGGCGGAGACTTAGGTGAGAACGGCAGCTACCTCGGCGCCCCGCTCGTGGAGGCCCTGGGGTTGATTGTCTGGAAAATGCGCCGGAACCGCGGGGTTCTGTACGTCGGTGCCGTCTTGATTGTGACCGAGGTGCTCACCATGGGCCGCTGGCTCATGGTCGCCAACCACACCATTCATATTCCGCTACCGTGGGCCGCCATCGGAAGGATCTCCTTTCTTCAGAGCGACCTGCCCAATCGCTTTGCCGTCTTCGCCTCGTTCTTCGTGGCGGTGCTCGTGGCCCTGGGGATTACGCGGTGGATGACCTGGGCGCGGGAGCCACCGTCGCTTCGCCGCCCTCGTGAACACCGATTCGCGGTGAACGTGGCACTGGGCGTCCTCGTCGTCGCGTCGATCGCGGTGTATATGCCGCGTCTGCCGATCACGACCAACACGGTGCCGAGCGTGCCGACGTTCTTCACCTCGACTGAGGACCTTCAGATTCGCGCTGGCTCGGTAGTCCTACCGTTCCCGCTCACCGCGTCGCCCAATGCGACGTCGATGTACTGGCAGGTCCGTACTGACTTTCGCTGGAAGATGATTGGCGGTGAGGCCATTATTCCGACGCCGCGCAATCACGTCACCGGCCAGCCCGCCTCTACCCGGCCCCTGCAAGTGACGCAGTTCCTCTCGTACTGGTCGGGTGCCAAGACTCGGCTGCCCGATTTGAACGCCGCGCTCATTGTGCGCATGCGAGAATTCTTGCTCTTCAACAACGTCGGTACGGTACTGCTCGACCCGACGGCCCCGCACTCGAATCA
>PMTL01000035.1 GCA_003168075.1 Acidimicrobiaceae bacterium
AAAATTACTAGCACCAGCACCGTAATCGATACCTGCAGTGCGAAATTCGAGGGAAACAGAATCCCCTGCTTCACCGACGACAGGACTCCGGCGACGCCCGAGGTCGATGCACCGATGGCGAAGGCCATCACCTTGTACTTCAGGCCATTGATACCTAGCGACGCTGCGGCTACTTCGTCTTCTCGGATGGCCGCCCAGGAGCGGCCGACTTTGGAATTATTCAGCGACGTGAACAAGATCAAAATAGGGATCATGAACGCGAGGAGCAGGTAGTAAAAGTCCAAGTCTTGGCCCAGCGCCTGGCCGTTCAGCGAGAGGTGCACCAACGGAACATTGACAGTGAAGTTGCCAATGATGCCCGAACCACTCGCGCCACCGGTCACGTTCTGGAGGTTATTGGCCAGAACGTACACGATTTCACCGAAGCCCAACGTCACGATCGCCAAGTAGTCACCGCGCAAACGCAACGTCGGTAATCCCAGCAACACACCGGCGGTCATAGCGACGATGATGGCCAACGGAATCGAGAAGAAGGGATTCAGGACAAAGGGCGGCTGAATTGGCAGCGCGCCACTGAAGTACGCGTTGACGTAGGCACCAATCGCGTAGAACGCGACGTACCCCAGGTCGAGCAACCCGGCGAAGCCGACCACGATATTGAGTCCAATCGCCAGGAAGCAGAAGATGCCAATCTGCTGGAAGATCGCCTCCTGCCAGAATGGTGAGAGGAACTTGGGCGCCTCGAACGCGGCGAACAGGGCGATTCCGTAGAGAGCGACGCGAGTGTTGGAACTCACGGAGAACTGGCGCGCACGAAGTCGGTTCGAGTGAGTTGTCTTTGACCGTTCGGCGAGTACCGCGCGAACGCCCAACAACAGGCCACCGGCAGTCCATATCCACGTGGGAAGGTGCGCCAGGAACGCAGTTGTCGAATTCCCACCGAATCGGAAATACGAGAACGAGAAACGCTCCGGTAGAAACGGGTCCGCGCACAAAGCGAAGAGGAAACCACCCAGCGCGCTAGCGACGATGCGAAAGACGCGTGTCTTCATGAAGGCGGGCATGACGTCGTGACGCGCTCTCTTGGACCGGCGCAGTCGCACACTGTTGACGATCCACCACAGGAAGACGATGTAGCCGTAGGTCCTCGTGTTGTGCAATTGCGCGAACACCTGAGTGAAGGACAGTTTGTCGGGCACGTAGGCGCCCGTGAAATCGGCGATGACGAGGCCGACGAGGAAGGCCACGACGAACGTGACGACCCACCATGGGGTGGTCATGGAACCGACGAAATCTCCTAAGTACGTCCTAAGCGAGCGGCGAGGCACGACGCGCGCCGACTGCCATTCACCGTTTCGAACCTTGCGGCGAAAGACACTGATGGCCGCCAGGACGATGCCGAAGGCGAGAAATCCCCACACGTGACCGGTAAAGAGCGATAGTCGGGCCGCCTCGAGGGGGGAATCCGGGTTCCCCGCTGGGCCCGTCATCACGGCGAGCAGTAGTCCACCACCCACGCACGTCGTGGCGAGGCGGACGTCGTCCTTGTTGAACTGCATGCGACGCGGGGCATCGGCGCTCATGCGGACCTCCCCAAACTCTCACCGAACAGACCGGTGGGTCGCACGAGAAGTACCAGGACCAGGATCGAGAAGCCGATGACCGGTTCATAGTAGGGCTGGCCGATCCAGTAGATCGGTACGTACATACAGATGCCCAGTACTACTCCACCCACCATGGCACCACGGATGTTGCCGATTCCACCCAAGACCGCGGCGGTGAATGCGAGCAACGCGGGGGTGAAACCCATGTTGTAATCGACGACTGAACTCATCCCCACGAAGAGGCCCGCAATACCCCCCATGAAGCCGCCGATGGCGAACGTGGCCGCAATGGTCGAATTGACGTTCACCCCCATCAAAGTGGCCGTCTCCTGGTCTTGGGCCACGGCACGAATGCTACGACCGACCTTGGACTTGTTCACCAACATGTTGACGCAAAAAAACAAGACCAGGGTCACTACCAACAAGACCAGGTCAAAGAGCGACACCTCCGTTCCGAGGATGTGCCATTGCATCGTCGCCGAAATTGGCGAGGGAGGAGAAATTGGATTACGCCCAAATTCCTTCCCCGCGAAGTTGAGAAGAAAATACGAGGCGCCAATGGCCGAGATCAAGTAGGTCAATTTGGGAGCGTGGCGCCGACGAAGGGGTCGATAGGCAAAACGCTCGACCATCATCGCCACTACCGCACCGGCCGCGCCACTAGCGACGAGAGCTCCGAGCAGCAGGAGTACTCGAGTTCCGGTGGGCTCGGTGTTGGACTTCATGAAGTAATGCAAGAAGAAATATCCCGCGAATCCTCCACTCATGAGAACTTCTGAATGCGCAAAGTTAATCAGACGCAAAACTCCGTACACCAGTGTGTACCCCAGTGCCACCATCGAATAAATGAGGCCGGTAAACAAACCTGCCGCAATATAACTCGACATGCAACCCCTTGCTTTATGTCACGCGACCGAGACCGCTAGGTAAAAAACAGTAGTCCAACCAAGAAACCGGCTGCGTTCCCGCAGCCGGCTTCTTGGTCAATTCATGCGGCCGAAAAACTACTCGAGGCCCAACTGAACAATCTTGTAGCCCGAGGCTCCAGAGCCCGAACCCTTCACTTGGTTGACGAAGATTGCGGTTCCCGCAACGTCGCCAGCCTTGTTGAACTTGATCGTCTTGGTGATGCCCTTGTACGTGACCTTGGAGATACCCGTCACGATGTTGGCACGAGTCACTGACTTGAGGCTTTGCATGACCTGCAAAATCAGGTTCGTGGCGTCGTAGGACTCAGCGGCGTAGGGACCAGGAGCTTCCTTGGCAATCTTCTTGTACTGAGAGTTGAACGAGGCCGGAGCACTGTTCGAGCACGCGCAGGTCAACAGCACCGGGTGCGCGAAGTCAGCAGCAGGGCTCTTCACTCCACTGATCACCTGAGGCTCGTCAGAACCGTCACCCGACATAATGGTGCCGGTGAAGCTGTCCGTCGTGCGAAGGCCGTCGATCACCTGCGAGAAGTCACAATAGTAACCACCGTAGAAGACGGCCGAAACACCGGCCAGCAAGCTCGACGAAATCAAGTCACTCGTACCGGTTCCACCCGTGGTACAGGCGTTGGAGTACGGCAGGCTCAAGATCGGACCGGCCCGTCGTGCCGCAGGGATCGCCCCAAGAACTTGCGAAGCCAAACCCTGACCGTAGGTCGAGGTGTCCGACACCACGAGGATCTTGCCAGTCGTCACCGTCTTCGCCAGGTACGCGCCATCGGCCGGACCCTGAACGCCGTCATTGGCAACGACGCGGAAGAAGTTGTGGTACTTGTTGTACGGGCCCTGGGATCCAACGGCGGCAGTCGGG
>PMTL01000036.1 GCA_003168075.1 Acidimicrobiaceae bacterium
GCTCCTCACGAACGGTGCTACAAGCCTCATTCAAGTCCACAGATTTCCACAACGCTGCGAAAGGGGCCCCGGTGATCAAGAGCATTGAAAATTGCACCGTGTGCAAGTCCATTTCCTTTAGCAACTCCTTTAGCAACGCCGATCTGAATCGCCTCAGAATTGACGCGTCGAAACTGNNCGCCACTTACGGTCATCAGTGAACGTCGGCGGACCGGACAAGAGCGCACGGCATGCAAGAAGCCAGGGAGTTCATCAAGACTCTTACAGGCGCCCGCCCTCGATTGATTCACGTTCACTCGAATAACGGGAGAGTACCTGAGCAATTTCCATACGATCGGCGCCGCTTCGAAGAAGTAACTCAAGCAGATCCGCGCTTTCACGCCTGATCGCCAGCCAGCGCTCACAATACCGTTTGCGGGGAGATGGGTCTCAGATCATTCACTACGGTACGTCGATTGATGTATTCCACCTGTCCCTGCTCTTGAGGCCAGTACCACCGGGAATCTCGCAGCGGCACTCAAGAGCGCAGGCACTTCAACTTTCCCCCGGTTGCGGTGTTTCCCTTGGAAGAACGTGACGCAGGTCGTTCACCAGGATTCTCGGTGGGGCCAAGCATCAATCGGACCGGCCTTCGGCAACCCCGACTCTGAGAGCCGCTTCGTCGAATAGTCTCAGCCCGAATCCAGCATCGAGGTCAGGGCTGGAGCAACAGCCATAGCTTGTCCGATGTGGCGTCATGGTCAACCCTTGGCGCGATCACCTCGTCACAAATGATGCGGTGAGGCGTCGAATAACTCAACTTCGTTCCCGTCGGGGTCCTCAACGTACACGGTGTACCCGTACGGGCCGTCACCGGGCCCGCGGACGATCCGATGCCCAGCATCGCGCACCCGCTTGGCCAGACCGTCGACGTCGCAGGCGCTGAAGCACAGGTGCTCAAGTGCGCCGGGTCCGTTGCGTTCACTGCCCCCGACCAGTCCGAGGCCCTGTTCGGTCACCACCAGGTCGCGGCCGTCTCGGAAGGTGTCGCGCTTACGAACGTTGAACCCGAGCACGTCGACGTAGAACGACGTCATCCGCTCCAGGTCCTTCGTCTCAAGCGCAAGGTGGTGCACCTTCAGGGCCCGCGGTCGCGAGGCACTCGCCAACCAACCACAGACCTGGTCACTCGTGGCGAGCTCCCCGAGATACTGCGACCACACGGCGTGCGCCGTCTCGATCCACTGCGGTCGCACCGACGCGATCGCGTCAGTGACCGCCACGACATCGTAGTCGCGCAGGTACGCCTCACGAATCGTCGTCTCAACACAGGCGTTGGCGGTGAGGCCGACGATGAAGAGGGCCTGAACCCCGAGCATGTCGAGCAGTGACTGCAGACGTGTCTCATAGAACGCGCCGAAGCGGTGCTTGGTGACCACGAATGTCGGATCCGTCGCCAGGTCAGCGACCTCATCGATGAACGCGGCATCCCAGGTGCCCGACAGCGCCGACACCTGCTTACGCTTGGACGTGTGTGACGCCAGTACTTTGCGAGCCCGGGCCGCGTCGGGGTCCAGGTGGACCTGGCGCGTCCAGATCACCGGCCGGTGCGCGTCATTGAAGGCCCGCACAAGGCGACGAACCGGCTCAATCGTGCCTTGGGCCGGTGCGACGTCGACGCCCGAGATACCGAGCGTCCCCTCGGAGTGGCAGAAAGCATTCTGCATGTCGATCACGAGCAGAGCCGCCTGACTGGGGTCGATGGCTTCGATCGTCACGAGTCGGTCCTATCTATGCCGAGGACGCCGGCGCGCGCCCAGTTCTCCGGAGGATACTCCTGAATAACGACGTGCAACGCGTCAGGTTTCGCGTGGGCGTATGTGACCATCGCATCGGTGATCGCCTTGACCAGAGCGCGCTTGTCCTCCACGCTGCGTCCCTCCCACATATGAACTTGAACGAACGGCATACCCAACCTCCACTGCCTAGAAGGATCCCACGACTGCACCACCGTTGACAAGCAGAGTTTGACCCGTGATGAGTCGACTCTCGTCGCTCGACAGGAACGCCACCGCGTGAACGACGTCACTCACCTGTATCGGCGAACACAACATCTGACCGTTCACCACCGCCTGCAGGTACTCTGGTGTCAGTTCGCCCTCGCCACGCTCGGTGTGCACCAGCCCTGGAGCCACGGCGTTCACCGCAATTCCGAAGGGACCGAGCTCGCGGGCCATCGAACGCGTCATACCCACTATCGCTGCCTTGGCCGCGACGTAGTGCATGAAGTTACCCATGCCAAAGACCGCGACGTTGGAACTCACGTTCACTATCCGTCCGCGACGCGCCTCGCGCATCGGGCCCGACACCGCCTTGCACGAGAGGAAAACCGTGCGCATGTTGCTCCGGATCATGTCGTCCCACACGTCGGCGCCAATCTCCCAGAAGGGGACCCTCGGAACGTTGTAGTAAATGCCGACCATGTTGACCAGGACGTCGATGCGCCCGCGCCAGGCGAGCGCGTCCGCTGCGGCCCTTGCGGCGTCGGTCTCGTCACGCAGGTCCGCAGTGATGCTCATGGACTCGCCACCGAACTCGGAAATCGCTCGCACCAGACCGGACCCGTCCTCGATGTCCACGGCGACGATCGCGGCCCCGCGACGCACGAGTTCGGCGACCAACTGTGAGCCGATCGCGCCGCTCGCGCCGGTGACGAGCGCGACCTGGCCCGTGAGGTCAAAGGGCGGCCGGTCGCTCACCACAGTGTCGTCCTCGAGTCAAAGTTGAGGTGCTTTGTCTCGGTAAACTCGAGGAGCCCTACCGGGCCCTGTTGGCGTCCGAGCCCCGACTTCTTGAAGCCACCGACCTCGGCCTCGGGGTAGAAGTGGTGGTAGGTGTTGATCCACACCGTGCCGGCGTGCACCGCGCGCCCGACGCGCCAGGCGCGGTCGAGGTCGGTGGTCCAAATCCCCGCGGCCAGTCCGAACTCGGTGATCTCGGCGAATCCGATGGCCTCTTGTTCGTCATCAAAGGGGTGCACCGTGAGCACCGGTCCGAAGATCTCCTCTTGGACCACCCGCGAGCCCTGGGCCAGGTCCGCGATGATGGCGGGCAGCGCGAAGCACCCCGCCGCGATGAGATCGTTGGTGGGCAGGACGTCGTCGGTGAGCAGCGTGCCCTCCGCTCGCCCGAGGTCGACGAACTTTCGCACGACCCCCTGTTGGATGAACGAGACGAGCGGAGCGAGCGTGGTCGCGGGGTCCAGCGGGTCGCCGAGCTTGAGGGCGTTGGCCCGCTCGACGAGTCGCTCGACGAACTCGGGGTAGATCGAGGACTCGACCAGCAGTCGGCTGCCCGCCGTGCAGATCTGCCCGGTCGTGGTGAAGATCGCATTCATTGCTCCGTCGAGCGCCTTGTCGAGATGCGCGTCGGCGAAGACCAGGTTGGCCGACTTGCCACCCAGCTCCAGCGAGACCTTGCGTAGGTCCTCGGCCGCGCGGCGCATGACCCCGATGCCGGTGCCCGACTCGCCGGTGAAGGCGATCATGTGCACGCCGGGATGCGACACCAAGGCGTTGCCCACCACGCCCCCGGATCCCAGGACGCAGGTGAGGATGCCCTCGGGCAGGTCGGGATCTTGGGCCAGCAGAGCGAGGGCCTCCACGGTGATCGCCGGCGTGAGACTCGCCGGCTTGACCACGCAGGCGTTGCCCGCAGCCAGGGCTGGGGCGAGGGCCCTCATCAGTAGCGTGAGCGGCCAGTTCCACGGGGTGATCACCGCAACCACTCCGAGCGGCTCGCGCAGGACCACGCCGTGCGCCTCGTCGCCCAGGGCGAAGGCGCGCCCGTCGACCGTGCGCGCCAGACCGGCGTAGTACTCGACCATCTCAGCCGAGCCAAAGATCTCCGAGCGAGCCTCCCCGATGGTCTTGCCCTGCTCGCGGGTCAGGAGTTCGGCCAGGGGCTCGACGTGCTCGCGCAGTCGCTCGGCGTAACGAAAGAGGATGCGCCCACGCACGGCGCCGTCGTTGCGCCAGCGCGCGCTGCGAAAGGCGTGCGTCGCCCGGTCCACGGCGCGGTCGACGTCGTCGACGGTCGACGAGCGCACCTCGGCGACCAGTTCCTGAGTCGTCGGATCGCAGTCCTCGAAGGTGTCCCCGGACGCCACGGTGAAGGTGCGCTGCGGCCCGGGAATCGAGAGCACCCGCCATGGGGCCCTTTCAAATACGCCAGATGTCATCGCGCCTCCCTCGAAAGACCCAGTAATTCAACGATTCTCTGGCGACTGGAGCGTACATCAGTGCCCCGCGCCCTGCCACGTGACCAGTTCGATGAGTGCCCCCCACGGCGTGCGCACGAAGGCGTTGGTCAGCCCCGGCGTCGCGCCCGGGGCGAACGTCACGGGTTCGCCGACGACCTCCACGCCCTCGAAGGAGCGCAGCACCTTCAGCGCCGCCGCGACGTCGGCCACGTCCAGCGCCACGTGCGAGCCGCCCGCCAGATCGGCGTCGGGGGGCGTGCTCGACCCGCGAGCCGGCCACCACTGGAGCAACTCAATCCGCGACCCGCCGAGTTCGAGCATGGCCAGTGCGAACTGCACGTGGGACGCGAGGCCCAGCCGTTCGGCCCCCATCACCGCGTCGTCGGTTGGCCGGTCCATTCGGAACTGTGGGCGGGCCCCGAAGCCCCGCACAAAGAAGTCGACGGCCGTGTCCAGGTCGGGCACCGACATCCCGACGTGGTCAAAGGCGCGTACCGCCACGGTCCCCGGTCGTGTCACGGGCGTCGGGTCACCGGCGTGCGGAGTCTGCTCCATCGGTCCTCAACCGCCAATCCGCAGCAGCGCGTCGGTGTCCGAGACGTCTGAGAGGAGCTGACAGCCCCCGTCGACCACGGCGACCATGTCCTTGATCTGCATTCCGAAGCCGTGCCCGGTCCGATAGACGAGTGGCTCAATGCCGAGAACCATGCCCACCTCGAGCGTCGCCTCACTGAACGGCGCTAGGTAGGGCTCCTCGTGCAGGTCCACGCCGATGCCGTGGCCGACGAAGGAGATTGGGGGAAGGTCCAGTTCGTCGAACTGGGCGCGGAACGTCTCATAGACCCCCCGCGCCGAGGCACCCGGACAGATTGCCTCGAGCACGAGGTGCTTGCACGCCGCGAGGTTGTCGTAGATCTCCTGCGCGAACGGCGGCGGCTCGCCGACCACGGCGGTGCGACAGACGCCGGCGTGGTAGCCGTCGATCACCGGGAAGATCTCGACCCGGCACACGTCGCCCGAGGCGAGCCGGCGGCTCGTCGGGCCCACGTTGGGTTGCTCGCTTCGCTCACCCGTGGCGACGATCATCAGCTTGAACTGCTCGGCCCCCTGCTCGTAGACGCTTCTCGTCAAGGTCGCGGCCAGGTCCATCTCGGTGCTGCCGATCGAGACCTCGGCGAAGGACTTGGCGATCGCGCGGTCCGCGATGCGCGAAAGGCGGCCCAGCAGGGCCAACTCCTCGGGTGTCTTGATCTGGCGCAGCCGCGCCACGTCGGCGTCGACTGCGACGAAGGTCGCCTGGGGCAGGAGTGCCGAGAGCTCGGCGTAGTCGGCCGCCGAGAGGTAGTTGAACTCGAGACCGAGACGACCATTGGCGAGGCTGAGGTCGCCGAGCAGCTCGGCGAGGGTGACCATCGCGCTGCCCGTGAACTCGGCCCATGACCGCACGTCGAGGTCGACACAGCGCGCGCGCACTGTCGCGTACTCCATGTCGACGCAGATCGCGGCACGGCGTTCGTCCGCGGCGAAGACGACCGCCGCGTGTCGCCACCGCATCAAGGGCTGGGACGGGACCACGAACCCGAGACCGTACGCCACGTTTTCGGGCGATTGTAGGATCAGGGCGTCGACACCGACGTCGACTGCGAGCGCACACAGTCGATGCGCGACAATCTTCGTCATGGTGCGACCTCGATCTAACTGGTATTACAACTGATATCATAGGAGACTAGTGCACATTGTCAAGTGCTGACGGAGGAACGATGGCCGGACCCGAGGTGAATCGCGCGGCGGGCCTCGACGCCACCACTCTGATCGAGCACCTGGCGTTCGCCCTCACGGTCGACGACCACGACTCGATGCTCACCGACGCCAGCCTCCTGGTGGAGGGCTCGCGGATCGGCGACATCGGCGCCGCGCACGACGTCCGGGCACGTCTGGCCCGGGCCCCGGACCGCGTCGTCGACGGGCGGCGGCTCGGCGTGATCCCCGGCCTGATTGACACCCACGTGCACCTCTCCGAGACCCTCAGTCGGGCCGTTTTTCCCGACCTCCTCGCGACCCGCGCGTGGGTCTTCCACTGGGCGAAGCCCTTCTACGCGCACGTCGGATCGCAGGACGAACACACCAGCGTGCAGCTCGGGATCGCCGAAATGCTGCGCAGCGGCACCACGTGCTTCCTCGACATGGGCGCCCAGAACGACGCCGGGCTGACAGCGAGGGCCGCCGCGTCACTCGGCATGCGCGGAATCGTCGCGCGCCACGCCGCCGACGTCAAGCCCCAGAAGATCCCCCCGGGGTGGTCGCCCGAGATGATCGAGCACCACTTCTTCGCCGACTACCGGATCGCCCTCGAGGTCCTCGAGCACGAGGTGCACCAGTGGAACGGCTACGCCGATGGGCGGATCCGCTGCTGGGTGAACATCGAGGGCAAGGAGCCCTGCAGCCTCGAGCTGCACGTCGGCGCGCGCGAACTGGCGCAGCGACTCGGCGTGGGCACCACCTACCACATCGCCTCGAGCATCGAGGAGTCGAGGGTCAGTGAACAGAGATACGGTCGCTGGCCGGTGACCCGCATCGCCGAGCACGACGGCTTGGGGGCGAACCTCGTGCTCGCCCACGCCGTCGCGCTCACGAACGACGAGGTCGGTCTCCTCGCCGAACACGCCACGTCGGTCGCCTTCTGCCCGTCGAGTTCGTTGAAGCTGGCCAAGGGCGCGACCACCATCGGCAAGTACCCCGAGATGCTGGCCGCGGGGGTAAAGGTCGGCCTGGGCACCGACGGGGTGTCGGCAGCGGGCAACCTCAACCTCCACCGTCAGGTGCACATCGTGGCCGGACTCTTCAAGGACTCGCGCATGGATCCCACCCTGGTCGGCGCGCGGGTGGCCCTTCGGATGGCGACCATCGACGGCGCGCGGGCGCTCGGCTGGAACAACGAGATCGGTTCGCTGGAGATCGGCAAGGAGGCGGACTTCGTGCTCTTTGACCTCGACCATCACGAGTGGACACCCTACGGCGACGCGCTCCAAGCACTCGTCTGGTCGGCCAGTCCCGCGAGCATCGCCCAGACCTGGGTAGCGGGTCGGCCCCTGTTCGAGAGTGGGCGCATCACCACCCTGGACGACGAGGGTGCGCTGCGCCGAGAAGCGCGCGAGCGGGCCGCGGCCATCGTCAAGCGGGCCGGGCTCGACCAGTCCGTTCCAGTCGAGACCACTCTCTACGACTAGCGCGCCGGGTCCTGCAACGCCGTCGGGTCGATCACGTCGGCGGCGTGGTTCGCCACCCCGAGCTCACCCGCCCGCGGGGTTGAACTTCTGGATCCACCCGATGACGCTGTTGATGTGGCGAGCGACCGCCCGGCGGGCGCCGCGAGGGTCGTGGGCGACGATCGCCTCGACGATCGCTGCGTGCTCCTTCACGGACCGGGCCGAACGCCCGGCGCCGGCCAGGGTCATGCGACGCGACTCCTCAAGCACGCCGTTCAACTCGATGAGCAGCTGCGGCAGCAACTGCCCGTCCGAGCAGCGCGAGATCGACACGTGAAAGGCAACGTCCGTCGCCGCCATCTGCTCGAGGTCGTTGCTCTCGACCGCCTTCGCGAAAGCGTCACGCGCGGCGATCATCTGGGCGAGGCCGTCAGCGGTCCCCTCGAGGGCGGCGTCCTCGGCGGCGAGCTCGTCCAGTGCGCCTCGCACCTTCAGCAGTTCCAGCAGCTCCTCGCGGTGCAGTTCCAGGTACTTCACGAACGGTCCCGCCGGGTCGGCCAGTCCGGAGCGCACGAAGGCGCCGCGTCCGTGGCGCACACTCACGAGTCCGACCGCCTCGAGGCCGCTGATAGCCTCGCGAACGCTTACGCGGCTTACGCCGAAGGTCTCACAAAGCACCCGTTCGGAGGGGAGCAGCGAGCCCGGGGGGAAGTCGCCGCGTTGGATCGCGGCAAGCAGTTGGTTGCGGACCTGCTCGGTGGGTCCGACCTTGCGCACCGACGAGAGTCCGTGCACCGGCGCAGTCTTGGCCGCCTTGGTCACCGCGCGGCCGTCGCGAGGCGCGACCACGGGCTCAGGTCCCCTTCGAGGCACGGTACGCCTCGTAGTCCTGCTCGTCGTCGGCGATGACGATGATGTCGACCCCGCAGGCGACGGTCTCGCCCACCTCGACCAGGTGCGCGGTCAGGATCCCCTTCGCCGGCGAGACGAACTCCACGGTGATCTTGTCAGTCTCGACCTGGCCGATCACCTGGTCGACCTCGACGGGCTCGCCGGGTTGCACTTTCCACTCGACGATCGTCCCCTCCTCCATCGTGACGCCCCACTTGGGCAGCGGGTAGGCCTGAGCCATCTCTCTCTCCTCAGTTCGAACTGACGACCGGTGGCCGCCCGACGCTGCGGCGGATCGCGTTGGCGATGCGTTCGGGGCCCGGCACGACGAAGCCCTCCATCACGGGAGCGTACGGCATCGGTGTGTTGGTGCCGCCCACGCGAATGATCGGCGCGCGCAGGCTCTCGAAGCACTCCTCGGCGGCGAAGGCGGCGATCTCGGCCCCAAAGCCCCCGCGGACCGGGGCCTCGTGAGCGATCACGAGTCGTCCGGTCTTGGCCAGCGACTGGCGCAGCCCCTCGCGGTCCAAGGGCACGAGCGTGCGCGGGTCCCACACCTCGCACGAGATGCCCTCCTCGGCGAGCGCCTCGACGGCCTTCATCGTGTACTCGAGAGTCTTGAGGTACGTCACGACCGTCACGTCGGTTCCCTCGCGCCAGACCCGGCCGACCCCGAACGGGATCGGATCGACCTCGACGACGTCGCCGGCCGGTCCGCCGCGCCCTCCGTAGAGCTGCTTGTGCTCGAAGAACATCACGGGGTCGGGGTCACGGATCGCCGACTTGAGCAGACCCTTGGCATCCTCGGCGGATGAGGCCGTGACGACCTTGAGGCCCGGCGCGTGGACGAACCACGACTCGAGACTCTGGGAGTGCTGGGCGGAGGTCGAGCCCCCCGTGCCGGTCACCATTCGCACTACCATCGGGACCGAGAGTCGCCCTCCGGTCATGTAGTGGGTCTTCGCCGCCTGGTTGACGATCATGTCCATCGCCAGCGTGACGAAGTCACCGAACATGATCTCGGCGATCGGACGGGCTCCGAGCAGCGCCGCCCCGATCGCCGCGCCAATCACGGCCTCCTCGGAGATCGGCGTGTCCCAGAGCCGATCGGCGCCGTACTTCTCGAAGAGTCCCTTGGTCACCCCAAAGACGCCGCCCGCAGCGCCCACGTCCTCACCGATCACGAAGACGTTCGGGTCCCGGTCCATCTCCTCGGCTATCGCCTGGCGGATCCCATCCGCGTAGCTGAATCTCGTCATCGGAGTGCCGCACCTCGCATCGCGTCGACGTACACGTCCTCGAGGGCATCGGCCGGCTCGGGGTGCGCTCGTTCCGTCGCCCACTCGACCGCAGCGTCGAGTCGACGTTCGACACCCGCGCGGACCTCATCGAGGTCCGAATCGCTCGCCACGTCCTCGGCGAGCAGTCGCCGCGAAAGGACGTCGAGCGGATCGTGCGCGAGCCACTCCTCGAGTTCGCCTTTCGGACGGTAGCGGGCCATGTCGCCCTCGAAGTGTCCGCGGTGGCGGTAGGTCTTGGTCTCGATGAGCGTGGGCCCGTCACCCCGGCGGGCGCGGGCGACGGCCTCACGGGCGACCTCGCGCACGGCGAGCGCGTCGTTGCCGTCGACGATCACGCCGGGCAGCCCGTAACTGGCGGCGCGCTGGGCGACGTCCTTGACTACCTGATGCTGGTCCTGACGGGTGAATTCGCCGTAGAGGTTGTTCTCGCAGACGTAGAGGGCAGGGAGCTTCCACAGTGTCGCCAGGTTCAGACTCTCGTGGAACGCTCCCTCGTTCGTCGCCCCGTCGCCGAAGAACGAGACGGCCACGCCGCCCCTAGCGCGGCGCTTCTGCTGCAGCGCGGCGCCGGTGGCGAGGGGGATGCCGGCACCGACGATCCCGTTGGCCCCGAGGAAGCCGAGGTCTACGTCGATCATGTGCAGCGAGCCACCTTTGCCGTGGTTGTAGCCTTCGATCCGGGCGAAGAGCTCAGCGTACATGCGGGCGGGGTCGGCCCCTCGCGCGAGCATGTGGCCGTGACCGCGGTGCGTCGAGGTAAGCACGTCATCGGGGCCGAGAGCCGAGCACACACCCACCGCCGAGGCCTCCTGACCGATGCAGGGGTGAAGGAAACCCGGAATGAGCCCCGCCGCGCGCAGTTGGGACGCACGCTCCTCGAAGCGACGGATCAGGAACATCCTCTCGAACAACTCGAGTCCATCGTCGCGCGTCGTCGTTCGCCCGTCCGTCATCCGCCCACCACTTTCGACCACAGAATTTTGTTGTCACACATGTTACATGATTGTGCGCTCATACGCAGGTGTATCCGCCGTCGACCATGAACGCCGAGCCCAGTACGAACGAGGAGTCGTCCGAGAGCAGGAAGGCGACGGCCGCAGCAATCTCGCCGGGATCGGCGTAGCGGCCGATCGGGTGACCCTCGCGGAAGTGGTCCGGACCGGTTCGGTGCCGGTCGATCTCGGCGAGAAGCGGCGTCATCGTGCCGCCCGGGCATATGCAGTTCGCCCGGATCCCGCGCCGCGCGTACTCCGCGGCGATCGATCTCGTGAATTGCAGGACCGCCCCCTTGGCGGCCGCGTACGCCGCCAGCTCGGGTGCGGCCACCAGGGCGGCGGTCGAACCGAAGGTCACGATCCGGCCGGCGCCCGCGCGCAACATCGCGGGCACGACGGCGCGCGCCACAAGGAACGTGCCCATCACGCTCACCTCGAGCACCTTGCGGAAGTCCGCCGCAGACACCTCGTGAGTCGGTCCGGTCACCTGGATCCCGGCGACGGCAACGAGCGCGTCGACGCCACCGAGGGAACCCTGGGCCGCGGCGACCATCGACGCCACGGAGTCCTCGTCGGTGATGTCGGCCGCGGCCGCGTAGGCCACCCCCGCGATCTCCGGTACGGCGATGTCGGTCGCGGCCACGACACAGCCCTCGGCGTGAAGCCTCTCGACTACCCGACTGCCGATGCCCCCCGACGCACCGGTGACCAGCACACGAAGGCCCGCGAGACCGGTCACCGCCCGGCCCCACGTCGTCGGTCCCGCGCCACCCGGTGTACTCGTCTCAAGGTTTCATACATGTCCTACATCATGCCAGTACTGTGGGGTCCATGTCGAACTGCCTTGACGCGTCGCGACTCCGACTGACCGGCGCCTCACTAAGCGGCGGGCCGGTGCGGTCGGTGCTCGTCACCGGCGGACGGATCGACGCCGTCGGACAGGAGGCGGATCGCCCCCCCGGCGCGGGATCAGTCGAGCACCTCGACCTGACGGGCTACGTGCTGCTCCCGGCGCCGGCCGAACCCCACGCCCACCTCGACAAAGCGATGCTCGGCGAACGCGTGGCCAATCCTTCGGGGGACCTGCTCGGCGCCATCGACGCGACCCGGTCCGCCTACCCCACCATGACCGGCGACGACGTCCGCGACCGGGCTCGACGCGCCTTGGCGATCGCCGTTCGCCGGGGTTACACGTCGCTACGGACCCACGTCAGCTGCGAGGAGGGACTGGGTCTCGACGCCCTTCACGCTCTGGTGACGCTGCGCGACGAGGTGCGCGCGACCATCGACCTCCAGGTGTTCGCGATGGCCGGGTACCCCATCACCGGTTCGCCGGGTGCGCGCAACTGGGACCTGGTGCGCGAAGCTCTCGACGCGGGAGCCGACGGCGTCGGCGGCGCACCGTGGCTGGACTCTGAACCCGCGTCGGCGGTCGCCATGCTGGTGCGTCTCGCCGCCGAACGGAACCTGATGGTGGACCTGCACCTGGACGAGACCCTCGACCGCGCCTCGCTCAGCGTGCGCACCTTTGTGCTTGAAGTGAAGGCGAACGCCCTGCGCGGACGGGCCACCGCCTCGCACCTGGTCAGCCTCGGCCAGCAATCGCCCGACGTGGCCCGCGAGATCGCCGCGGAGCTCGCCGACGCCGGGATCTCGGTGGTAACGTTGCCCCAGACCAACCTCTACCTGCAGGGCCGCGCCTGCGACACGAGGGACCCAAGGGGACTCACCGCCGTGGGGATCCTGCGCCAGGCGGGGGTGGTGGTCGCCGGCGGCGGGGACAACTGGCGCGACTCCTTCAACCCGACGTCACGGATCGACGCGCTGGAGACCGCGTCGCTGCTCGTGGTCGCCGCGCACCTGAGCCCCGCTGACGCCTACGACGCGGTCTCGACGAACGCCCGTGCGGCGATGGGTCTGGACCCCGGCGTCATCGCGGTCGGCCACGAGACAGACATGGTCGCGATACGCGGTTCGAGCCTGGTGGACGCGATGGCGAACGCCAGTGACGACCGGGTGGTGATCCGCCGAGGCCGGGTGATCGCTCGAACCCGGGTGGTCAAGGAGATCGCGCCCGTCCTCTGAGCTCAGCGCGGGTCGGGGGTCGGCCGGTAGATGAAGCCCCGGTNNGGGTGATCGTGGCTCAGGTCGCACACCGCCGTCGCCCGGTCACCGGCGTACGCGAGCGCCTCAAGGAATGCCGCGCGCAGGTCCGGGCGGAACGACAGCGCCACGTCGATCCAGTGCGAGGCCACATCGGCCTTCGAGGCTGACGGCATCCCCTCGGCCTCGGGTATCAGCACGTCGGCGAGGCCCGCGAACCGCGCCCGCTGCTCGTCATCCATCGCCGCGTTCATTGGGCCACCGGATCACGCCGACGCTCGATCAGGTGCTCGACACAGCGCAGCGCCAGCGCCATGATCGTCGCGGTCGGGTTCACTGCGGACGACGTCACGAAGACGCTCCCGTCGATCACGTAAAGGTTGGGGACGTCGTGGGCCCGACCCCACTGGTCGACGACCGAGGTCCGAGGGTCCTCGCCCATCCGGGCCGTCCCGAGCAGGTGCCAGCCACAGTCCCTCATCGTGCGCGTCATCGTCTCGACAGCGCCCGCGGCGGCGTGCGCCTCTCTCACGCGCGCGAGATGGAAGTCGAGGATTGCCCGCGCGTTATCCGAGCTCTGGTAGATAACCTTCGGGGCGGGGATCCCGTCCGAGTCGTTCAGCACGCCATCGAGCACGATCCGGTTGGCCTCGTTGGGCAGGTCCTCGGCCATGACCCCCCACTGGAACGAGTGACCCATGCTCCGCTTCACGTTGCGGTGGAAGTCGACGCCCCACTGCTCCTCGACCGGCCGGGCCCCGTAGCCCCAGAGCACGCCCAAAGGTCCCCCCGTAGGCAGGATGTTCCACTTTGCGCCCCGCACGAAGCCGCGCGCGGTGTCGGTCTCGTAGAACTGCATGGAGTGGATCGTCTGACCGGCCGGTCCCATCCAGCTCTCCAGCGAATCCTCGTAAAGCCCGATTACCGCGGCGAACGGATGCATCATCAGCCGCTTGCCCACGAGTCCCGAACTATTGGCCAGGCCGTCGGGGAAGAGGCTCGACGTCGAGTGCAGCAGCAGGCGCGGCGTGCCGACGCCGTTCGCCGCGACGATAACTGCGGACCCGGCCTGGAACTGCTCGCGGCCTTCACGGTCCACGTAGAGCGCTCCACTGGCTCGCCCTCGTGAATCGACCGTGATCTCTCGCACCCGAGCCCCAGTGACCAGCATTGCCCCGTGCGACTGGGCGTCTGGCCAGTGCGTGAGATCGGTGGTGGCCTTGGCCCCGTGCGGACAGCCCGTCATGCATGTGCCCTGACGCACGCACGGCGCGCGGCCCCGGTAGGCCTTCGCAGCGATGGCGTTGGATCCGGGCCACCAGTGCCAACCGAGCTTGTCCATGCCCTCGGCGCCCTTACGTCCGATGCTGCCGATCGGCAGCGGCGGCAGCGGCGGGGGCTTGCCCGGGGGGTACGCGGGGTCACCACCCAACCCAGACACCCCCATGTCCTCATCCATCCGCTCGTAGTAGGGCTGGAGATCCTCGTAGGTGAGCGGCCAGTCATCGGCGACCCCGTCGAGGGTGCGCACGCGGAAGTCCGAAGGCACGAAGCGCACCCAGTTCGCGGCATACAGCACGGTGCTCCCACCCACCCCGTTGTACATGAGCGGATCAAACTCCGACGCGCTCACGTCGATGGGATAGTCCGCGGGCGCCCGGCGAACGTTGGGATTGGCACTCCACGCCTGTTGGGCCACGAGTTCCCACTCCGGGCGCTCACCGGGGAAGTCACTGCGGCGCGTCCACTCACCCTGCTCGAGACACACCACGGACATTCCGGCTCGGGCCAATTCGCGCGCCGCCACCGAACCCGACGCGCCGGCACCGATGACCACGACGTCCGCCGCGTCCCTCGTCGAAGGCGTCGACGCCACGAGATCAGAGCTCGTCATCCCAGTCACGCCCACTCATGATCTCGGCCAGCCGCGCGAGGAAACGTGCCACGTAGGCACCGTCCACGGCGCGATGGTCGAAGTTGATGCTGGCCAGACCGATCGATCGAATCGCGAGGGACTCCTCGCCGTCGGGCGACTTGACCACCACCGGTCGTCGGGCCACACCGTCGGTGGCCAGAATCGCCACCTCGGGCTGATTGATGATGGCTCCGGTGAGCAGGGTTCCGAACGGTCCCGTGTTGGTGATCGTGAAGGTCCCGCCGGTGATGTCGTCCATCCCCAACTTGGCGGCGCGGGCCCGTTCGGCCACGTCGCGAATGCCCCGCGCCATCTCGCGCAGCGTGAGATCCTGGGCGTTGGCCAACACCGGCACGACCAGCCCACCGCGGGGCAGGTCCACGGCGATACCTAGGTTGATCGAGCGGTGCAGCACGAGTGTGTCGAGCCGCACCGAGGCGTTCAAGCTGGGATACTCGCCCAGCGCCTGGACCGTGGCGCACGCATTGAACGTGAGATAGGTGAGACCGAACCCCTCGGTGGCCTTGAATCGCTCACCGTGTTCGCGGCGCACCCCTTCGACAGCCTCGTAGTCGATCTCTCTGACCATGAGGACGTGGGGCGAAGTGGCTTTGGACTGGACCATCCGCTCGGCGATCAGGCGACGGACCTTCGTGAAGGCGATAACCTCGTCCTCGCGCTCGGCCTCGCCGACCCCCGGGGATTCGTTCATTGGGGCCCCGCGGGGCGCTCGATGTTGGAGGGGACCCGAACATGACGAGTGACGGCACGAGCGAACGACTTAAGGGAGACCGGCTCTGACGGTGTCGAGGAATTTACGTGGGGATGGGGAATCACTGATCAAGACCTCGAACACTCGCCGACCCAGGTCGGGAAAACTTATGGAACAACTTCACGTGAATCGCCGCCGCCCGGTCGGCCCGGGTGAGACGACGACCGACCACGACCGTGGCGGGCTAGTGCCCCAGTTTCAGACCCCGGGGCACTAGCCGTGACGCGCTGGCGCTAGCCGCCGACTCCGGCGACGGTGATCACGCCCGTGGTCTTGTTGTACGGACCCTTGTAGGACGTGAACTTAATGCTCGGGTTGATGAACTTGTTCGTCACTACGGTATTCGCGTTGAAGCTGGCCGGCAGGGACTGACCATTAGTGTTCACCACGGGCCGCAACTGCGTGACGAGGGTGTTCACTCTCGCGATGTTGAAACTACCGAATCCGCCGATCCCCTGCGAGACAATCTTGTCCGCGAGCATCGTCTTGTCGGCGTACTGGGCCACCGCCATGTTGTAGTTGCCACCGATCTCGCCAAAGGCCGTGTTCAGGCCGACGATCAGCTTGTTGACCCGGTTAGGGCTGTTCAAGTAAGTGATCTGCGACTGCTGGATCAGGGGCACGAGCAACTTGAAGCAGGCCGAGTACTTGGAAATGTTGGCCCGCGTGGCTTCACCCATCTCCGAGTACGGGTTGTAGCCTGTGTTTGAGGTCAGCTCATAGGCAATTGCCTGGTTCCACGCCGGTGTCTCGTGCGTGTAAAGGTAAGGCTCGGCCGTAGCAAAACCCTGTTCAACCACACCACCACCACTGGCGACAAAACGCGCCGGACTTCCGTTGTAGCTGCTGTCGAGCTGAGAAGCGTTCAAGTAACCAGCGCCCGCCATGTACTCCACGAACTCGGTGCCCGAAAAGTACAAGACCGTCGCATTACTCTTCTTTATGCCAGCGAAACTCCTGACGTTAAACTTGGCCGGGTTCCACAGCAGGATGTGCAACGAGTTATTGAACGGTGCGACGATGCCCACCACGGGTGTCGAGCCGAAGGTGGCGATCGCGGTGTCGTCGTCGTCAGCGCCCATCAACACACTGGGCTGGGTCGTCAGTACCTCGGGTGTCTGTATGTAGCCGAGCGCGGGTCCACCAGCCAAAAGCTGTACTTTCACACCGGTCGACTTGCCCGTGTTCGGGTCCAGCAACGGCGCGGTGTAGGTCTTGTTATTCGTGTCGGTGGTGCCGCCGCTGGCAGCGAGCTGGTAGTACGCCCCCTGCTCGGCCTCCGGAGTCCAGTCGGTGGCAATCTTCACTGTGTTCGGACACACTCCCTTGAGCGACACGGTCTTGACCTTGGCTGCGTGTGCACTCAACGCCACCGAATTGGCGGAGGCCTTGCCGTCCGCCCCTGACGTCATCGGTCCGACGACAATTGAGGCCAACGTCATCACCGCAATCGCGACGGTGGACTTGCGACGGATTCGGCCATGGACTATTGGTATCTGCTTCACTTTAACTCTCCTTGACTAGAACCGGTAACCCGGTACTTCGATTTACTTCGGTACTCCGACAAACCAGGATCGGCAATTGTCCGACCCGCCGCCCCCCTACTCCTTCCACCGTCCGACGACTACTGCACTGATTCCACTGAACAGACCAAAGATCGCGACACCCAGTGCGGAAGCGAGGATGACGGTTCCAAATAGCATGGGGCCGTTCAGGCGAGCGGTGAACTCGTCGAGCAGCGCCCCAAGGTCGAGTTGGCCCCGCTGAAAGAAGAATCCGCCGACGATCTCACCGATCACACTGAGTCCGGCCGCAATTCGAAATCCGGCAAACATCGCGGGCGCCGCCATTGGCAACTTGAGCTTGATCAACTTCTTCCATCGCCCCACTTGGTGCAGTGAGAACAACTCGTCATAGGTCGACGAGTAGCTCTGCAGACCAAACAGCGTGTTCGCCATGATCGGAAATACCGAGATCAGGACGCAGACGACGATGCGCGCTGTGAATCCGTAGCCGATCCAGAAGCCGATCAGTGGCACGAGGGCCAGGATCGGAATCGTCTGAAGGACGACTAGATAGGGGAACAGACCACGCTCGAGAACCTTGGCTTCGCTCATGATGATCGCGACGGACACCCCGAAAGCGATCGATATCGCCAACCCCGTCATGGCCGCCTGCGTGGTGACCAGCAGTCCCTTAAGCAAGAGGATCAGGTCCGCATGCTGGAAGAACGCCGTGTTGATGACGGTCTGCGGCGCGGGCATCAAAAAACGCCGGGTCGGGTCAAGGACCACGTAGGTGATGAAGTACCAAATACCGACCAGTATGACGAGCACAACCATAGGACCCACCACCACGCCAGCGAACTTGCGCCACCACGGCGTTCCTGGCGGAAGGGCCATGGCGCGAATAGCCGGGGCCGCCATGGCCATCTCGTCCTGGGTCTCCGCAGTCAGGATCGCCTCGGGGACTGATTTTCGGTTCTTGTCGGTCATCGTCACGCCCCTGACTCGCTGAGCCGAGCCGACACCTCACGTGTACGCTCCGTGAACTCGGACTCGAAACGCAACTCGGGGCTTCTCGGGTAAGGGAAGGGGAGTTCGACCTCGCCGAGGATGCAGGCGGGGCGCTTGGACATCACGACCACCCGATCGGCCAGGTAGCACGCCTCAGCGACCGAGTGCGTGATAAACATGGTGGCGAAGCGATCGCGCGAAAACAACCCGATGAGATCGTCACCCAGGCGCTGACGGGTGATTTCGTCCACCGCGGCAAAGGGCTCGTCGAGCAGGAACAGCGAGGGGCGCAATACCAGCGATCGCGCCAGCGACGCGCGCATCTTCATGCCGCCCGACAGCGTCTTGGGGTACTTATCCTCGAAGCCGATGAGCCCCACCCGTTCCAGCGCGTCCATCGCCAGATTGCGACGTTCCGCCTTCGCCAAGCCCGCGAACTCGGCGAACAACTCGGCGTTGCCGAGCACGCTGCGAAACGGCAGCAGCGTCGGTTCCTGGAAGACAAATCCAATCCCCTTGCGTTCACAGTGCACCTCGCCCGAGGACGGCTGTAGCAATCCCGACGCCAGTCGCAGGAGCGTCGACTTGCCACAGCCCGAGGGACCGATGACGGCGACGAACTCTCCCTTCTCGACTTTGAGATCAACGTTGCGCAGCACCTCGGTGCCGTCAGGGAACGTGTGCGAGACGTCCTTGAACAAGACGCGCGTCGAATCGTCCAATGCGCCAACTGCGGGCTTCGTCTGCGCTTCCGACGATTTACTCACCGCATCCCCCATTTCTCCTCGGATCCCGTTTCTGGGATCTCCAGCCCCTCGTACTGCGCACTGACCTGATCGAGTCCTCCAACTGGCCTGACATGTGACATGCTAAGTGCAAATACTTGTCAGGTCAAGTTGGTCCGTCGCCGTCATTCTTCACCACATTGAACCGGATTGCTGGTCGCCGAACGGCTGAGGTACACGCGGTTCCCGGGGTGGACCGAGTCCACAGAACCTCTTCAAACCCCGGGGCGCGACACCGGTCACACGCGACATCCTGAGTCGAACCTCGGTAAGAGCCGGGACACCTCGACCCGCTCGAAGACCCCGGCCAGGGTGAAGGGGTCCTCGGCAACGAACGACTCGGCCGCCGCCCGGTCCTCCACGTCGAGCAGAAAGAACTGGCCGATCCGACGATCCGAGTCGTCGGCCACCAGGGGCCCGGACGCGACGAGGGACTGGGACCGCTGGTCAACGTAACGACGGTGGTCGTCGAGCGATGAGTCGCGCCGTGGCGCCGAATCCGCGACGTCCCGGCAGATCACGACGAAGCGCATCGGGTCACGACGTATAGGCATCGTCGATCGCAATCTCCGCGCCCGAGATGTAACTGCTCTGGTCGCTCGCGAGGAAGGTCACGAGTCGGGCGACCTCCTCGGGCGACCCGAGCCGACCCGAACGCGAGATGCTCGCCAGGTGGTCCAGCGTCTTCTGACCTCCTTGGATCATCGGCGTGGCGATGAACCCGGGACAGACGGCGTTCACGCGCACGCCGAGGGGCGCCAACTCCCACGCCGCTGCCCTACTCATCCCGCGCACCGCCCACTTGCTAGCCGCGTAGGCGTGCGGCATCCCCCCACCGCGCAGCCCGGCGTTCGAACTGATGTTGACGATGGACCCTCGCCCGGCGTCGCGCATCAGCGGTGCCACCGCCCACATACCGAGGAACACCCCGGTCTGGTTCACCTCGACCACCCGACGGAACTCCTCCGGGCTGGTTTCGAGAACGCCCTTGGCGAGCCAAATGCCCGCATTGTTCACGAGGACGTCGACGCGGCCGTAGGTTCGAACCATCGTGTCGGCGAGCCGGCGCCATCCCTCGGCGTCGGTGACGTCGAGGGCGAAGAAAAGACCGACGTCGCCCAGTTCGGCCGCCACCTTCTCCCCCCCGGTCCCTTCGAGGTCCACGACCACCACGGTCGACGCCCCTTCGGCCGCGAACATCCGGGCCTCCTCGGCTCCCTGACCGGACCCGCCACCGGTAATGATCGTGACCTTACCGTCGAGCATTCCCATCTCAGGACCGTCCGATAAGTTCGGTCGCCGACCGGGGCTGGCGACACCACTCGGCGGGAAACACCCGGTCGATCGCCCGCACGGCGGTCTCGGTGAGACCATCACTGGGCACCGTCTCGAAGCTGAGGGTGCCGTCCCAACCGTGGCGGTCAAGCACGTCGCGAAGGAAGAGGAAGTCGATCTCGCCTGCGCCAGGTTCGAACCGACCCGGCACCTCGGCGACGTCGAACCGTACGAGCCACGGCAGCGCCGCCACGAGATGGTCGGCCAATCGCCCACCGCAGAGTTGCTGGTGAAAGCAGTCGACGACCACCCCAACCTCGGGCGAGTCAATCTCGCGCGCCGCCACCGTCGCCCAACTAGCGTCGCCCCAGAAGTACCCCGGAAGAAAGACGGTGTTGAGATGCTCTAGCACGAGAGTCACGCCGCTGCCGCGCACCAGATCGACCAGATCGCCGAGGGCGTCCACGCAGTTCTCCAACAGCGCCTGAGGCGCCTGGGGCGGTGACGGCACGACGATCGCTCCCGGACGGATCGCGTTGGAGAAGACGTGCAACTGACGGGCCCCCACCCTTAGCGCGGTGTCGAGCGAGCGAGCGACCTCGTCGCGCACCTCGCGGCGCACCGACGGGTCGCAGAGCGAAAAGTCCCGGTTCCCGAAGAAGCCATTGATTCCGATCCCTTGCTCCTCGCACGCGGCCCCGACGGCGTCGATGTCGCTCGTGCGCGAGTCCCACAGGTCGACCAGGTCAAAACCCGCCTGCGCCGCCGCGCAGGCCCGATCGGCGTAGGGCCGTTCCGGCCACATCAACTGGATTGAAACGGATCTAAGCATCGCGTGTCCCTTCTGGTTGGTCAGTCACGTCGTTCCGATTCGGGCACCGTCACGCAGCGTCCCCGTCCGTGTTCACTCTCGACAACGACGCCATTCTCGGCGACCACGCGTCCACGTGACACAGTGAGCACCGGCCATCCGCGCAACTTCCAGCCGTCGTAGAGGCAGGTCCCCTTGCCCGTAGCCTTGACCTCCTTCTCCAGGTCGAGGTCGACCACGACGAGGTCGGCGTCGGCCCCCACGGCCAACATGCCCTTGCGCGGCAGCAGACCAAAGCGTCGGGCCGGGTTATACGAGTTCAGTTCCACGAGACGCGACAGCGATAGTCCCCGCTCGTGCACCCCGAAATGCAGCATCAAGGGCAGTTCCCACGCAAAAGAGACGACGCCCGGCTTCTCGCTCCAGAGATCGCCGCCAGTCTTCTTGAACGGCACGTGGTCGGTGCCCAGGGTGTCAATCGCCCCGCCGAGCACGCCGCGCCAGAGTCCCTCGAGATTCTCGCGGTCGCGCAGCGGAGGCGAGATTTTGGCCCGGGCATCGAGGTCCTCATCGTAGGCGGTGCGCAAGAGGTAGTGCGGACACGTCTCCATCGTTACATCTACCCCGCGGGCTCGCGCCTCGGCTGCCAAATCGGGCCCAGCCCCGACACTGGTGTGCACGATGTAGAGAGGGCAGCCGGTCAGTTCGGCGAGTCGAATGACCCGCACGATCGCTTCCTCCTCGACGAAGGCGGGTCGCGACTCGGTGTAGGCCGCAAGGTCCTGACGGCCGGTCGCCATCATCTCCTTCTTCAGCATGGTGACGAGATCCGTGTTCTCGCAGTGCACCGACACAACGCCCTTCGGGAGCTTGACGGCCTCGCGCATGGCGCCGTAAACCCAGGCGTCCGTCGACGAGACGATCCCGATGGAGTTCCCCACCTCATAGCCCATGTGACACTTGAAGGACTGCACGCCAGTCTCGGCGGCGATCCTCGGGATCTCCGCGATGTGCTCTTCACGCTGAATCCCGAAGTGGAAGCCGAAATCGACGTACGCCTGGCTCTCGCCGCGCGCACGACGCTCTTGGTAGAAGGGGATGTAGGAGCCGGCGGGGTTGCGCGCAAACAGCAAGATGGTAGTCACTCCGCCGCTCGCCGCGCCCGCGGTCTCGGTCCGCATGTCCTCGTCATAGTCGTAGTTCACGCCGAGGTGGCAGTGGGGGTCGATCACGCCGGGCATCAGCACGCGGCCCTCGAGATCGATGGTCCGCGCGGCGCTCGGCAGATCATCGCGATCACCAATCGCCACGATCTTCCCGTCACGCACGGCGACGCCCCCGTGGAACTCACCGATGTGACTCACGACTCGACCACTGTGCAGCACCAGGTCAGCTTCCATTAGCTCTCTTCTCCTCTAGCTCGACGATACGTTTCAAGATCCCGATCCACTGGCTACGCCCGACCGTCACGGGTGCGCGGCGCCCAAGTCCCCGAGCCCATATTCCCCGGAGTCCGAGCTCTTCCGCTGCGACGAGGTCCACGCTACCCGGGGGCGCCGCGAGGTCCATGACGAGCGACCCCTTCGCCAGTTCGACCAGCACCCCTCGGTCGACGACCGGCGCGGACACCGTCGAGAACAGCATGTCGAGGTCGGGCGCAATTCGCGCGAGATCCTCCAGCGGATGCGCACTGCACCCCGCAGCGTACGCTTCAGCACGTTGAACCGGATTACGCGCAAAAACATGCACGTGGGCGAACATCGCGACGAGTTTGCGCGCGAGGAGGCGCCCGATGGTGCCGTGACCGACGACGCCGACGTCCGCGTTGTGCAGGGTAATCACGGTGTTCAAAATGGCCGTCGCGATCGCACCCTCAACGATCGCGGGCCCACGCGTCAACATTAGTTCAGTGTCGCTCTCGTATTCGACGATCAGGAGTCCGAGTGCGGCTGCGAGGCGACGCAATGGCTCGTCCGCGGTGCCGAGGATAATCGACGCGCCGGGGCGCATGTGAGCGAGCAAGGCGGCGTCGGGCACGATCGGGGCCGGGGCACTAGGCGCGAAGAGGCTTCCATCGTGGCCCATCCCCGGTATCGGGAAAAGCGCATAGTTGGCCCCCTCGAGCGCATCGGCCGCGCTTGCGCAAGCCACGACGCCGACGATCCCGGCCTCGGGCCAGGGAAATCCGAAGGCGCGAAGGTCGGCACCGGCGGCGGCGGCCATTCGGGCGATCTCGGACTCGCGCTCATCGCCCCCGACAACCGCGATCACGATCCCCTCGAGCAGTTGACCCGTCATCATGACCCACCTACCAGCTGGACGAGTCCGTCCAAGTCCAGCCCCTCAATTCCTAGTCCGGCCGCGCCGAGGCCCGTCGCCACCAGGTCACGGCCCAGGAGGCCACTACCGATCGTCAGCAGTGCGCGCGCTGTCGGCACCGCCTCCCCGGCGATATTGGCGAGGGTCACGAACGGGGCCAGCGCAAACGGTAGGTCCTCTTCGTAGTAACGGTGATGCAGTGAATCGGGGGCCATGATGGTCTGATTCGCCACGCCACCGCGGATTGCCTCGACGAGATCGTTCCTCGTGACCGCCTCAGGTGAGGCCGTTCCCACGAGGCCCATTTCCTCGATGAGTGCAGGCAGGTCATGACCGAATCGCACCGCCACCGCTCGGCGCTCGGCATCGAGGACGGCGATCACGCGAGCGACACCCGGCGTCAGGGCATCGACGTAGAACGTGAAATCGTGATTGGGGGCCTCCACCCAAGCCGCCGCGAGGATCGCCCCGGGTGGGTGCAGGACCATGTTGATGTTCGAAAGACTCGTGGCCAGTACATCACGCTCGGCCCCGACGCCGGCAAAGATGTCCACGGCCACCTCGACCGCGTCGCCGCCGCCCGGCAGGGCCGCACATCGAATGTGACCAGCCCGACACGTGATCCCCACCCCGTCCTCAGGCTGGGACCGGGCAACGTACAAGAGGGTCGAGAGTTCCGCAACCGGCGGCAACACCGTACCCCGCTCTGAGAAGACGGCGCGTGCGTGCAGCGCCCCTCCCGTGTGACCAGGGTTCAGCACCACCGGCACGTGACACGAAAGTTCGGCGAGGTCGGCGAAGAGGGCCGCGTGAGCCAGCGCCGGCAGACTCACCACGACGACCTCGGCCCCCTCGAGAGCGGCGCGTAGATCCGTGGTGAGCATCGCGAGAGCGGCCGATCCCTCACCGAGCACGCCGTGATATGGGACGGCACGGTACTCAAGGTACGCATCGATGGTCGCCGCATTACGGTTCCACAGGCGCACGTCGTGACCGGATTGGGTCAACTCGACGGCGGTCGCCAACCCGCCGGCGCCCGCACCCAGCACCGCCACCGCGGTCATAGGCTGTAGCGCTCGATCTTCTGACGGTCGACCTCGATGCCGAGCCCGGGTCCGTCGGGCGCCATCACGGCACCGTCGCGGAACTCGAATGGCGTCGTAATGAGGTCGTCGAGGTAGTACACGCCCGCCACCTCGGGGCCGCCCGAGCCCTCGGGCAGAGAGACCGGGCAGACGCTGGGCAGGGTCGCGATGGCGAGACTCGTCCCCAACTGTAAGTTGGCGGCATTGCCGATGCCCGTCTCGATTGAGCCCCCGATGTCGCAGTACATTCCGAAGCGCTGGGCCAACTCCGCCTGCTGGCGCGCGCGATAGAGGCCACCGGGCTTGGTCACGTAGCACGAGAAACAGGCGGCCGCATCGAGTTCGTTGAGTTCGATGATGTCCTCGACAGTCCAAGCAGACTCGTCGGCCATGACCGGACTCGAGATGCGCGCGGCCACGCGGGAGAGCCCAAGAGCCCCGGCGACGGGCTGCTCGCACAACAGTAGGTCGTACTCCTCCTGGCGCAAGGTGACCTCGATCGCCTCATGCACAGACGCGTACGCCTCGTTCCCGTCGACTCGGATCTTGATGTCGTCACCCAGCAGCCGTCGCAACTCGCGAACGATCGTCACGTCGCGCTCGGGGTCGAGTCCGGTCTTGCACTTGATCGTCCGCGCCCCCTCAGCCACGGCCTGCTCGGCTTCGGCGTAACAACGCTCGAGGCTCATAATCCCCAGTGAGTGCGCCACCTCGATCCCGTCGCGAAGCCGGCCACCGAGCAGCGCGGCAACTGAGACCCCCAACGCCTTGCCGGCCGCGTCGTAGCACGCCATGTCGACAGCTGCCTTCGCATACGGGTGGCCCTTGATGACCTGGTCCATTCGGCCAAGCACCACGCCGATCTCGAGGGGATCACACCCCTCGATCGCGGGAGCCAGGTAGTCAAGTACCACGTGGCGCACCGTCTCGGGCGTCTCTCCGTAGTAGCGCATCTGGGAGCCACCCCAGGTCGCACCCGCGGGCGCCTCACCCCACCCAACTACGCCCTCGTCGGTCTGCAGCTCAACGACGACGTGATGTCCGATCGGCGTAGTCATCTTCGACGCCCAGTTGTGCTCGCGCCGGGTCGGCAGCGCTACGAGGTAGACCCGCAAGGTGGTGATCTTCATTCGCCCACCACATCAAACACTGCAGTCAAGTACGAGACCGATGGTCTCCGTCGGCCGACATCGTGTCCTTCGGCTTGTCGGGCCGCGCATAGATCGGTCATAGGTCCACCCCTTCTAGCCAGAAATCATGTTGTCACACATGTTACATGATTGTGCGTGGTGCGATGGCGCAGACGACTTCGATCTTGGGGCGCCGAATCGTTCCACGATCTCCAGCGTTCCGAGTCAGGTCTCGTTGCCCGATTCAGGATCCGCAGCGAGCGGTTGGACATCGATCGTCAATGAATCCCAGCACAACCTCAGCACAACAATGGTGACGAATCGTGGTGAATTATCGCGTATAACCGGGGATCACATAGACCCATATAAATAGGGACTTGCCCGGCAATTCCTTGCATCGCAAGGCTTTCTAGAAGGGATGTTCAGGCATGAGTAATCAGTTTAGGAAACCGTCGGTCGGTTCAGAATTCCGAATCGCGCCGGGAAGTTCGGAGATCGATTCCGACTTTGCCGACGCAATCGAAGGGGTGCCGTCGAATGGCAACGATCGCAATAGTCGAATCTAACGTTCCGCACATCTCGGGTGCGATATACGCTCCCACTTCCTAGTTAGCTTTTTCCTCTCGAAGATTAAGGTCTTGGATCGCGGGCAACCGGTTCAAACAGGCCTCATTATGGGCCTCATATTTGTCCCACACCACGAGACCAGACCGACAAGAGACAACACGATTCCGTGAAAACAATCGACCCACGCAACGAAACCGACACACCACAACCGGTTGACGCTCACTCTTAATCAACAGGTTCCGG
>PMTL01000073.1 GCA_003168075.1 Acidimicrobiaceae bacterium
TCCCGAACCGGTGACCGAGATGTTCCCCTTCGGCGTTGACTGCGAGTGGCCGAGCGCCACCCCGACGAGACCCACGCCAGCCACCACCAGCACTGCCACGAGCACGATGATCCACTGCGTTGCACGTAGTGATCTATGAGTTGATCCGCCCTGGCTTTGGGTGATGCCGCCGCCTGTGTCATTGGTGCTCTCACTCATGAGTCCTCCTCGGTCGTTGAAATCAGATGAATCACTAACCCGACTCCGGCATTCGAAGCGGCCGGGTCATATCACCTCTCACCTAGTAATGGTGCTGACGGCATGGTTAATTACAGGGAGTTAGCGCAATCCTGTCGCGTGCTTCCACCAACAATTCAGGAAGATTCGAAAATGTGGGCCTGATTCATCAATGTCCATCGTCTCAATGTGGGGTAAGACGATGCTTCTATGTTCAATCTGAACACTGTGGAAGGAGGAACGGCAAGAGGTTTTGTACGCTTGCGGCGTGACAAGCGAAACGGTCGCACAAGACGGGGAAAGAACTGCGAGATTTTCTGAGCCCGTCAAAAGGGTGGGATCGATGGGGGAGTGCCACAGCAGTGAGAACGACGACCATCTTCGCGCCCGACAATGGGCCAGAGCTACATTTCGCAGAGTTACGTACGAGGTCGGAAAATACGCGCCAAATGAATGACCGTCGTCCTTCGCGAAACTCTCACGCCAAGGAGCGCCCACAAGATCACGCAACCTTGAAACCGGGATGAACCGGGGGGACCGAAGGAGAATGGACGGTGCTTCCGATCTGATAGGACCCGCGAAGAACTGTGACATCAGAGTCCGGCAGTTGCCACGTACCACGGACGCGGATCGTCGAGCGCGGGCGCACTTGCCCGTAATCAAACTGAGAGCACGTGCGATTGGCAACCAGATGGGGAGATGAGGTTTCCTTGCGAGTGACGTCAACCCCTCAATCGACCCTTGTCGATCTTGCCCAGGGGCGAGCGCGGTAGATCGCTGACGACCTCAATCTCGGTGGGGACCTTAAAGGACGCCAGATGTGTCCGACAATGCTTGATCACGTCATCGACGTCGACGTCGATCCCGGGTTGAGCGACTACAAAGGCCCGGCCCGATTCACCCCAACGCGGGTGCTCAATCGAAATGACCGCGGCCTCCAATATGTTGGGGTGCAGGCAGAGCACGCGCTCGACTTCAGACGGGTACACGTTCTCGCCCCCCGAGACGTACATCTCCTTGTTGCGACCGCAGATCCAGTAATACCCCGCGGCGTCTCGCTCGGCGACATCGCCCGTACGAAGCCACCCGTCGATGAACGTGTCAGCGGTAGCCAAAGAATCATTCCAATAACCAGGGAACACGTTGGGCCCGCGCACGAGAATCTCGCCGCGTCCCACGTCGGCGACCAAATCACCGGTGGCGACGTCACGCAAAGCTACCTGGACGTGCGCATAGGGCTTGCCCACGGACCCGACGTGCGTTGAAGCATCCTCGGATCCGAGACAAAACACATTGGGCGACGCCTCGGTCAGTCCGTAGCCCTGAACGACCTCGACACCGCGCTCGTGCCATCGGTCGAGCAGCGACACCGGCATGGAGGCGCCCCCGACGACGACCGAGTGCAAGCTGGAGAAATCAGCGTCGTTGAATCGCGGATGCTGGGCCAGCATTAAATACGTCGTGGGCACTCCCATCATCGTGGTGACGTGTCGCTTCTTCACCAACTCAAAGACGCGATCGGGATTGAAGGTCGGCTCCAGGACGACGGTGGCTCCCTTGCACCAAGCGAGCAGGGGCTGAACGTTCCAACCCCCCACGTGATATTGCGGCAGTACCTGGAGGACCACGTCGTCAGCGCTGATTGGAATACTGAGGTCCAGACTGCGGTTCGTCCAGTAGCAATTCGCGTGCGTGAGAAGACTGCCCTTGGGTCGTCCCGTGGTGCCCGACGTCGAGATGAGCAAGAGTCCGTCGTCGTCGCCAACGAGGGGGAGATCAACCAAGATCGAGTGACGCTCGAGCGAGTCGGCGAACGTCTCGAGGCTGAGCGGAGGGACCGCACCCACCAACGAACACGCTTTCGAGAGTCGATCGGCGTGGGTCTGCGACGCGATGGCGAGCGCTGGCGTGAACGACTCGAGTTGACACGCGAGTTCGTCGGCACTGGAGTGACAGTTGAGCGGAGCAAGAATGAGTCCGGCCTTCGCACACGCGAAGAAGAGTTCCACCTGCTCCGGTCGATTTTCGGTGAGCGTGACGATCCGTTCGGCGTGGCCGAGACCCTGAGCTAGGAGCCCCCGTGCGAGCTGGGTGGAACCCTCGTCAAGATCGCGGTACGTGATGAGACGATTGAGGTACTCAATGGCCACTCGTTCCGGAGTCCTACTCGCACTCTCGGTTATCCATTGTCCAATCGTGAAGGAACCCGCACCGTCTCGAGACATCAGCGGTAGCTCAATTTGCGGTCGTGTTCATGACGCGAATCGATGCGAGCACGCACGAGCCTCCGATAACGACTGACCACCCGGGACATGGTGCACTCACACCTTCTCGCCTCGCCGACGCGTCGTCGTGTTGACGAGTCCCTCGGTCGATTCCGCGTGGCCCGAACCACCGAGCATCCGCGTGATGATCTTCATCATCTCTTCGAAGACCTCCGCCGGCACTTCCTTCCCCTCGTCCCAAATGATCCATCTCATCCCAATCGCCTCGCCGACTGCCATGAGCGACCACGCGAGAATCATCGGGTCGCCAAGGGTCACCTCACCCGTCGCCATCGCATCTTGCAGCGGCGAGAGATAGCCTTCCGCAATCTTCTCGTAGTGATTGCGCAGCGCACTCGGTGAGACGAACTCGGCTTGTCGGATGACGCGATACAGCGCCGGATGTTCCCTAGTGAAACGGAAGAAACCCGCAAACCCGAGGCGCTCGGCCTCGAGTCGCGACGTCGCACCGCGAGCGGCCTCGGTCATCGCGTGACGGACCTGGCGATTGAGTTCCGCGACCACCTGATCGAAAATGTCCTTCTTTGAAGAGAAGTAGAGATAGAACGTTCCTTGCGCGACGCCGGCGGCTTCGGTGATCTTGGCGATCGATGCGTCGTGGTAGTCGTACGTGACCAGAACCTGTTCGGCGGCCTCCAAGAGTTTGCGTCGGGTGCGTTCTCCCTTACTTTCATTGGGAACCGAGACGTCCGCAGACTGAACGCGTGTGGGTCGACGATCTGGAGGACCCGTGGCGCCCGGACGTGGGCGTCGATCGCCGCTCACGTGACACCTTCGCCGAGTGATCGACACATTGTCGTAACGACACTGCAACCGCGCCGGACGACAATGTTTGATCTTGAGTCGTGCCTGCGACACGAGTGTGCGACGGTGGCGAGCGAATGACGAACACGCGAGCGCGAGGACTTCACGATAGAACTCTCGACGTCGATCGTGGTCACGAATATGACACTACCGTCCGTCGCGTGCGACGTTGAGGGTCATCGGCCGAGGAAATGGGACTCCTTCGCGCGCACCGGGGCGGGGAGCTGAGATCTCCTCCTCACTCATCGGTACCGACGAACCATGGCGCCGGTGATTCTCGACGGTGGTGTGATGCGTCGTGAGAGCCTCGCGGGTTCGTCCTCACCACGTCGGGAGCGACAAACTGACTCAAGGTCGTGAGGAAAATGTTTTGGAGAAGAAAATCCCTGTTAAAGAGGAGGATCGAAGCGACGGCGGTCATCAATGGGTGACGTCGATTATCCGCCTCGTCATCGTCATCGCGGTAACGCCGCGACGCGCCGAGCGGGGCCGTGGCGCGGCTTTCGAGCGCCACAGAATTTCGTCGCCTCGTTCGTCGTCACGTCGGATCATGCGTGCGACGGCGCTGACGCCTCTGTTACAGTGCGCGCCATGCAGAAGTTCCGGGGATCGATATCGGGCTCGGGATTGATTGTCGCGCGTCTCGCCACGAATGCCATTTCGAGGTAGCGCACGTGCAGGCAGTTCGGTTCGCGATGGTTTTTTGGGAAATGGGATGCAACAAACGGGAGGGACAATGTCGATCGTGCAGGGCACCACGTCCGAAAAATTCGACCGTCTTCGTGACGTGTTCGAAGAGCAGCTGCGCAGTGGCGAGGAAGTTGGTGCTTCTCTCGCGGTCTATTCCAAAGGTGAGCTCGTCGTGGATCTGTGGGGTGGTTTCACGGACGAAGCGATGACCACACCGTGGGAGCGCGACACCATCGTGAATGTGTGGTCGGTGACCAAGACCATGACGTTTCTCGTGGCGCTGATGCTGGCCGACCGAGGTCAGCTCGACTTTCACGCGCCGGTGATGAAGTACTGGCCCGAGTTCGCGCAGAACGGGAAAGAGGACATCGAGGTTCGCCACGTGATGGGTCACACCGCGGGACTTCCCTTCTGGAGCGCACCGTTGAAGCCGCGGGACCTCGCCGATTGGGAGTGTTGCACGAATGCGCTCGCCGCTCAGGCGCCGCTGTGGAAGCCCGGCACGGCGTCGGGCTACCACCTCGTGACCCAGGGATTTTTGATTGGTGAGATCGTGCGACGCGTCACGGGTATGACCTTCGGAGAGTTCTTCCGAGCCGAAGTGTCCAGCGTGCTCGACGCCGATTTCCACATTGGCCTGCCCGCATCGGAGGACTACCGCGTCAGCTCCGTCATTCCCGCCGCGGGCAACGTTCTCGATGGACTGGACCCGGATTCCATTGCCTATCGCGCCTGGACGTCGCCACGACTGGACTTCACGTGGCCCCAGGATCGTTGGTGGCGCGCCGCCGAAATCCCAGCTTCCAACGGCCACGGCAACGCTCGGTCGGTGGCCACGATCCAATCGATAGTCGCCAATCGGGGCGAGTTCAACGGAAAGCGATTCTTCTCTGAGCAGACCGGCGATCAGATTTTCGAAACCCAGGCGCACGACGTCGACTTGGTGCTCGGCATTGAGGCGCACTTTGGTATGGGCTACGGACTCGCCAGCTCCCTGACGCCGGTCGGTCCTCGAACGTGCTACTGGGCGGGCCTCGGTTCACTGATCATCATGGATCAGGACCTGGGCATCACGATTGGCTATACCCCGAACAAGATGCAGATCGTTCCTGGCGGCACGCGCGGTGCGCTCATCGCGCGCGCCGTGATCGAAGCGGCGTTGAGCTAGCTCGCGTTCGTTTCGACGCGCCAATAGAGATCGCGGCGTTGTCTTGTCGGCGACGACCAGTGACGGGCGAACGCGTTCGAAACGTCTCGTGCGAACCACTACTGTGCACTTCCGTGCGTTGCCGAGTGACGGACCGATTGGCAACACACGCAACAGCGTGTTTAAATCTCCAGGTTTGAGGGGAGCGAGAATGGACAAGGTCGTGCCGAGCGCCGCGCAAGCGGTGCAGGACATCTCCGACGGGGCATCGCTGGCCGTGGGAGGATTTGGTTTGTGCGGTGTACCGATGGTGCTGATCGACGCGGTCCTAGCCACTGGTGTCCGTGATCTCGTGACGGTCAGCAACAATTGTGGCATCGATGACTGGGGCTTGGGCGTTCTCTTGAACGCCAAGCGCATTCGCCGGACGACGGGCTCGTACGTGGGCGAGAACAAAGAGTTCGAGCGTCAATTTCTGTCGGGTGAGCTTGAGGTCGAGCTCACCCCCCAGGGCACGCTGGCCGAGAGACTCCGGGCCGGGGGAGCGGGGATTCCCGCCTTCTTCACGTCCGCGGGAGTCGGCACCCAGGTGGCCGAGGGGGGACTTCCGTGGCGCTACGGTGACGGCGGCGCCATCGCTCTGGCCTCGGCGGCCAAGGAGGTGCGCGAGTTCGACGGTCGACTCTACGTTCTGGAGACCGCCATTCGCACCGACTTTGCACTGGTGCACGCACGTTACGGTGACCGGCACGGCAACCTGGTCTACGAGAATAGCGCGGCGAACTTCAATCCGCTGTGCGCCGCCGCGGCTCGGGTGACGATTGCCGAAGTCGAGGAGCTCCTCGAGCCCGGTGAGATCGATCCGATGACCGTGCATACCCCGGGTGTCTTCGTGCAGCGAGTCGTGCTAGCTGGGGACGTCGAGAAGAAAATCGAGCGAAGGACGGTCGCCAAGTGAGTCCCTTGACGAGACAGCAGTTGGCGGCGCGGGTCGCGGCTGAGTTGAAGGATGGCCAGTACGTCAACCTGGGCATCGGACTACCGACCCTGGTTCCCAATTACGTACCCACCGACGTCCACGTGGTGTTGCATTCGGAGAATGGAATTCTGGGGGTCGGCCCGTACCCCCAGGACGATGACGTTGATCCGGACCTCATCAACGCGGGCAAGGAGACGGTGACGGTCCTACCCGGAGCGTCCTTCTTCGATTCAGCGGCGTCCTTCGCCATGATCCGCGGGGGGCACATCGACGTTGCAGTGCTCGGCGCCATGCAGGTCTCGGTCGCGGGCGACTTGGCGAATTGGATGATCCCCGGCAAGATGGTCAAGGGGATGGGTGGGGCCATGGACTTGGTCCACGGAGCCAAACGCGTCATCGTGATGATGGAGCACTCGGCGAAGGACGGGGGATTCAAGATCGTTCAGGAGTGCACCCTGCCCCTGACCGGCAGAGCGTGCGTTCATCGCATTATCACTGATCTCGCCGTCGTCGACGTCGAGACCGAAGGATTGGTGCTACGTGAATTGGCACCCCAGGTTTCGCTCGACGACGTTCGTTCCGCCACGGGGACCGAACTGATCGTCGCTCTGGGCTAATGCAGATTTCTTGATACTGCACTAGCGAAATGCGAGTGTCACGACGCCGTGACCTGTCGCTCTTCGTCTCGGTGGCGGACGACGTTGGCGCGTGGTTCGCCAATGATGAGCAAAGAGCAGATCGACGCGAGATCTCGGCGGCTGCCTTGCACATCGCCCGCCCGCCTTCACAACAAGTCCAAAGTTTGGGTCCGGCGAGCCAGAAGTGAGTCAAAATATGAGGGGTGATTCACTTGACATTCTTCTCGAGGTCTGCTTAACTTCGCCCAGCGGAGTTCAAATGACTTCGCATTTGGGGGGAATACCGATGAAGATGAAATCTCGCATGATCGCTTTACCTCTGGCTCTGGCGATGGTCTCGCTGGGAGCGAGCGTGGGCGCCTCGCAACTCTCGGGAGCCGCTACGAGCAAGGGTCCCGTCAAGGTGGGCATGATTCTCGAGGCCACCGGCATCTACTCCGCGTACGAGACCGAGTGGCGTGAGGGTTTCAACATCGGCCTCGCCTACGCCACCAATGGAACCGACACGGTGAACGGTCAGAAGATCAACGTTCACTTCGACGACGACGCTGACAACCCGACGACTGCGGCCGCGGACTTCAAGAGCTACGTGGGAGCGGGTTATAAGATCATCGGCGGTACCGGCGACTCCAGCATCGCCGATGAGTTGGCGCCACTCGCCGCTCAGAACAAGGTCGTGTACATCTCGGGTGCGGCCGCGGATGACGCGATCACCGGAGTCAACCGTTACACCTTTCGCTCCGGGCGTCAGACGTACCAGGATGTTCAGACCGCCAAGTCCTACATTCAGGCGTTGGGCAAGGGCAAGACCATCCTCGTGCTCGGACAGGACTTCGCCTTCGGTCAGTCCTACGTGACCGACGCCACCAAGGCGTTCGGGTCTCTTGGCGACAAGGTGTCGAGCCTGCTCGTGCCACTGACGACTACGGACTTCACGTCGACGGCCTTGCAGGTGCAAGCGGACAAGCCCGACGTGATCTTCCTCGCCTGGGCGGGAACCACGGGCGCGCCCTTGACGGCCGCGTTACAGCAGCAGGGTGATTTCAACTCCGCCAAAGTGGTCACGGGCCTCGCGAACATCGCGACGTATCCGTTCTATGGCACGACGGGGACATCATTCAATTACCTGTCGCTCTACGTCTACAACGGCTCGAAGAACAAGCCGAACGAGTACCTCATCAACGCCATGAAGAAGAAGTACGACTCTCGGCCAGACCTGTTCACTCCTGACGGCTTCGTGTGGGCGCAGATGTTGGTGCGCGCGATTCAGTCCGGACAGGGCACGAATGTCAATGCGATGATCAAGGGCCTGGCCGGCTGGAGTTTCCTCGCACCCAAGGGCGAACAAACCATCAGGGCTTCGGACCACGCGATGCTGCAGTCGATGTATCAGGTCAGCTTGATCACGACGATTGGGAATCAGTATCAGCCGATCGTGCTCAAGACCCTCTCCTCCAGCGAAACGGCACCTCCAGTGACGGCTCATTTTAGTAACTAGACATTCCCCCGAATGAGCTTGAGCACCAAATCCCAGTCCCCGACACTTCGAGTGTCGGGGCTGGGTTTTCGTGTCGGTGGGGCGCAGATTCTTTCCGATATCGACCTGGACGTCGAGGAGGGAAGTTTTCTCGGCATCATCGGGCCGAACGGCGCCGGCAAGACCACTTTGCTCAATCAGTTGAGCGGACTGCTGGAACCGACCGCCGGCACAATCGAACTCAATGGCAGGGATCTGCGAGGGGTGCGACCCTCCCAGCGAGCTCGCTTGGGGATGGGAAGAACGTTTCAGACGTCCAGCCTGTTCAACTCGTTGTCGGTGCTCGAGAATGCTCGGTTATCGGCCCAGTCTCGACTGGGTGGCAACATGCGACTCTGGCGTCGACCACGCTCGAGTGATGAAGCAACTTTGGCCGCACGCGAGGCGATTGAGTCGGTGGGACTGGGCGAAATAGCTGAGCGTACGACGGGTGCCCTTTCGCACGGCGACAAGAGAAAGTTGGAGTTGGCGATCTTGCTGGCCGCCGAGGCGAAGGTCCTGCTCCTGGATGAACCGATGTCCGGAGTCAACAGCGAGGACGTGCCGATGCTCAGCGCACTCATCGGACGTCTTCATCACGAGGGCCGCACGGTCGTGATGGTGGAGCACCACATGGCGGTAGTGATCGGACTGGCCCAGAACGTCGCGGTCTTGAACTATGGCCGCTTGCTGGCCGTAGGCGACCCCGCATCGGTGATGGCAAACGAGACCGTGCAGAGCGCCTACTTGGGTGAGCCCCTATGAGTAACGCCGTCGAGCTCAGCGACGTCCACGTGAATATCGCTGGATCGCACGTACTCCAGGGAGTCAGTTTTGATGTTCCCGAAGGGGGCGTTACCGCGCTTCTCGGGCGTAACGGAGTCGGCAAGACGACCACACTGCGAGCCATCTTGGGTCTGACCCCGAGCACTGGCGCCATACGGGTACTGGGCCATGACGTCTCGACGATGGCGACGCACTTCGTGGTGAGGCTCGGCATCGGCTACGTACCTGAAGACCGCGACGTTTTCGCGGGACTGACGGTCGATGACAACTTGCGCCTCGGCGAGCGAGTTCCCACGCCGCTGTATGACGAGGTGTACTCCTTGTTCCCCGAACTGCGCGAGCGGGGGCGCCAACTGGCGGGCACGTTGTCGGGCGGACAACAACAGATGCTCTCGATCGCGCGAGCGATGCTCAATGGCCCGCCGCTGCTGCTGGTGGATGAGCCCTCTAAGGGGCTCGCCCCTCGAATCGTGAGTGAATTCGTGACGGTGCTCGAGAACGCGGCGCGGCGTTCCACGGTATTGCTGGTGGAGCAGAACTTGAGCNNTGAGTGCACTCATCGTCATCACGGTCAGCGGCGTGGCGCTAGGCGCCGTGTACTTCTTAGCGTCGTCGGGACTGTCGCTCATCTACGGATTGATGGACATCTTGAACTTCGCGCACGGTCTCTTCATGACCCTCGGCGCCTACGCCGGCTGGGAGGTGGCTTCGCACCTCACGTCGTCGAGCGCGTCGCCCCTCGTCTTCGCCCTGGCCGTCGTCGCATCGGTGCTGGGTGGCGCGATCGCCGCCGGCGTCACCGAAGTCGTACTGATCCGCCCCCTCTACGGCAAACCAGTCAGTCAGATACTCGTGACCATCGGTCTCGATCTCGCCGTCGTGGGTCTCTTGATGGGTGGCTTCGGCAGCAGCGCCTTGCAGATCCCCGTTCCGATCTGGTTGCTCAAAGCCACTCATATCGGCAGTGTCGACATTCCCAACGCCGACTTCCTCGCGCTTGTGACGGGCGTGGTGGTCCTCGTGGTCCTTGAATGGTTCCTACGTCGAACGCGATACGGGATCATCATCCGCGCTGGCGTCGAGAACCGAGAGATGGTGCGTGCGCTCGGCATCGACGTCGGGCGGGCGTTCACCGTCGTCTTTGTGATCGGTGGGGCGATGGCCGGCCTCGCGGGACTTCTCTATTCGGTGGTCTTCAGTGGTGACCTTATCTCTCCCACCCAGGGCGACAGTCTCCTGATCTTTGCCTTCATCGTGGTGGTCATCGGCGGTCTCGGATCGATCAGGGGTTCCGCAGTGGCTGCTCTGATCGTTGGTCTGGTCCAGGACTATCCGACCTTCTATATCGGCGGTCACCCCGGTTGGGCCGAAATCGGCAATCTCTCGGTGGTGTTGTTACTCGCGCTGGTCCTCGAATGGCGGCCACGCGGTCTCTTCGGGAGAATCGCGTGATGTCGAGGATCTCACTGCGCCGCGGCGTCGTAGCGGGAGTCGTCGCTCTGCTCGTCTTTGTCTTTTTGCCTTTTGTCGGTCTGCACGTCGCGTGGATACTGCCGGGAACGGTGGACGTCGTCAACTCGACGGGGACACTCGAGGTGCTGGCCCTGTGCTTCATGTTCGCCGGCGTGGCCCTCGGCTACGACCTGATGTTCGGATTCACCGGACTGCTGTCGTTGGGGCCGGTGCTCTACTTCGCGGCCGGTGCCTACGTGTTCGACATTGCGGTGACGAAGTGGAACTGGCCACTGGCGCCCGCCCTGGCGGTGACCATGGTTTTCACCTTGGTCGTCGCCACCGGGTTGGGCGCCATTGCTCTTCGTGTGGACGGGATCGCCTTCGCCATGGTGACCCTCGCGTTCGCCCAAGCCTTCTACTACCTCATCGAGAACAATCCTCACAACCTGACCGGAGGCGACACGGGACTCGCACTGTCCGATGCGCGTCTCCCCGCTTTGTTCTCGGGAGCGGTGTCGAACACCCGGAATCTGTACTGGATAGCTCTCGTGTTCCTTATCCTCACGTACTTCGTCGTATGGATGGTCACCGAGTCGGTCACGGGACACGTCCTGGTGGCCATCAGAGAGAACGAACGACGTCTCGAAGTCTTGGGAATTCGCTCCTTTCGCTACAAGTTGATCGCCTTCGTGCTGTCGTCCTTGATCGCATCGGCGGGTGGCGTGGTCTACGTACTCGTCATCGGCACCGCGGTGCCGAGCGCGGTGGCGTCGACCAGCATCACCATTTCGGTGCTGATCATGGTCGTACTCGGTGGCGCGGGAACCCGTTGGGGTGCGGTACTGGGAGCGATCGTCTACGTGTACCTGCAACAGCTCCTCACGAAGGTGTCCGCAGAACCCTCGATCGTGAACCTGCCCGCCGTCTTGCGAGTACCACTCTCGCAGCCCCAGTTCCTACTTGGAGCCGTGTTCGTCATTTTCGTCTTGTTCGTCCCCGGAGGTCTCGCGGGTCTCGCCGGACGTCGACGCACCAAGAGCGAGACGTCTCCAGTCGCGCCGCGCAAGTTGCCCGCGATGTTGTCAGAATCGCTGAAGAAGGGAAAGGGGTAACCGTGATCGTCACGAGCCCAACACGTGAGCGTGACCTGGTGCACGACCAGAGCGCGGAAATGGAGGCTGCAGATGACGTTGCGTGAGAGAGTGGCGCTGGTGACCGGATCCACCAGTGGTATTGGCCTGGGGGTCGCGCGCGCGTTGGCTGGCGAGGGAGCGGACATCATGCTCAACGGCTTCGGCGACGCCGAGGCGGTCGAGTCGTTGCGCCTCGCCTTGGCGCAGGAGTTTTCTGTACGCGTCGAGTTTGACGACGCGGACCTCACCAAACCCCAACAAGTGAGGGCCCTGGTAGAGAGAACCCAGAAAGTTCTCGGAGGGCTGGACATTCTCGTCAACAACGCCGGCATCCAGTTCGTCGCACCCATCGAGGACTTTCCCGATGACAAGTGGGACGAGATTATCGCCCTTGACCTCTCGGCGGTGTTTCACGCGATGAAGGTCGCCATACCGGCAATGAAGGCGAAGGGGTGGGGAAGGATTATCAATATCGCCTCCGCTCACGGTCTTGTGGCCAGTATCAACAAGGTGGCGTACGTGGCGGCGAAGCACGCGGTGGTGGGCGCGACGAAGGTCGCCGCCCTCGAACTCGCGAACGATGGCGTCACGGTCAATGCCATCTGCCCGGGTTGGGTGCTCACGCCCCTGGTACAGCAGCAGTTAGAGTCCCGAGCTCACGCGTCATCACGCGATGTGAGACACGAGTCCCAGGAGCTGCTACGTGAGAAACAACCCATGCTCGAATTCACGACTCCGGAGTCAGTGGGCGCCCTCGCTGTATTCCTGTGCTCGCCCGCGGCTGAAACAATGACGGGTTCAGCGATCTCCATGGACGGTGGATGGGTGGCTCAGTGAGATAGCAGCGAGCCTTCGCGTCTCGCGACATATCTATTAGGGTGTTTTGTACACCATTTCTCGAGTTGGTGATACTCCGTGGCGCTTCGGAGCTCACTTGACCATATGATCAGGTGTTTTCGCAAGTGGGGCGATTTGGCATTGGCTGGGACCCAGGCCGTGTGGGACCTACTGCAGGAATTCCTCGTAGCCCGGAGTTGTGAGAAAGGGCAGAAATTCCTGCCCGAGAGCGACTTGTTTGAAGAGCTTCATGGCGTCCTCGAATCGATCACCTGGGAATCGATCCAACTGATCCATCACGCTCGCGATGATGGACGAGACGTAGTCCTCGGTGATGCGGTCACCCTCAATCGTCACGGTACCCGCGCGAATCCATTGCCATATCTGGGACCGCGAGATCTCGGCAGTGGCAGCGTCCTCCATCAGATTGTCAATGGCTGCCGCGCCGACGCCGCGAAGCCAGCTCTCGATGTAGCGGATTCCCACCGACACGTTGGTCCTGACCCCGGACGCCGAGACGTAGGAGCCCTCAATTGCCAGATTCGTCAAGTCGTGAGCCGGCGGGGCAGGCGAATTCGTCACGCGATCAATCTGATTTGGACGATCTCCTAGCACCGCGTCGAATTCTGCGAAGGCAATGGGTACGAGGTCGGGATGGGCCACCCATGTTCCGTCAAAACCCTCTGTCGACTCGCGATGTTTGTCGGAGCGGACTTGCTCGATCGCTCGTGACGTGACGTCGGGGTCGCGGCGATTCGGGATGAAGGCGCTCATTCCGCCAATGGCGTGCGCTCCTCGACGGTGGCACGTTTCGACGAGGAGCGCGGTGTAGGCCTGCATGAACGGGACCGTCATCGTGATCTGGGATCGGTCGGGGAGGACGAACGCCTCTCCTTGGTCACGGAAGACCTTGATGATCGAGAAGATGTAATCCCAACGTCCGGCGTTGAGCCCCGCGCAGTGGTCGCGAAGTTCGAACAGGATCTCCTCCATCTCGAACGCCGCCGGGATCGTCTCGATGAGGACCGTTGCTCGGATGGAGCCGTGGGGAATCCCGATGTAATTCTCCGCAAACGAGAAGACCTCATCCCACAGTCGCGCCTCGAGGTGGCTCTCCGTCTTGGCCAGGTAAAAATACGGTCCTCGACCTCGCTCGATTAGCTCTTTCGCGTTGTGAAAGAAGTAGAGGCCGAAGTCCACGAGCGAACCAGACATCGGAACGGAAGCACTGGAGTCGTCGAGTAGCCGAAGGTGGGCCTCGACGAGGTGCCAACCTCGTGGTCGCATCACGATGGTGGGTGTCTCCTCACCGACGTCGTACACGCGTCCGTCCGGCGCCACGAAGTCGATCTGTCCGCGGATGGCGTCGAAGAGTGAGAGTTGACCACCGATGACGTTGGCCCACGTTGGACTGGTGGCGTCCTCTTGATCGGCCAGCCACACGCGAGCACCTGAATTCAATGCATTGACAGTCATCTTGCGATCGGTCGGGCCCGTGATCTCGACACGACGGTCCTCGAGTCCCGGTCCCGCTCCGGCGACCCGCCAGTTCGGGTCGTCGCGTATCAGGCGAGTCTGGGGCAAGTAGTCGAACCGGCCACCTTTCTTGATCTGATGGCGACGCTGCACCCGTTGGGCAACGGCGTCGCGACGGTCGGCCTCAAAGCAGAAGTGGAGTTGTCGAAGGAATTCGAGTGCCTCGTCGCTGAGGATCTCATCGAACCGTTCGTCCATTGTGCCCGAGATGAGAATCTTCGAGGCAGTGTCAAGATCCGCATTCATCTTTAGAACTGTTCTTCTTCGGTGGAACCAACGAGAGCGAGGGTCGCGCTGGTGGGATTGAGTGCCGTCGACACCCGGTCGAAATAGCCGGTTCCCACCTCGCGCTGGTGCTTGGTAGCGGTGTAGCCGTTGGCTTCGGAGGCGAATTCGGCTTCCTGCAGCTCCACGTACGCGCTCATGGCACGGTCCTTGTACCCCTGGGCGAGAGTGAACATCGAGTGGTTCAGCGAGTGGAATCCGGCCAACGTGATGAATTGGAACGCGTAGCCCATCGCGGCCAGCTCTCGCTGGAAGCTCGCGATTTGCGCGTCGTTGAGGTGGCGCTTCCAATTGAAACTCGGCGAGCAGTTGTACGCCAGCATCTTGTCCGGGAACTCCTCCTTGAATCTCTCGGCGTAGGTCCTCGCGAGCGTCAGGTCGGGCTCGCCCGTCTCGAACCACACGAGGTCCGCGTAGGGGGCGTAGGCGAGTCCTCGAGCGATGGCGGCTTCGAAACCGCTCTTGATCTCGTAGAAACCCTCCGACGTCCGGCTCCCGGTCAGGAACTGGCGATCGCGCTCGTCAACGTCACTGGTCAAGAGATTGGCGGCCAGAGAATCCGTGCGAGCAATGACGAGGGTCGGCACGTTCGCCACGTCAGCGGCGAGGCGTGCCGCATTCAACGTGCGGATGTGCTGGCCCGTGGGAACGAGCACCTTGCCGCCCATGTGCCCACACTTCTTCTCGCTGGCGAGTTGGTCCTCCCAATGCACACCGGCAGCGCCGGCGTCGATCATCGACAACATCAGCTCGAAGGCGTTGAGCGGTCCGCCGAAGCCCGCTTCCGCGTCAGCGACGATGGGCACGAGCCAGTCCGTCTCGGTGTTGCCGTCGATGAACTCGATCTGACCCGCTCGCAGCAGCGCGTTGTTGATTCGCCTCACCACGGCGGGAACTGAGTTCACGGGATAGAGACTCTGGTCGGGGTAGGTCTGTCCGCTGAGATTTGCGTCAGCCGCCACCTGCCAACCCGAGAGGTAGATCGCCTCGAGTCCCGCCCTCACCTGAGCGACCGCCTGATTGCCGGTGAGCGCTCCTAGGGCGGCGACCCACTGGGTGGAGTCGGCCCTACTCTCTTGAATCAGCTGCCACAGTCGCTGCGCACCACGCAGGGCCAGGGTCCGCTCCTCGCGAACAGGTCCCCTCAGGGCGATGACTTCCTTCGCGCGGTAGTCGCGACGGACGCCCTCCCATCGGGGATCGTTGGTCCAATCGAATTCAAGTTCGTCCTCGGTTTGGGTCTGGTCTCCCGGTTGAAAACCCATGGGCAGCTTTTCCATTGTCACTCCTTTGCGCAAGTACTGGTTGGATAAACCTAACGGGCCGATGCCAAAAAAGTGAAAAAATTGCCATAAAATGTGACAAATTAGGCTGATTTTTTCTGGAGAGAGAAATATTGCTATTATTTCCCTATGTCACTGGTCCAAAAGTCAGAGTCCAACGAAGACGCGTCGATGGCGTTCGCCATCGGGCGCCGCATCCGAGAACGGCGCGTGGCCCAAGGTCTCACAGTCACTGACCTGGCGCTTCGACTGGGACGAGCGCCTTCGCAGGTATCACTCATCGAGAATGGTCGCAAGGAACTCAAACTGAGCGAGCTTCGACAAATCGCGTCGGCGCTGGCGACGACGGTCGAGACCTTAATGAACGCGGAACCGCCCAATCGACGCGCTGCCCTCGAGATCGCACTCGATCGAGCACAACGAGGGGCCGTCTTCTCGTCGCTGAACATCCCAAATCTGGCGATTCGAAAGTCGTTGAGCGATGACGCCATGGCGACGATATTGGCGCTGCACGATGAGATCCAAAGACTTCACCATGAGCGCGCCGCGACTCCCGAGATCGCCCGACGCGCCAATACTGCTCTTCGCTTAGATCAGAGGAATCGCAACAATTACTTTGCCCATCTTGAGGACATCGCCAAAGATTTGCTCCGGCTTGTCGACCATCACGGGGGCCCGCTCTCGCAAACAAGTGCCAGCGAGTTGGCACAGCACCTCGGTTTCTCGCTTCACTATGTCGGGGATTTTCCGAAGTCGACTCGCAGCATCACTGATCATCGAAACGGAAGGATCTATCTTCCCGTGAATCTCCGAGGGATCGACCCTCGTTCTGCGCTCCTGCAGGCCCTCGCACTGCACGTGCTCGAGATGAAGGAACCCAAGGATTACGAGGAACTCCTTCGTCAGCGAGTGGAGACCAACTATTTGGCTGCGGCTCTTCTCATTCCAGAAGAGAGCGCCGTCGAGTTCCTCAGTGCCGCCAAGGCTGCTCGGGAGCTGTCAGTAGAGGATCTCCGCGACACCTTCGCGATTCCCTACGAGACAGCGGCGCACCGTTTCACCAACCTCGCGACGCATCACTTGGACATCCCGGTGCACTTCTTGAAAGTTCACGACAGCGGGGTCATTTCCAAAGCGTACGAAAATGACAATGTCGTCTTTCCCACCGACGCCCTGGGTTCAGTCGAGGGACAGATCGTCTGTCGGTGGTGGGCGGCACGTCAGGTGTTTTCCATTGAGGACCAACTGACTCCTTATCATCAGTATTCCGACAAGCCCGCCGGAACGTATTGGTGCACTTCCAGCATCCAGATCACTCCCTCGGGAGTGTTCTCGGTCAGCGTGGGCACAACGTTTGAGGACGCCAGGTGGTTTCGTGGTCGCAATACCAAGAAGCGATTCAAATCGACGTGCCCCGACGAGAGGTGTTGTCGTCGGCCGTCAGATTCCCTCGCGAGTCGCTGGGATGGAATGGCCTTACCCAGCGCACAACTCAACTCCTCACTGCTCGCGGCGATTCCTACGGGAACGTTCACCGGCGTCGATCGCGTGGGTGTCTACGATTTTCTTGAAAGCCACACACCGTTTACCAAAAGCTAATTTTTCGGCTTTCTCATCGGATTTTCTGGGGCTGGCGATGCGTGGTGTCATCGGTTCTACAACGACACCGGCCGAAGTGGACCGGGCAGTTATCGACGAGCGCTTCCGCGACTGACCCCTTCAGTTGGGATGGGTGCGAGTCGGGCGAGTGCGGTGTTGGCGGCGAGTAAGAGGAGGGCGAGGACGACGAGGGCTGGTCCGAGGACGTCGAGACCTGAGGTGTTGATGAGGAGTCCGATGAGGGCGGAGATCGCGGACCCACCGCCGGCGGCGGCGCCGACTTGCCAGGCGATGACGTGTTGGGCTCGTAGTTTCCCGATGCGTTGGGGGGTGACAACGATGAGGGCGGGGAACATGCCGGCGAGCGCAGCGCCGAGGAGCACGAAGCCGCCTACCGATACCACAGTGTCGGGCTGCCACCAGATGAGCGCAGTCGCGGCGACGCTGAAAATCACCCCTCCGCCGATGAGCCTCTGGGCGGGGACCGACTTGGTGGGAAGAGCCAGGCCGATACGGACCACGCACAGCGCACCCCAATAGCCAAAGGCGGCGAGCCCCGCGGCTGAGGCGGACAGGCCGAGATGGCCGCGGAGGTAACTGGTCTCCCATTGGCCGGCACCGACCTCGAGGCCGGTGTACAGGAAGAACACGACCAGACCGGCGGTCAGGACTGACACGACCCTGCGACGAGACCAGCCTGCTGTCGGTTCAGTCATCGCCGGGGCATCGGCGGAGCCGACGACATCGTTGCTAACTCCGGTCGCGGCGCCATCATGGGCGGACGCCGGCACGGTTGGCGGGAGCTTGCGGTGATAGACGATCCAGGAACCGGCGGCGGCCAGGTCGACAGCGACGAGGACGAGGTACGCGGGTCGCCACGATCCGGCCAGGATGGCCGCGGTCACCACGAGCGGCCCGAGCGCGGTACCGATGCTGTAGAAGCCGTGCAGAAGGTTGAGCAACCGCGGTCGGCCGGTGAGCGCGACGGCGGTGTTGAGACCCCCGTCCAAAATCCCCGAGGCCGCCCCGGTGAGTGGCCCGATACACAACACGAGCCACAACCCAGGAGCGACGGCGAAGCCGACGCCGCCCACCGCGGCGCACAAACCGGCCACCGCAAGGAGGGCGATCACACCGAGGCGGTGGATGAGCCGGCCGACAAACGCAGAGACGGCCACCGAACCGAGGCAGTTGACCAACAAGATCAGCCCGAGGTCCCCGATCGGCGCGCCGAAGCTGTGACGCATGGCGGGCCACGCCGTGCCGAGCATCCCGTCAGGCAGACCGACAGCCACGAACGTTCCCAGGCTCAAAAGGTCGAACCGGCGGTCCGTCCCGGTCATCGCCTTGGGAGCGGACGTCATCGATCCTCCTCTCGTGGCCCCAACTGATTGCCCGAAGGGTCGATGAGTGGGGTGATCGCTTCGCGGGTCTGCGCAGCGGACTGCGGGTCGAGTTCCAACGCGATGTGGAGCGCCGCGTCTTCGATAGGGGCGTCACGCGCTCGGGCCGTGCTCGGGGAGCAGTGCCGTTCCGGGTCGGTGTCGTCCTCGAGGAGGAAGTCATAGGAGAAGACGCGCGCCAGGTCGACAGCCCGCGGGTGTTCGGCGATCCGCGCCGTGGCATTGCCCGCCATCACACCCGCACTACGGTTAGCCCGAGTGCTTCGAGCTGCGCGGTCGCGCTCGGGGGGGCGTCGGTGACCAGCAGATCGACGGCCGACAGCGAGCAGACGTGACCGAAGGCCACCACCCCGAACTTGGACCAGTCGGCGACGGCGATCGTGCGGCCACACGAGGCAACAGCAGCTCGCTTCACGCGGGCGTCCGCCGGCACGTGGGTGGTCACCCCGCTGCCCTCGTCGATCCCGCAGGCACCGAGCACGAACGTGTCAAAACGGAGCCGCTCGAAGGCCACTTCGGCGAGGTCCCCGGTTACCACGAGTTCTCCGACACGGACATCGCCGCCGGGGGCGATGAGGCGCACGTGATCGTCGTACGCCAGGTCGACGAGCGTGCGGATGCCCAACGGCATCACCGTCACCGGCCGGCCTCGCAAAGCACGCCCGACCTCGGCGGTGGTGGTGCCGGCGTCGAGGGCGATCGTCTCGCCGTCTCCGATAAGGGCAGCGACGGCAATACCGATCCGCTCCTTTGCCTCGGTTCTCTCGAACGCCCGGACGGCATAGGGCTTCTCATGGGCTCGCAGGCTGGCGGCCACGGCCGAGCCGTGAACCCGGCGAACCACGCCGTCGCGCTCGAGAAGGTCCAAATCCCGGCGGACGGTCATCTCCGAGCAGCCCAGCTCCGCAGCCAGCTCGTTCACCGACACCGAACCGCGCCCATTCACCGCCTCCGCCAGCGTCCGCCTGCGCGCCTTGGCGTTCACCCTCTCACCAACCCGAGGCGAGCGAGAACCGGCTCCGGACCGGTATAGAGGCAAGCTTCCATCCCCACGTGGGCGGCAGCGGCGACATTGACCTCACGGTCGTCGATGAACAGCGTGGTCTCGGGGTCGAGATCGAAACGCCTAAGCAGCACCTCGTAGATCTGAGGGTCAGGCTTAGCGACACCCTCAAAACCCGAGACGACCGTGCCCGCAAACCAGCTGAGGAACTCGTACCGTTGCCGACGTCGGGGGTACGTCTCCGCCTCCATATTGGTGAGGGCGTAGCAGGCCAAGCCACTGTCGAGGACCTGGCGAAGCAGCGCCACCCCATCGTCGAGCGGACCCGAGATCATCTCCTCGCCCCGTTCCCACCACGCCCAGATCAGCCCGGCATAGTCCGGCCAGCGCCTGGCCAAGACAGCGCAGGACTGGGAGGTGCTCGCCCCTCGATCGTGAGGTTCGTGCCACTGCGACGTACAGACGTTGGCGAGAAACCACTCCATCTCTAACGGGTCCGGGATGAGCTTTCGGTAGAGGTGGCGGGGATCCCAATCGAGTAGCACCCCTCCCACGTCGAACACCATTGCTCTCAACGTTCGATCATAATTTCTGTTTGTTCGCACAGTTAGAATGTTAACATCATCGCTGGCGTTGTGCACTAACGGTACTGCCATCGCCGTGGAGTTCCCCGGCCTGCTCAGCGTCTTCATGCGGTAGGTGCTTAACTTCGATCCACCATAGCCACAGAATCCCCAAGACCATCGATGCAATGGCTAGTCCATTTATGGTCGTAGGTGAAACCTAACCCGGCACCCCGGTAATCGCTTCGGTGGAAGGATGGAATGTATTGATTCCGCAGATTGGGCAGAACCGGACGTTGTTGTCGGTCACGTGTCCATTGGTGCAAAGCACGAAATCCTCAATTCCGGGTGAAGTGACCCCAATCAACGGGCGGCGTTAGCAGTCCCTCGCTTTACTCTGAATGATGCTATTTGAAGGTAGCGTCGACACAGTTCGCCCGGCTACCCGACCCCTAACGAGGCCGGAGCTCTACCTTCTGTCCAACCAACCCAGTCTGAATTGCCATGAGTGTGGTGGCATGAATGGGGTTAAGGCTATTTGGCAGCCCCAAAGGTTATTTCGTGCAACCATCCAGTGGAGTGGATCCGAATTTTTTCGCACCTGATTGGAGGTTTTCAGTCTGTCAGAATTCGCAGAATTGGTGATGACATTGCCTCCAACTCACGTGGATTATACATTCATCGAACTTTCGCGAACTCATCAGGATGACGGGTTCGCTTCTTCGAATCATCGGGCCGCAGAGTTCTGACATTGAAATCAGATCTGAATATTACGACTCACATATTTTGAGTCGCGTGTTAATTCAGTTGAAGTATTCTCCAGATTTAGTAGTCCTAAATCCGAGTGAGGAGGCATTGGCACTATGACTCGATTCAAATCTGGTTTGATACGACTCGGCCAAATCGTTGCCGGAGTGATTTTGTTCTCCAGTACTTTTGTTTCAGGCACTCCTCTCGCATCAACAATTGTGTCGGCTTCAACGCCCGTACCGACTTGCTCTTCCAACCAGTTAGAAGTTGCAGTTGCTTGGGGAGACGTCGCGGCTGGCAACATCGGAGTTCCGTTCCTCATCGCCAATGTCAGCAAAACTGCGTGCTCTCTTGAGGGATATCCCAAATTGACTTTCGTACCGTCCAGTTACTTGAAGAAGACCATCAAGGTCAGCGATGGTGGCGGAATGATCTTCGTAGCGCTGAAGCCCCATGTAGTCGTGATTAGGGCGGGCGCCGTTGACTCTTTTGGTATGGACTTCGTTGACGCGCTGAATCAGCAATATCCGTACGGGGCTGCTTGTACCGTTCAGGACGTTTACGTCACATTGCCTGTGAGGCCGAGTTCGTTTCTGACTAACTTCGAAACATCCGTGAACTTCAATTTCTGCTATTCGGGATTTGGTGTCGATGTCACTTCGATTGAAGCAGGCCCACTTCCAAAGGAGTGACGGCTCCTGAAGATTCAAATGACGCCCGTTGGTGATCTTGGGTGTTCGTTTTGATGACGGCCCGACTGAGGATTAGCGAATCATCTATGTGATTGACGACGAAGAGATGACTGTGACGGTCACTGCGATCAAGCATCGTGTTGATGCCTATCGAACCTGAGGCAATAAGCACCACGGGGCGCAGGCAAGCCTCGATCCTTCCCAGCAGTCGCTGCGCACGGCAGCATTGCGACTTCAGCGACAGGCATCGGGTCAGTGCGAAGTGCCAACAATTCTCGGGGGTTTGTCA
>PMTL01000097.1 GCA_003168075.1 Acidimicrobiaceae bacterium
ATCGTTGCCATGTCCTCGCTCAACGGTTGGCGCGGGGATCCCCACATCCCTGCATACGCAGCGAGCAAACACGCAGTCGTCGGTCTCGTTCGCTCCGTAGCCCAAGATGTGGGTCGCCAAGGAATTCGGGTGAACGCGGTGGGACCCGGTCCTATCGCTACCGAGGCACTTCTCCAGCGCATGGCTATTCGTTCGACGTCCACTGGTCTCGATGTTGAAACGGCACTAAGTCACGCTGGCGAAAGGACTGCCTTGGGGCGCGTCGCGACGGCGTCAGAAGTCGCGAACGCCGTACTGTTCCTGGCCAGCAACTTGTCCAGCGGTGTCACCGGACAATTTCTCCCGGTCGACGCGGGCATACTGTGACGATCAAAGAGATTCGGTGCACCCACCTAGGAGGGAAAGTCTTTAATGATCGACCTCAGTGAGAAGACGATACTTCTAACCGGCGCCTCTGGCGATATTGGCTCGGCAACCGCAGTCGCACTGGGTGAGGCCGGTGCGTTCGTCATCGCCCATTACGTCAAGGATCGCGAAGCTGCCGAGCGGGCCACCGCGGCCATCGAGCCAGCTCGCAAGACACTCATTCAAGGCGACTTCGCACAAGCGGGAGCGGGAAGAGATCTGTGGAATCGCGCCCTGGAGTGGCGAGGCCACATTGATGTTTTGGTGAACAACGCCGCCATTATGCCAGAGTCGTTCATTGACGGCGAGGACGCCCAGTGGGACGACGCATGGGCGAGAGCGCTACAAATCAACGTTGTCGAGCCGGCGAACCTCGTGCGGGGCGCGATTCGGCATTTTCGCGAAACGAAGGGCGGCATCATCATCTCGTTGTCGAGTTGGTCGGCGCAACAAGGTTCGACAATTCCTCAATTGACCGCTTACGCGTCGACCAAGGCCGCCATCAAGGCCTTGACCCAGACGGTGGCTCGGGCGTACGCAAAGGATAACGTCCTCGCCTACGTCGTCGCACCTGGCATTGTGGACACCACAATGTCACAGATCTCGGCAACATCCCGAGGTGGCATGGATGCCCTCAGGGCGATTCTTCCCCTGGGTGAAATGGTCCCCCCTCGAGAAGTTGGCGATCTCATTGTTTTTCTCAGTACCGGAACATGTCGACACTTGTCGGGGGCGACCATGGACATCAACGGCGCCGCTTACGTGCGGTGATGTGAACTCGAGAAGTGCGTCATCCGATTCTGTCGTTGTGATATTAAACGAGGCAGCGATTGACAACGGCAGTCGACGCCGAACGAATCACGTCAGATAGTTGTCGTCGCCCTCTTCAAAAGCTGGAGTATTGATGACGAGATACGTCGCGATACCTTCAAGGTCATACATGCAGTTTCGCGGTATCTCGAGCGCGTCGCCAGCGGCGACCCGTACTGGTTTCGCGTCTTGAAGATGAAAAATCAATTCTCCGCTCACGACGAAATACAAGCGCGTGGAGCGCTTCGACGACAACCATTGGTGGCGGCCATCGATATCGACCCTGGTAATGCTCGCTGAGGACCTGCCTTCACGTAATCGCGCGAGTGGATATACGTGCGCGGCATTGCTCGGCTCCGCAATCGCTGCCATGGAGTCACGGCGAATCAATACAGCACCTCGTGGAAGTTTCTCGTCACCCATCACTCACCAGCGTTTCGAAGGACACCGTATACGTCGGGCAAGGACGTGGGTTGTGTCCAGTCGGCGTCCACGATGATCTCATCGACACCACTTTCACGCAGGAGCGGCAGTGCGCGCACAGTCGCGTCCAGGTTCGCCGCGGAGTCGACGATTCGCAATGTCGTCCAAACGAGCGATGGATCGTGATCGGATGACTCCGCTGCGTGGCGTACGTGGGCGATGTCGTCACGGAGCGATTGGTGATCGAGTTCGGTGGCGGATTGCTGCGCTAACCACCCGTTGGCGATGGACCCCGCGCGGGAAAACGCCGTCTTCGAATGACCGCCCACGAGTAAGGATATGTCGTGGGCGGGTTGTGGCATGCACTGTACTCCTGACGGAATCGAATAGAACTCGCCCTCGAAGGATTCAGGACTTCCTGTCCAGCATCGTCGAAGTATCTCAATCCACTCGACGAATCGACGCCCACGGGTTTCGAAGGGGACGTTGAGCGCGTCGTACTCGTCTCCCAACCACCCCACTCCAATCCCCAGCGTTAGTCGTCCACCGCTCAGCACGTCGATCGACGCGGCCTCTTTGGCGAGGATCACGGGGTGTCGCATCGGTAGCACGAGCACCGCCGTACCAATGACTGCACGTTCGGTCGCGGCGGCGATCGCGGTCAGCGAGATCATCGCGTCGAAATATGGAGTCGTCGATGGCCAGTCCGGTTTTCCATCCGCTGCGAACGGGTACCACGAAGTCACCACTGAAGGCATCACGACGTGATCGCTCACCCACAGTGACTCAAAGCCGGCTGATTCAAGGTCTTTCGCCATCGCACCAATTCCGCGTTCTACAGGAAGCGGACCGCTGTTGGGGACCTTCGCGCCTATTCTCATTTTTTCTCTCTTCTCTGGTCAATCCGCTTGTGTCGACAGAAGACATCGTGGGTGCTGCGCCCAGGATCGTCACGTAATTCGAGCTAGGAATTGTTTGGTTCGAGCATGCTGAGGCGCCATGAGCACTTCCTTCGATGTTCCCGTCTCCACGATGACACCGCCATCCATGAAGATCACGCGGTCTCCCACGTCGCGCGCGAAACTCATCTCGTGTGTGACCACCACCATGGTCATCCCATCGTTGGCGAGCAACCTCATTACTTCAAGGACTTCACCGACGATTTCGGGATCCAGGGCTGAAGTCGGCTCGTCGAAGAGCATCAGTTTGGGACGCATGGCGAGAGCTCGCGCAATCGCGATGCGCTGCTGTTGGCCGCCCGAAAGCTGTAGGGGGTAGCAGTCTGCCTTCTGAGTGAGACCGACCCTTTCGAGGAGTTGTCTGGCGTGGGTCTCCGCTTCGGCACGAGTCTCCCTCTTGAGTTGGACTGGCGCTTCCATGATGTTCTCAATGGCGGTCATATGGGCGAACAGATTGAAGTTTTGAAATACCATGCCCATTTCAGTTCGCTGGGCCGCCAGCTCGTTGGGTTTGAGGTCGACGTAACGCCCATTTTCGACCTTTCTACCGATAAGTTCGCCGTCAAGGTACACGCAGCCGCCTTCCGGCTTCTCCAGATAGTTGATGCAGCGCAACATCGTGCTCTTGCCCGATCCTGAAGGTCCGATGAGGCATACCACTTCGCCGTACTTCACGTCAAAGTTGATGTCCCTGAGTACGCTCGTTGCGCCGAAGCTCTTCGACACGTTCTCCACCCTCAAAATGGGTTGTCCGATCGTTGGCAGGGGTCCTTCACCTACCATGCGGCGTCCTGGCGACCATGAGAATAGACACTAAAGGGGAAACTATTACGCATAATGATCGGTCGATCCAGTGAGCTGCGTCTCGCGATGTGTTCTGAACAGGCGAGAGAGAACGCTCGGCACCTCCGTGCGAGTTCTACCCCTGCCGAAATACTTCTCCACGAAGTGTTGGCCAATGGAAAGAATCGTGGTGACAATGAGGTACCACAGACTCGCGACGACCAAGAGGGGGATGGTTTCAAAGTTTCTGGCGTAGATCAATTGGACCGAGTACAGCAACTCGGGTAGCGAGATCACGCTCACCAGGCTGGTCCCCTTGAGCATTCCTATTGTTTGATTACCGGTGGGCGGAATGATGACGCGCATCGCCTGGGGAAGAACGATTCGCCGAAAAATAAGGCGCTTGGGCATGCCCAGCGCGAGGGCCGCTTCACCTTGGCCCGGGTCAACCGAAACGATGCCGGCACGAACGATCTCCGCCATATATGCGGCTTCGTTCAGTCCCAGACCCAACACCGCTGCGGCCAAGATCGTAATCAGACTATTGGTACTAGCACTGACGAAACTGGGACCGAAGGGAATACCGAGTGAGAGTCGAGGGACAAACGACGCGATGTTGAACCAGAAAAGTAATTGCACGAGGAGCGGGGTTCCCCGGAACAACCAGATGTAACTCGAAGCGGCCATAGAGAGTACGAGGCTTTTCGAGATGCGCATCAGGGCCAGTATTGTCCCGCCGACGATGCCTACCAACATGGCGATGGCCGTGAGGTACAGCGTGCGAATCAGCCCCGAGAGCACGTCGGAACTAAAGAAATAATGGCCGACCACGCCCCACTGCAGACTGCTCGACGTCACGAGCAGGTGAACCAGCATCGCGACAAGGACGAAGGTAATCGCGACCATCACCCATCGGACGGATCGACGAACTACTTTCTTCGCCAATCCGTCCGTTGAGCGTCTTCTTTGGCTACCTGGACTCGATGCCACCGGTTGTGCAACCACAATCTCATCCACCTTCATGTCCTTCTGGCACAGCTGGACGGAGAATCCGTTACCACCGGAACTTCATTGCCACTAATTGCGAAACGCGCTATTTGTAGACTCCGGCCGACTTCACGAGACCGTAGGTCAAGCTCCAATGCTTCATTATGGTCGCGTACGCCCCCGTCGCAATGAGGTGGTTAATCGCCCTGCCCACCAGGTTGGTGATTCCCGCCTTCTTGGCAATGCCGACGCCTTCAGGGGTGGGGAGGTAGTTAAGCGTCTGAAGGACGAACTGGTGAGCGGTCTGCTGGATGAGCCACGACAACTGGTCCTCGGAACTCGAGTACACCTGGTCGCGACCACTGCTCACCGCTAGTTCTGCAGCAGAGTCCGACGGGAACGAGACCACGTTAACGTTGGCCTTGCCCGCCTTTTTACACGCCGGGTCGACTCCCTTGAGCTGCTCAATAAAGGCCGAGCCCTCAATGACCGAAATACTCTTGCCACAAAGATCCGTGGCCTTGGTGATCTTGAGTGAGCTGCTCTTGGGCACGGCAAATCCAGTTCCCACGTTGTAATAGGTCACGATGTCGATCTGCTTCAACCTCGGCGCCGTTGAAATGAACGACGTGAAAGACGTGTTGTAGCGACCGTTCTGCAGGCCGGGGATGAATCCATCGAATGCGCCCGACGCGGTGGCGTGCCACGAGAGATTCAGAGTCGCTGTCACAGCCTTTCCGAGGTCTACCTCCCAGCCCACCAACTTGCCATTCACGACAATTTCATCCGGCGGTGCGTCATTGTACGTAATGTCCACGAGGCCCGACGTCTTGACCGCCGCGGGCACTGCCGTCGCCATCGCTGAATCGGCGGCCACC
>PMTL01000122.1 GCA_003168075.1 Acidimicrobiaceae bacterium
GTGTTCCAACCGCTAAAGGTGTAACCGGTCTTGATGAAAGCGTTGGCAGTCAGGGACGTCGGAGTGTTGGCGGACTCGGCGCTCATCGTGCCGCTCGTCGAACCATTGCCGGCGAAGGTCACGTTGAAAGAGTCAGCTGTCCACTGAGCGTACATGGTCGCGGCGGCGAGGAAGGGATAGCTCGCACCGTCGGCGTAACTGTTGCCCGAACCGTTGGCGGCCGTGTTCCAACCGCTAAAGGTGTAGCCGGTCCTGACAAAGGTATTGGTGGTGAGGACTGTCGGCGCGTTGTGATTCTCGACGCCCATCGCGCCGCTCGTCGAACCGTTGCCGTCGAACGTCACGTTGAAGTAGCTGGCCGTCCACTGGGCGTAGATGGTCAAAGGTGCGAGAAAGGGATAGCTCGCACCGTCGGCGTAATTAGTACCCGAGCCATTGGCCAAGGTGTTCCAACCGGTGAAGGTGTAGCCGGTCCTGACTAATGCGTTAGCGGTGAGGTCCGTCGGTGCGTTGTCACTCTCGGCGTTCATCGTGCCGCTCGTGTTGCCGTTGCCGAGGAATGTCACGTTGTAGAAATCCGCCGTCCACTGGGCGTAGAGAGTTGCGTTCGCGGTGAAGGGGTAACTCCCTCCGTCGGTGTAGCTGGTACCCGTGCCATTGGCCAAGGTGTTCCACCCGCTGAAGGTGTAGCCGGTCTTGGTGAAAGTGTTGGCGGTAAGGGCCGTGGGAGAGGAGTTGGTCTCGGGGCTTATCGGTCCTCCGCCAGTCGACGTGTTGCCGTTGAAGGTCACCGTAAAGGTAGGCACGGCGGCGAAGATCGCTCCTATTGCGGTGTCGTTACCCGCCGGTGTAGCGACCGCGGTGGGCGTATACCCGGTGTTCGCACTGAGCGCGGGATTCGAAGTCACCAGGTTTCCTGCGGTCGTCGAGTGGTAATTGAATCCGGCCGAGCTGCCCGCGGAGGCTGTCTGCGTCGACTGGGCATATCCCCAATAGAGTTGGTTGGCGTCACCGTTGCTGGTCAAAGATGGATACGTGATGGTCGTGGTGGCCGTCCCGAAAGCACCACCCGCCTGCCCGGCGACGAGACTCCACGCCGTGGCATTCGACGTGGTGAAGGAGTCAGCCACCAACTCAATACTCACTGCGGACACACCGGCGGAATAGTTCACTGTAATTGAAGTGGCACCAGTGTTCGTGGCGACGGCCCACCAGATCTCCTCGGTGATTATGCCATTGTTAGTGTCGACGTATTTCGTAGCCTTCTGGAATGTGCCTGTTTTCGGGCACGTCACCGAAGTCACAGAAGTCGTCTGTGAGTGGATTTGCGACTCGAAGACGATGAGGTCGCCAACATTCGCGGGCGATACCGCCAGTGATGTCAAGCCCGTTGCTTGGCTATCTACAGGAAAACCCGAGACTTGAGAAATCGTGGAACCGGTTGCCGAAGCGACGCTGTCGAGTCCGACAACGATCATCGTCGACGCCAGCACGGTAGATACGATGAACGTCGTCGCGAAACGAACGACTTTTCCTGGCTTCTTGTGGCCGCCAATCATAAAACGCCTCCCACGGAGTTGAATAAACCTAAGAGTCCCTTAGGTACCTCTCTGCGCAGGATACCGCATGACCCCAGCCCTACGAACTCATACGAGTGAACTTTCGTCGTATCTGAGAGTCCTTGAAGGAATTGACCTCTCCCACGGGTCCGGTGATGACAATCGTATGAATAAGTTGACTGCCCGAGGCGACGGATACTGCGCCATGCGCCAGCGATCAGCGCTCGTCGTCCCGACTGATCACGTCGCGCTTCGAGGTCGCCGAACTCAAGGCAAAGACCTTGCGGATGATCCACCCATCGCGCTTTCGCTCGTTGCTCATCATCCACACGTGTGAGGCGCGAGCGGATATCGGGAGGTATTTGGGGGCTTGTCGACCCAGAGCACGCCGATTGGCAAGTGAACCGTGTTCAGAGAGCGTCACGTGAGGTACCACTGAGTCAAAAGCACCGTCGTAGGGGTGAAAATCGGGAAACTCGAGCTGCAACGTCTCGATGATCGAACGAAATGCGCCGCTCTCCGAAGGTTCTAAGTACACGACATGGGTGTCAAACCAACGCACCTTCTTCATTTCGAAATCGAAAGCGGATATCGTGTCGAACAATTCTGAGAGCCGTCGCACCACCTCAGACGTCACGGATGCCAGGGGCAGGAATGGGAACGCCAGTGTCACGTGAGGGGGCATCACATCAAGGTCATTGTGATACAGCTGGCACAGTCTCCACAGATCACGTGGCAGCGAGAAGGTCGGAACCAGCAGGAGTGTCGACGGCTGAGCCGACTCGTGCGTCGAGGTTGACACCGCGACACGGCTCGACGAGCCACTCCACGACTCACCCGCGGAGATCAGCTGAATCATGTCTTCGGCGTGCGTATCTTCCTCTCGGCGATTGTAACCAAGGTGAAAGAGTTGCTGTGCGGTTAGCGACAACGTGGGAAGCTCGACGCCGTCGAGCGCGCCGTTCGTCGTGAGCCGTGCCACCATTGCGGCCGTGGCCACCTTCGTTTCGACCGCTGTCTCGTGAACGAGGTTTTGCGTCGGGCTGAGCAATCGGCCCGCTGTCGTGATCAGTTCCCAGTTGATGTTGAGGATCTCGATGTGATGTCCGCGGTCATCATCGTACACTTGAGCGTCGGGAAACCACATCGTGCCTCCTAACGGAAGCCGGCGCTGGTAACCAAGACTCTCAAGAATTGTCGCGACTCTTCCGAGGTTGTCCGAGTAGCGGTCCAGAACGAAGTCAAGATCGCCGTGGCGTCGCGTCTCGCAGCCGACCAAAGCATCGAGGCCCCATCCGCCCGCTAGCCAGTACGGGATATCTTGATCATTCAGTGATCGACATACTCGTAAGAGTTCAAACTGATCAAAATGGAGAAGGTCGTACCGGTCGAGTCGACCGAGCACGAGTTCGATTCGATGCCCGATGAACGGTGCTCGCCGTAGGCTTCTCAGGAGTTTGACGCCCGCGTAGAAGAGTCCCTTAGCCGAACGATCAATGAGTCGTGCGATACCAATCAGGTGCAACCTGGTCAGGATCGAACGCAACTTGTCCACAAGATTGCCTTTCTTTGCATCAACAATGGACGGCGATGCACGACCCACCACTTGTTCATCATAACCCGCCTCGTCAGGATATGGATTTCAATTTGGCCAACGGCACCCCTCACTGCAGTCCTCGAGCCGACGCTGCATTGAGCGTCACGTCGATGACGTGCGTGGAGGATCAAGAGCTGACCTCGCCAGAGACACCGACGTGGAAGAACCAGCGCAGCCTCCGCATTGTGGCATATCACTGAGAATGGCCTAGGATTCTGCGATTCTAGATTCCACTGCGGCGAAGGGACGGTGTTGGTGTGCTCAAAGGAGCCTCGAGTGTGCGGTCGGTCCTACGCGCGCATTCTGTACGGTGACGTCCGCCGAGCGAGGATCTATGAGCACTAACGTTCCACCAGCCGCAGATCAGGCCCTGGTCCAATGGGAAAGGCGTATCGATGGCGAAGCTTGAGGCCCTTAAGCCGGTCCTGATGTTGTCGCCGCACTTGGACGACGCGGTGTTCTCGTGCGGACATTTCTTAATGGCGCATCCCTCGACCATTGTCGTGACCGTCCTCGCTGGCGCACCCGAGGTGACCCACGAGGGCTACAACAGCAAGACCACTGGTAAGACGTACGCGCCTGACGCCATCAAGGTTCGACGCGACGAAGACCTCCACGCCATGAACTCCCTGGGCGCCACACCGATCTGGCTGGACTTGCTCGATAGCGACTACGCCGCGTATCGACCGGCGACAAACTACGTCGAAGTGATGCGACACGAGATTGCTCGAGTGCTCGATGAGACCCGCCCGGGGTCGGTGTTCGCGCCGCTCGGATTGATTCATTCAGATCATCTGGCGGTGAGTGAGGCGTGCCGTACGCTCATGTCCGAATATGCACTCACGTGGTATCTCTACATGGACTTGCCGTACGGATTGGCGAGTCGAATAACGGTGTCCAAGCGCCTGAGAGCATTCCGCCAACGTGCTGATCTCGTGGCATTCGATGGCTACGACGCTGAACCCGGACTCAAGCAGAGGGTGATGAGCCTCTACGAGACTCAGTACGAACAAACCCGCCAGAACTATCGAAAGAGATTCGACGCAACAACGCGCGGGGCAGAACGCTACTGGCGTGTGGAGAATCCTCTCTAGAGGTCAGTCTCTCTGGGACTTCGCGGCACACGGCACGTTGCTCCAAGCCCGAAATATCGCCTCTTCGAGCCTCCTGAGACGTCGCAAGACAGAACTCTCCCAATTGTCCAAGAAGGTAGCAGAACTTTTCATCTCTCGCCTTTCCTTCATAATCGTCCGGTAATGTGGCCCCTTATGGCGCTCAAGTCTTTGGACATTTGCGGCAGTTGGTCGGTTAGCTGTCAAGTAGTGAAACGAAACACAGTTCCGGTACGTTACGTCGTGTGCGGTCTAGCGCACTGCGAGAAGTCCGCGCCGTGAGAAGGACTCGTCGAACGTATCGACGCCTCGCGGCGATGATCTGCTCGAGCTTGTTGATGGTGCCGATGAGTGTGGTGCAACTGTCCATAGCGGCAGCGGCGTCGAAGCCGACGGTCTGCGTCACGGGCACGGCATGTGGTTCGTACGGCGCCACTGTGGGCATCACTGACCCGAACGAACCTTCCGGTGTAGCCCCGCCCTTAGCGAACGCACTCAACGGCTATCAACAGTCCTACGTCACGGACTTCGGCGGCGAATCATTGCCCTCGGGTTGGAACGTCTTTACCGGCCGGCCCGGTGGCGACTCTGGTGCACAGTGGGGTGCCGCTCACGTCAGCGTCGCCAACGGCGTGCTGTCGCTCAACACGTATCAAGACCCGCACTACAACAACGAGTGGGTGTCCGGTGGCCTGTGTCAGTGCGGCCGATCCCAGACGTACGGCGCGTACTTCGTGCGCTCGCGCGTGACCGGCGCGGGTCCGACCAGCGTCGAACTCCTATGGCCGCTCGCCAATACGTGGCCCCCAGAAATTGACTTCAACGAGACCACTGGTGGGAACGGGCTCACGACGGCCACCGTGCACTTCACTTCGAACAATCAGTACGACTACCGCCAATTGTCGATCAACATGACTCAATGGCACACCTGGGGGGTGATCTGGTCCCCGACCAAGTTGACGTACGTGGTTGACGGCAAAGTCTGGGCCAGCGTGAATGTACCGAGTGAGATTCCCGACATTCCGATGACTCTTGACCTCCAACAACAGACGTGGTGCCCTAAGAAATCGAACTGTCCGTTGAGTCCACAATCGACGTTGGTCGATTGGGCCGCCGAGTACTCCCCACAAATCAGTCCGGTCTCGACCGACGCCAAACCCCTGGCCATAATCCCCATCGATGCGAGTCTTCCCACCTCGAAATTGAGTTTCGTTGTGGCGGCCGCGGCTTTCACCGTGTATCGCCATCACGCCCACACGGTGAGCGTGAACGCCACGGTGGCTTCACGTCGGCGCTCAATTACCGCGACGGTGACCTCTCGTGTTCAGTCGATCGAGTGGATGCTCGATCAAGACGTTCGCAATTTGGGGGCCTCGGCTCCGCGAATCATGGTGCACTGGTCGAGCGGTGCGACTGGATCGCACTCCCCATTTCGGCTCCTTCTGACCGTCTGGCGTTGAGCTCTACTTCGACCTTTGGTATTCCGCGACCCAGTCAATCAGCATGGCCAACGGCTGGGTGGGACACGTAGCGAAAGACGGGCACGTGGTGCGCTGCTCGAAATCGAGGACCATGGGAATATGAGGGACATCTGCCACGACTGAGAATATGTGCCACGGGTGACCATCAACCACGTAAAGGACGTACGTCGGCGTCCAAATCACGCCCCACGTGTGCCATTGAGTCATGTTGATATGCAACATGTCAAAATTCTCGTGGAGGGTCCAATGCACCGAGCCCGTGGTCAGGTTGAGGTGCGAAAGATCCTCATTGAAGTCGATCTCGGGCGGCCACGTGTTGTTATACGGCCAAAGAAGTTCAACGGAATTCACTCCGGGACCGGTCACACGCGAGCGAACAAAGTACGCACCGTAGGTCATGGGCCGCGCACATTGGCATAGCCCTCCCGTCACCCATTGATTCGCGTACGCAGGGTCTCGATAGGCCTTGAGTCGCAAAAGTCCCTGGGCCACGACAACATGTCGAAAATTAAAGCGTCCGCTCGGGTCGCCTCCGGGAATGCCAGCGAAGCGATCCCAACCCTCGGGAAGGCGAGTACCACCGAAGTCATTGACGTAGGTCCTCCGGTAGCCGGCCAGCGCTCGCACGCCGGGCGGCGCCATGTTCGATGGTTCGAGTTGATCAGCAATACCCACCGGGTACGTCGCGGTTGATCTCGCCGTCGCGCTCGAAGAGCCCCATGACAACGACAGCGCAATCAACGCTGCGACGCCAGCGAGACGAACACCTCTATTCGCCGGGCGCTGAAATAAGGCGCTTACCACAATGATGCGAGTGTACCTTTGCTTCACCTTCACAATGGCGCTTCAACAGAGCTCCACGGTGACGACTTATTCCTCGCGCGGCTCTTCGTCGCGAGAAAATCACTCAGGCCCTCGGACAGCCGGGAGTTTGCTGGGAAAATGGGAGTGTCGCACCGATCCCACATTTTCTTTATAGTGCGAACCAATCGTCACGTCACACGGCAATTTTCTCTCGAAAGTCAACGACGCCGGGCTAATCGAACCTTTGCGACGCTCAACCCGTAGGCCAACGGACCGTACGCCATACCCAGCAACTGTATTGACTGGGTCCGCCGCGGGTAGCTGGTAGCGGAGCTCGGCGAGCGGGGTACCTTCGGGTGCAAGAGCAACCACATTCCGCGGGGAACGCGTTTCACGATTCTAAAGAGGTGACGGGGGTCGTCGAAGATCAAGTCGGTGAACAACGCGGTCAGACCCACGCCGTAGGAAAAGACCTGTTCCTCAAATTGCTTCTCGGTGCGACGATGCGTATGGCGAACCACCGCCGAGGGCACGTAGGCGACGGTTCCACCGGCGAACACGATGTCCAAGAAGAGCTTCAAGTCTTCCCCACTGGTTGCGACGGTGCCTCCGCCGAGGTGAACGTCAAAGCCATTCGAACGTTCGAAGGCTGTTCGGCGTACTGCCATATTGCAGCCCGCGCCGAAATGTCCCGGCGAATAGGGAAACATGGGGTCCGACTTGCCCACCAGCTTGAGACTACGCTCCGTGGCTTGCAGCGACTTCGTGAAGCCGCCATAAAACTCCTCGAACCAAAGTTGTGGCTCAGTTTCGAGTTCGAAGGGGCGGACCGTTCCTCCGATGGCGTCAATGCCAGCGTCCCTCGCGAATGCAACGCCCAGAGCGCGCAGCCACTGACGGTCAACTTCTACGTCGTCGTCGGTGAACGCAACGAAGTCACCTTGTGACTCGGCGAAGCCTCGGTTTCGAGCGGCCGACACACCGGGCGTGCCCTCCGTCACGATCTTGACGCGACCATCACCTGAAAAAGCTGGAATTGGGGTGTGGCCCGAGCCGACTCGATTATCCACCACGATGATTTCATAATCGGGGTATTCCAGGTTGAGCAGTGACTCGATAGTTCGCTGCAAGAGATCGACTCGGCGGTACATCGTGGGAACGACGACCGACGCCTTTGGCAGGCGACTCATAGGGAAGTCGGAGTAGTCCGATATCTCGATATCAGCAAACTGATCAGCCAGCTCTTTTACCGTGATTCCTAGGGTGCCGGCTTGGTCGGCAGTTCGCTCGAGCACGCCGACGATCTGACCACGCCGACTGACCTCGATCCAATACCGAACGCCGGGCTCATACCCCGTGAGGTCGCGCTGCACAGCGTCGACCTCGATTCGGATCAACCGTACTGGACTTGGCGTAATCATCGTTCGTGACCCTTCAGCAACTGCCTTCTCCGTTACGAATCGTCTCACCAGCGAATTCGCTCGATGAAGTAGATAGTGACGATGTTACCCCTCCACCCGCGTGAGTCGAAACCGCGAACCTTCGCGGCGCGAAACTGCGCTACCAGATCAGAGACAGCGTGACGGGTCTAAGAGGTCCGATCAGGGGTTGGGATAGAGTCAACCCCATGTCGAGTCGCGCCTCAATCGTCATCCCTGCTCACAACGAAGAACGACGAATTCGACATCTGCTCCAGTCGTTGTCCGACCCCTCAATTGTGGGTCTCTACGACGTCTACGTGGTCTGCAACGGCTGTACTGACAAGACCCGCCAAGTTGCCGAGGAATACGCGGGGATCACGGTGGTGGAGATTGACGGCGTAGGAAAGCATCACGCCCTCAACCAAGGCGACCTTCTGGCTGGTGACGTGTTCCCGAGGCTCTACTGTGACGCCGACATTCAAGTGTCCCCCTCGTCAATAGAGGCCCTGATCGAAGCGCTCACGACGGAGGAAATCCAAGTCGCGGGACCCGCGGTGCATTACGGTGTTCAGGACTCGGTGTGGGCGGTAAAGATGTACTACCGCTCACTCGACAGCCGCCTCATGGCCACTTGGCGGGTCGAACATTTGGTGGGACGAGGACTCTACGGTGCTAGTCGCGCGGCGCGCCAGCGTTTCACTACCTTTCCCAACATGTTCGCCGACGACCTGTTTTTCGACTCGCAGTTCGAGCGGGCTGAGAAGATGATCGTCACGGAGTGTGTCGTGACGATCTGGGTTCCGGTCAATGTTCGCGAACTCATCAGGGGCGAAGTCAGAGTTGCTGAGGGAAATCACGAGTATCGAGTCTCCGATGTCGACCACGACGCACTCTCCGAGCACGCAGTCCGGCGCCGTCCACACTTCGAACTCAGACTAAAAAGCCGAATGTTGGTGCTCCGGAGTTGGGGTCGCCAACTGCGTGGCATCGACGTCGTGCCGATCCTGGTGTACTTGGGCATCAGTTCAGCTTCGAGGTTGACCTTGGCCGTCAAGAAAATGCGAGGACGAAAAATTCTCTGGCGCTGAGTGGGCGGCGAGTTGCCTCGGGCCTTTCGTGAACTTCCCCGTGACGTCCAGCGGTGAGCCCCTTCATTTAGCTCGTTGTACTTCATTTCGTACTACCTATTGCTGCCCCCTTGACGAGCTTGGCAGTAGGACAATCACACGTTCTGCTTCGGGTGTGGTCGCGGCGCCACGCCCATGAATCAGAGGCTTTTCAACGCTCGTGAACAACCGGACCTGGAGGTTCTCGCTCAGGAGCAATCAGAATTCGCTGACGAAAGACCCAAAAACTGCCGAGAACGAAGAATGGCCAAAGTAGGGCGAGTTACTAGGATTGAACGAGCATGTCCAACGCCGGGGAACCATCTCAATCGTCGCCTCAGGCTGGCGATCATCGTTTATTCAACCGACGTCTGAAAGTAATTGTCACGGTCGTGGTGGCGACGATGGTGGGTGCGTCGGTCTGGGTGGTGTTGACCAGTCCGTCGTCCAACGAGTCAGGGCCACCCACCTCATCGACAATCGCAGGGCGACCTCAATACTCCGCGGGAGTCGTCAATCCCTTAGAGCCTTCGGGACTGGGACCGATCAGCGCGAATGCGATTCCTGGTTTCGTAGAGTCGTACGTCAGCGACTTCACTGGCAATTCGCTGCCGTCGGTCTGGCGCTCCTTCAGCGGTATTCCTGGCGGTGACCCGACGGGACAATTCAGTCCGGCGCACGTTGTAGTGAGCGGCGGTCTGCTGCGACTCAATACGTGGAAAGATCCCAACTACCACAACCAATGGGTGACCGGCGGTTTGTGCTTGTGCGGAGAACCGTTAACGTACGGGGCATTTTTCGTACGGTCTCGTCAGACCGGCTCCGGCCCGAACGAGGTTGAGTTGCTCTGGCCCAAGAGTAATTCGTGGCCGCCCGAAATTGACTTCAACGAATCCGGTGGGGCGACCGACGAAACTTCGGCCACGGATCACTGGACGATTGCCAACCACCAAACACAAAGCTTTCTCAGTGTCAATCTGACGCAGTGGCACACGTGGGGAGTCATTTGGACACCGCGCTTTATCAAGTACACCCTCGACGGACGAGTGTGGGCCACCGACTCCGTCGCCGCCTCGATTCCTAATCTTCCGATGACCGTCGATCTCGAACAACGAACCATCTGCGATCCGCGGTCACAGTGCCCCACTCGACCGACGTCATTGCTGGTCAACTGGGTCTCGACTTTTTCTTCTTCCACAAGTACTGGGTAGGCCATCAGCTTTCACTGTTACCAACGCAAAACGATGGTTATTTCGTGTGCGACGTGAGGACGGCGCGTTGCTCACCAAGTTCGTGGAGACATTTCTTGGCGCGGAACCTACTCGTTATCGAGCCAACCGCGACCCGAGGTGACGCCACGATATTGTGGTCAGAGCACTGCGACTCGACTCACCGCGCAGGCCTCGCAGGGCCACCAGTGGGGCTGTTGACCACATGAACGCTCGGCCAAATCTGCCCGAGCCGACGTGAATTAGCATCAGGTGGAATAATTAGGCAAAAGGGCACTATGAAAAAGACCGTGGCAACGTGGTCAGCCAGACTCGTTGGTTACCGGATCTATACCAACGCCTTCGCTTTGATGGTTTCGGCCGCCGGATCGGGACTCCTCGGTCTTTTGTATTGGTACGTCGCTGCGCACCTGGCGTCCCCGAAGTTCCTGGGCCGCGCCGCTGCGGAGATTGCGGCCGTCACCCTGCTGTCGACTCTCGCCCAACTCAGCTTTGGTTCGGTCTTCCAACGCTTCTTGCCGCGGGCGGGCGCCAAGTCACGCAATCTCGTCATCACCGGCTACGTCACGTCGGTGGGAACGGCATTCGTCGTTGGCATTGCCTACGTAGCCCTTGGTTTCTCACACCGATTCTTTGCCCCCTCTATCAACTGGAGTGTGCTCTTCGTCGCGACCATCGTGTTCTATACGGTGTTCGCTCTCGAAGATGCCGTACTGATCAGCCTGCGCGTATCACGATGGGTCGCCGTCGAGAATATCCTCTTCGGCATTGCAAAACTGGTGATCTTGCTGCCTCTCGCGGTCTACGCAGCCGGCCAGGGAATCGTCATCTCCTGGACACTTCCCCTGGTCGCGACCATTTTTGTCGTCAATTGGTACATCTTTCGCCGACGATTACCTGAGCACGTGCGGACGACGCAAATATCTCAGCCGCTGCCCACCCTCAAGCGAATGCTGTCACTTTCGATTCCCCAATTCGCCGGGACCATTCTCAGTATCTTCTCCACCTCGGTCGTTACCCTTATCGTGATCGCCAAACTGGGCGCAGTGGCGAACGCGCATTACTATCTCGCGGCCCAGGTAGCCGCGGCCCCCACCTTGTTTATTTGGAGCATCTCACGTCTCCTCATCGTTGAGGTATCGCACGAACCCAGCGATCAGCGAAGCCACCTCGTTCAATCAGCCGTCGCCATGGGCGCAGTCCTCGTCGTCGCCATGGGTGTCGGCATTACGTTCGCCCACCCGATTCTCAGTATCTTTGGCTCCGCGTACGCCAGCCAAGGCACGACGTTGCTTCGACTCCTCCTCCTCGCCCTGCCGGGAACCGTTGTCGCCTCGACGTACGCTGCTCTCGCGTGGATCGACGGGAGGGTGTGGTTTTTGATGATACGCGAGGGAGGTGCCATCCTGGTATACCTCGCTATCGTCCTTCTCCTTATTAACCACGACGGAATCAATTCCGTGGGCTACGCGGCCTTGGTGACGTCGGGGGTTGAGCTCGTTCTCTTCTTGCCGGTGACGGTGCGACGGATACGGGCGATGAAGATAGTCAAACCGGCTGGTTCGTAGCGACATTTCGTCGAGTCTCGGTACTACGTCGCTGGAGTTCCCCACTGGTTGTAGGCCTGGAACACCTGAGCGGTTTTCCACGTCGCGACTTGTCGATAATCTTCCTTCAGAATCGTCTTGGTCAGTTGAGTTTCCCAACCCTGGGGGTAGCCTCCCACTATTTCTCCCCAGGCCTCTTGAGACTGACTCAGAATGATGTAGTCCGGGCGAATGTAGAGCAGCGTCGACGATATTTCGGGCAACGTAGGAACGTTGGTTCCGGCGATAGCCACGAGATAAATGCTGCCGACATCTGCTTGGCCAATCGGAAGATACTCGACGACGACACCCAAGGTTTGGTCCGTCGTGATGTGCGCGTACACGTAGTTCACGGCGTTGAGTTCCCCCAACGTGTACGACTCGTAGGCGTCGTTACCCCCGCGAACCATCGTGGTGAGGACACACATTGACAACAGAAGTACGGCAACGGCCGCGTAACGTGCCGCGGCGGCGGGCTTTAGCCAGTCCAACTTCAGCCACCTCAGCTTCAGCCGGCCCCCCTGCAGCCAACCCAACTTTGGCCACCTCAACTTCAGCCGGCCCCCCTGCAGCGACCTAAATTTCAGCCACCCCGGCGGAGGGATCCACGGACGCACCTCGCCGGACCTCGTTGGCAACAGCGCTGACGCCGCGAGGAGAGAAGTAAAGGGAAGACCGTAGAGTACGACGCGCAACAGCCCTTCGCCGCCGTAGCCCTGAAGAAAAATGATGACAAAAGGGGCGCCCGCCAATAATTCCAACGCGCGCGAATTAGTCGCGCGCCGAAGTGCTCCCACCCCAGCGATCACGAAGACCACCGCCGTGAACTCAATACGAGCCGACACAATAAAGCGGTGGCTCGCACTGCCCACGACGCGCGACGTCACGTTGGAACCAATGGAGCTGCCGACTTGACCGAGCCCGCCGAAGATGATCGAAAGGTGTCCGAGCCAGAAGTCCGACGCCCCGAGACTCAGCCACCCCACGCAAAGAAGTACGGCAACCGCCAACAATTCCGGACGCCCGAGTCGCGACGTGGCCAGACACGCGGCTAAGGCCAAAATCAACGCGTAGGGCGTTAATTGGTGGCTCATCGCCATGGCCAATATAATCACCACGAGTAGCGTCATGAGGGAAAAAAGAGTGGTGGGCGAGAAGTTCGTCACCGTCTGCTCGCCCGTGATGCGCCTCCAGGTCAACGCGTTTCGCACCTGGGCGATCTTGGTCGTAATCAGTCCTTGACCCTTGACGTAGCTGCGTCGGCCCGGCGACCACATGGCCATCACCATGGCAATCACTACGAGATAGAAGAAGTAATCCATGGCCTGAGGGGAGAAATAGTCCTGGTAAATCCAGTCCGTCGCGTAGAAGAACGACACTCCCAACCACTTTGCCCGACGCGATACTCCCGAATATGACCCGATGGCGATGACGGGCGCGAGATAGAGCGCCTCGATGAACACCGGGAACCACCTCGCGAAAGCCAGGGCATTCGCGTGGCCCACGAAGGCCGAGAGGATTGCGCCCAAAACGAAGTCCCCGGGCCACGAGAAGCGCGCATCGTACCCATGAAGGATGTGACCATGATGGAAAATGTACGAGATGAATCCGACGTGAAGCCACGACTCAGTGATCGACGCCACGGGCTCAATGATCGACGCCGAACCAAAGAGAATCATGACGAGCGCCAAGACGAGAACGACCAGACGAGCATCGGCGGACTTGGCGCGGAAAACTTCCGCAACGAAAGCCCCGCAAACGATGGCCAGACCCACAAAGTATGGCCACCGCAAGATCGTCACGAGGCCATTCGCCCCCATCTGCAGAACCGACGCCTCCGAAACGGCGAGCGCCCACAGCGCCATGCCCACCAACCCCGCCAGCAGGGTCCAATTAGTGGTGAGTCGGCTGTTGACCGCGGGCGACAAAGTTCTCATTTTTCTAGGCCAGATTGCGGAAACGGAGATAGACGAAAAGAAAGAAAAGCACGGCGAGAGAGACAACGGCCACGTCGAGCCAGACGAGTGCCGACTTGGTAACTTGAATCTTCGATTCGTGAACGAAGGCACGGACGCCGAGCAGTCCCATGCTCAGCAGCAACGAGGTCAGTACCAGAGTCGACGGTCCAAAGACGTTCTGTGCGGCGAGGACGTTACTCATTGCCGCGAGCCCTCGGTCACCCGCGCGGGGATCCGCAGCTGAAGTACCAGCAAGGATGCGCAGACAATCCCGAGGATCAGCTCGAAGATCTGTAGATGCCACCACCACGCCAGCATGGCCTCGCCCAGAACCATTTCTACCGAGAGGCTGGTCGCAATCGACAGCGAGATCAGCAACGCGACGTCACGTATTTTCAAAAAACCAACGACACTCCAACCCGGAACGACGAGGCCAAAGATCAGAGCGACGACAAATCGTAGTGAACCCTGCAGATGTACTGCGCTGAAGATAACGGTCACGACGTCCACAAGTAGTAGTGGCTCGGTCACCGCTCTTCGGACTCGACGAACCGGTCGCGACATCACACTGCCCATTTCCTAAATACCTGACGCTTCAACATTTGAAGCACCCGTTCTGACCACAACGTCTCTCGCAACCAGTTCCATGTAGGTTAATTGACCCCAATAAGCGGCGTACCTCGCACTCCGACAACCTACGAGGCTGGAACCAACTTCTAAAATAGGCGATGGGGCCATGGAGTATTCCTGCAATCTCGATTCCTTTGTCGTCGCGCGAGAGGTTTGCACTTCGCCCAGAGGTATTCCAAGAGCGCGACATCGCGAGTTGGACCACTCCTGGGGACGATGAGGTCTACCCCTGCGACGTCAGGGGCATCGCCACCGCCGCTGTGAGTGGATGACGGCGGAACTCGAACGTGCCACGCATCAGCCCCGCCAACGCCAAGAACGCACCCGCTACCAAGTAGAACGCTCGACCTACTGCGTCACGGCGATGGCTGCGCACGAGGGCAAGTGCGCTGAGAAACTCGCGTGGCAGCGCCTTGGCCACGTGACGACGTTCCGCCGCCAGGCCGTCTCCCGAACCCACGAGCGACGACACGGCGGCCTTAGAAATGCCCTCAGCCCAGCACCGCGATGAAAAGTACTTCCACGTACAACGCGATTCGGGAACCCGATGGTGAACGACGGCCTCGTGAACCAACACAAACCGCTGTTCGGGGTGACGCTGGGTGTAGCGAATGCACAACTCTGTCTCTTCGCAACCCAGCGGTACACGCCCGACGCGACCAATCCCGTCAGTGAACCCCCCGACCTCGCTGAACACTGAACGACGCACGGACATTGAAGCGCCGATCGGATTACGAATCGTCGAACCGGTTGCCCCTAGTCCGTCGTAACTACATCCCAGAACCCAGTAGAACGTCCGGGGAAACCAGAGGGGCTCAGGCCCCTCCCATAGGGGGATAATCCAGCCACCGGTCCCGGCGACGTCAGGGTCCACGAAGGGGCCGATGAGATTCTCCAGCCAGTCGTCTTCACCGTACGCGTCATCATCCAAGAAGACGACGATGTCGCCGGTGGTCTCCAAGACGCCCGAGTTGCGCGCTCCCGACAGCCCCTTGGTCAAGTGGTTCGCCACCACTCGCACGCCGGGAAACTCACGACGGGCGCGGTCTTCGAGTTCTTGGTTGTAGTCAATGACCAAGATGATCTCGACGGGTACCGTGGTCTGTCGACGGCACGATTCGACGGCCGCTTGCAACGCGCTCCATCGGTCGAGAGTGTAGGCACAAATTATGACTGAAGGCGTCATCAAGCCAACTGCGACGAAGAAGCCTCGTTCCAGACCGTTCCGGTATCCGTGGCCGCGCTGTTCAACCGATTGGCTAACTCGAACCAAGCGTGAGGACTCGGAAAACGCAGTTCCGCCAGACGCAACGCGTGATTGTGCGCGACGTGCACCGACGTCGGGCGCCTGATGTCCGCAATCAGACCACCCACGTAGCCTCGGCCGACGTCGGTCACCATGTCATTGGCTAACACGACGGTCGCGACACCCGCATCAACCGCTGTGGCGTAGGCCCGCGAATCAAAGGCGGGGTCACCCACACTCATCGCCGAGGAGTCCGCAGCAATCTGGAGCATGTCGACCGAAGAGAAATCCTCACCAATCAACTGCATATGGCTGGAGTGGTAACTCGCGGCAACGTGGTCAGGAATATCGCGCCCCGAGTAGCGCATAATGACACGCAAATCGTAGTTTTCAATCCAGTCAGAAGGAATTGCGTCAAAGGCCGCTAGGACGCTCACCAGCGCCCGTTCGTCATCTTTGGGCAAGAACGTCGTAAGACGTTTGTGGTGCTGGTCGACGCTTCGACCCGTCAACGACAGGGCACGATGCACTTCGATAACTGGTCGAAAAGTGCCCAAGGTGGCGCTCAATATCGTGGCATCGATGATGTCACCCACGAGCACCAGGTCCGCCTGAGCGACCTCTCGCGCGAGGGACGACGCTGTATTCTGTCCAGCCGTGGGATGGGTCACCATGAGCACCACCGCCGTAGCGCCCGCGCGCCGAGCGACGTGGATGAATTCACCGATCCATGAGTTATCTAGTCCCGGCCACGCCAGGGCCACCGCCAAGTCAACTTCGCCGTCAAAGTATTGGCGAAACTCCTGGCGGCGCTGGCGCGCGACGAGCGGCGCACGCATGGTGCGAACGGCACCCTCACTTCGAAGGAACGTGGCACTCAGAGAAGCTGCGCGGTGTAGACCTATATTGAAATCCTTACCAAGATCCACGGCGATTCGTGTGACTTCCGCGTGACTGGTCAGAGCGCCGACGACCTCGGCCGTCATGAGTCCCGGCAACGTCACCGTTGAACTAGGGCCGGCGACAACGGCCTTCGTCGAGAGGCGCGCCCGCTCAGCGACCCCGGGACCCTCGGTATCAAACAGTGGCTGCACGGTGACCTCGTACTTTCTCACGCACAATGACTCGGGCAATTCGGAGCCCATCTTTCAGGGCGTTCAGATTGCTCTCGCCATGAATTCGGTTCGCCTCGTAGCACGGCACTTCGGCAATGCGAAGACCCGAGCGGAACGCGCGAATGACAATAAGAATCTCGCTCTCGAAACCATTGGTGTCGATACCGAGGTGATCGCGGCAATCGGCGCGAACAGCGAAGTAACCGTACGTGGCGTCGCTGTAATGCGCGCCAAAGAAGAGACGTAGTAAGAACCGGATGCCGGCATCGCCAAAAGCGCGAAGCCGGGTGATGTCCGCCGAGCCGCCACCAGGGGCGAAACGACTGCCCTTAACGAACTGGGCACCATTGTCGAGGGCGTTACGAAACTCGCTCAAACGCATGCCGTCCATGGACCCGTCGGCGTCCATCACAATCAGGTAGTCGCCCGAGGCTGCGTAGAGGCCCGCCTTCAGAGCGGCGCCCTTGCCCGGCGTGAGTTCGTGTACGACTTTGACGCCTGGGTGCAACAATCGAGCAATGCGCTCGGTGTCATCGCTCGAACGGCCGTCGACTACGACGACTTCCTGAACCCACAACGGAATCGAATTCAATACGTAAGGTATGTTTCCTGCCTCATTCAACGTCGGAATAACTACCGAAACAGTCGACGTGGAAAGCGCATATTCCAAGGCACGGTCTAGGGATTGCCCAGTGGTGACAGCTTCCTCAGTTGCCGTCTTCATAGCCTTCCTTTTCATCGATGTACGGTCCCGAAATGGTGACACAGAGCGGAGCCCTTGTCAACGAACGGATAGGCCATATCACCTAGAAAACCAAGGGTTTTCTCAGAAAAGGGTCCCGAAAAGGTCCCGGCAAGAGCTTCGGTCGACCGGTTTGGCATTTCTCTAATCTTTCTGTGTCGATACTGCCCAATTTGTTCAACTGCTTGCATACAACTGCCATCAAAAGTCACGCCTCGTGGCCCCTTAGTTGTGGGTATATTCAGCTACCCAATTGATCTGCATGGACTGAGGGGTCGTCGGGCACGCCCAACCTGAGCTACACCAGGTTTGCTGCGTCAAGTCGATAGTCATCGGTATGGTCGGAATCTCTGAGGAATTCGATATCGTTCCCCAGACCGCGCCGTCGAGCGTGTACGTAATGGTCGTGGCGGTCCAAATTACGCCCCAGGTATGCCATTGGGTCATATCCACGCCGTCGGTCGTACGCTGATCCTGAGAGTTGCCGGCGCCCCAGTGGACCGTCGCTGAGGTGCCCTGGGTCTGGCCTCCCGTTTCGTTGAAGTCGATTTCCGGCGGCCACACGTTGGCCGACGGCCACAGGAGTTCAACGTTGGTCGGACCCGCGCCCGTAACGCGCGACCGAACGAAGTAGGCACCGTAGGTTTGGGACTGGCCGCACTGACAGACGCCGCCGGTCACCCACTCGTTGTTGTAGCTGGGGTCCTGATAGGTGTTGAGCGACAGTAGGCCGCCCGAGACGACGACGTGGGCAGCACCCCACTGCGCACCGGGGTCACCGCCGGGTTGGCCGGTGAAGACATTCCATCCCGAGGGCAGTGAACTGCCGCTGAAGTCAGTCACGTTCGTCTGGGAGTAGTTGGCCAACGCCGTCGCGCTCGGCGGAGCGTAGCCCGAGGGCTCAGAGGAACTGGCCACACCAATCGGATACCCCTGGGGCGTCCCGGTCGTGGTGGTCGTTGGCGTCACCGTAGTTGTGGTGGTGGGAGCCACGGTCGTCGTCGTGGTCTTCCTTCGGCGTACGGTCGTAGTGGTCGTTGGCGCCACCGTGGTTGTGGTGGTGGGGGCCACCGTGGTTGTGGTGGCGGGAGCCACGGTCGTGGTGGTGGTCTTCTTGCGGCGTACGGTCGCGGCGGTGGGGGCCGCTTTGGTCGTGGAGGCAACGGTCGTCGTCGTTGAGGGGGCAACAGTCGTCGGGGTGATCGACGGCGCGACGACCGTCGCAGAACTAGAAGGGGCCACCGAGGTCGTCGTCGTGACCGTCGCGTGGTGCGATCGGATCTTGAGGGCCGCGGAATACTTGGAAGAGGTCTTGATAGCGCCATTGGCGGCAATCTTCGAAGCCAGCGAACTGCCCGAGACGGCCAGGCTGCCAGTCACGTCGACCGTGGCGGACGCCGTGAAGATCTCATCGCCCTTGGCGAGTTGGGCCGACGGGGTCACGGTCGTGGCGGCGGCGGCGGCGTAACTAAAAACCGGCAGCACGAGCGAGCTCGCACCGAGGACGGCGAGGAACCTAGGAAAGCGTCCAATCTTCTTGGACTTGTTCTTGACGGATTTGGAGCTCGAAGTCATGCTTCAACGGTCGCAGCACCACCTCACACCCGCCTCTACGGTGTCTCAACACCTTCCCAATTCAAACAAAGGGACGAAAGCCCTTTGGTCACAAGGAAATCTTGACCTCGCGACGAACCGCGACGTGCCCGACGTGGCCAGATGCAATCCGCATCGCGCGCGACAGTCTTCTAGAACGATTTATGGGCCGACCAGGCATCACTCACGATGTCATCGAGGAGCGACTTCTGAGGGGACCAGCCGAGAAGTTCACGGGCCTTGGCGTTGGACGCCACCGCTTCAGCCGGGTCGCCCGGACGCCGATCGGCCAGGCGCACCGGCACCTCACGGCCCGTGATGCGCCGGACACTGTCAATGACCTCCAATATCGACGATCCCGTGCCGGTCCCGAGGTTCAGCGTCAGTTCAGCGTGCTCATCGAGGGCGTCAATGGCCCGCACGTGGGCATCGGCCAGGTCGCTGACGTGGATGTAGTCGCGCACGCACGTCCCATCACTGGTCGGATAGTCCGTCCCGAAGACCGAGAGAACGTCGCGGCGTCCCAAGGCGGTATCGAGGGCGAGGGGGATCAAGTGAATCTCGGGGCTGTGCCGCTCGGGGTGAGCCAGTGTCCCTCCGGCGGCGTTGAAGTATCGCAGCACGGCCGAGCGCAGCCGGCCGCGTTCGGCCATCCAGCGCAGACCCTGTTCGACCATCAGCTTCGACTCCCCGTAGGGGCTACGCGGATTGGTCGCGCGATCCTCATCAATCGGCATTTCGACTTGGTTGCCGTAGACCGCGCACGACGACGAGAACACTACCTTTGGGGTGCCGGTCTCGATCAGCGCTTCGATCATCGTGAAGCTCTGCGACACGTTGTTAGTGAAAAAGGTCTCGGGCGAGTTCATTGAGTCCGCGGGTTCAATTAGCGCGGCAAAGTGCACGCACGCGTCAAAAGCCCCCAGTGAGCGGATGAGATGAGCGTCGCCGCAGTCGCCCTCGACGAAGGTGGCGCGCGACGGTACGTTGTCGGCTCGTCCGCGCACCAGGCTGTCCAGGGCCACCACGTCGTGGCCGAGCTCGACCAATTGCTCGGTGGTGGTCGATCCAATGAAGCCGGCCGCTCCAGTGACGAGAACTCTCATCGCACTTCCTCCCTCGCGCCAGACGGCGCGCAGTAGAACGCTAGCAAGGTGGCTGAGAAGGTAACTGATATCGTCGCCAACGTGAGAGAAGTACGTCGGCGCGTCCACTCTCCAGTGGCCACGAGGAAGGTGGTGGGTCGGTGACTAACGATTCGTCTCGCGACTCCGATCTGGTGCACGACGTCGGCGCGGCATTGTCTGGCGACGAGTTCTACCTCGTCTACCAACCCGAGATTGACCTGCACACCAACGGCTTCGCCGGTGTCGAGGCGCTCATCCGCTGGCGTCACGCTACTCGTGGCGTCATCAATCCACCCGATTTCATTCCACTGCTCGAAGCGAGCGGCGACATCGTGGCCGTCGGACGTTGGGCGCTCGAAACCGCCTGCTACCAGGGCGCCGAGTGGCACGCCAAGGGATATCGGTTCTCCGTCGCGGTCAATACGTCGATTCAACAGCTGCGCCAGGAGGGCTTCGTCAAGGACGTCAAGCGCTTCGTGCGAGCGAGCCGGCTCGACCCCGCGCACCTCACGCTCGAGTTCTCCTACGCCGCCCTCGAGGACCCCGGCGTTCTCTCGCACTTGGGTTCACTGCACGACCTGGGGGTGCGCCTCGCCATCGACGACTTCTCGCCGGGACGACCCAGTTTCGAGGAACTCGCGGCACGACCCATCGACATCGTCAAGCTGGAGCGCCACTTCGTCGCCACCACGTCGCGTTCGCCCGACGCCGCCCAAGTGATCCACCAACTCGTCCTCGAAGCGCGCACCCTCAATCTGCGCGTCATTGCTTCAGGGGTGGAGGACGCCTCCCAGAGCGATCAGCTCCGCGACGAGAAAGTTGACGTCGGCCAGGGATTCCACTTCGCTCGACCCTACGAGGTCGAGGAGATTGATCGCTTCCTCCAGGACTTTGCCCTCTTTTCGGGTCGCCCCCTATGAGTCGGGCCGAATCGTCGCGGGTGGTAGCGCTCTCGTGAGCGATGCGACACTCGCTCGAAGTCGACCCTTCGTGCTGCGGTACTACGAGCGACGGCGCGAGGTCCTGACCGCGACTCCTCGCGACGCCGACCCCGCGCGTCTCTATGAGCAATTGGCTCTCGCGGCGCTGCCCGACTTCGCACACTGGGTCGCCGTCGTCGACCCGTCCTCACGCAACGCCGCCTTCTCACGCTGCACTGGCGATCACGAGCATTCGTTCGACGTGTGCCGACACGAGTGGGCCGGCGGACTCGACCTCGACACCGCGATGGACAACGTCGTGACCTCCGGCTTCAGCCTCGCGTGGAACGATGACGGCCAGGGCCCGCGCGGTATGGTCTCGCTGCTGAACGTCGAGGATTCACCCGTCGGTGTCGTCGTCTTGGCTCGCGATCAGAACGCCGCTGCGTGGAGTGAAGATGATCTCGGCGCGATCCACGACGTGGTGACTGCACTGGGGGTGGACCTCGAACGCCTACGCCTTCGTTACGAGTCGCGCCTCGCACTGCGCGCGAGTCAGCGAGTCGCCAGTCAGTTGCACCAGGTGATTAGCGCCTCACTCGCGGTGGGAACCCTGAGCGACGAGAACTCCATTGCTCAGAACCTCGCGCGCAGTGCGCGCAGCGTGTTCGACGTTGACCGGGCCAGCGTCACGCTGGGCGACGAAACCGAGCGCGTCATCGCCCTGGCCCAGCGCGGACGCTCGCCACGCCTACTGGACGTCTCGACGGCGGAATCGAGCGGTCTTCCGGCGCCACGACCTGCCGCGGGCGAATCGTGGGTCCAAGAGGATTGGCTCTGCGCCCCCGTCCTCGACAGTCGACGTTCCTCGCGCGGAGTCGTCGCGGCGCACCGTGCGCCGGGTGCGCCCTTCAGCGACGAGGACCGCGAGCTGGCGATGTTGCTCGGCCAATTGGCCGCGACCTCACTTGAGGCGTTGGACCTCAATCGCACAATTCACGACAGCGAGATACGCCTGCGAATACTGGTGGACGCCGCCCCGGTGGGCATCGTGGAGTCCAACGGTGATGGCGAAGTTCGCTGGTGGAACCAATCGGCGAGTCGACTCCTTCGATGGCCCACCTTCACGCCCGAAGCGCTGCCCGACGCCACCTGGCCCGAGACCGTCCGGCCCCAACTGAGTGAACTCTGGCGAGAATTATTGGCCGGAGGGTTGCGCGACGCCCAGGAGTTCGCCGCCACGGTCGGTGGACGTGAACGAATCCTCGCCGTATCTGCGGCGGTTCTGCCGAGCGGGGGCAGCGAACCCAGCGTCTTGACGTTGCTCGACGACATCACCGACCAACGCGAACTGCGTGAAGAAGTACGCCACGCTCATCGAATGGAGCTACGCGGACAAGTCGCCAGCAGCGTGGCGCACGATTTCAACAATCTGATGACGCTCATCCTGGGCTACACCGAACTCTTGTCGCGCAGCGTGGCGGGTAATCAGAAGGCCGAAGAGCTCGTGCACGACATTCAATCGACGTCCTCTCGCGCTGCCACCCTCACCGCGCAACTCCAAAGTATCGGACGCACGTCGGAGCCTGCTCCCGTGCGCCTCGACGTCGGAGCGGCCATGAGCGCCAACGCTGAGGTGATCGAACGAATCATGGGCTCGAAGAACACCGTCGAATGGGTGCTCGCCGACTCGACGCCGCCGGTCACCGTCGACGCGGACCTCTTCGAGCAGATGATCCTCAATCTCTCGATCAATGCCCGTGACGCAATGCCCGACGGAGGCACGTTGCGTGTGGTCACGTCGATCGAGGAGGTTGTCAGTGCCGACGAACGTGCACCCTCGCTTGCGGCGGGAACCTACGTCACCCTCAGCATCTCCGACACCGGAGCTGGTATGGATGAGGCCACTTTGGCGCGCTGCTTCGAACCGCTCTTCACCACGAAGGGGCCCTTCAAGGGAACCGGTCTCGGACTCGCGTCGGCGAGGCGTCTGGTGCAGAACAGTGCCGGAGTCATCGATTGCACGTCGCAACTCGGCGTCGGTACGACCTTCACGATCTGGCTGCCCGCGCAAACCATCGATGAGCCAGCGCCGGTGGTCGCGCCAGATTCGACACCCACCCCGGTGACCACGCGGGCGCAAATGTCAGGCACCATCTTGCTATGCGAGGACGATCCGGGACTGCGACGGCTCGCGTTGCAGGTCCTGCAGCGTAATGGTTTCGTGGTCCTCGAAACGGCGTCAGCGCAAGACGCGCTAGAAGCCAGTGCCTCCTTCGACGGCGACATCGACCTGCTGCTCAGCGACGTCGTCTTGGGAGGAATGACGGGACCAGAACTCGCCGCCCGACTCCAGCGTGAACAACCCGAACTTCTTGTGGTGATGATGTCGGGCACTGCGTCACCCGACGCAATAGACGAATTGCGTGAGGGATCGGCGATCTTCATGGCCAAGCCCTTTCGACCGAGCGAGCTGGTCGATCAGGTGATGGGACTGCTGAGTCGGCGCCCGTAGTCCAGCGATTAGGCGCTGACGGGTTCGAATCGATATCCGAAGCCGCGCACGGTAGTAATCCATCGCGGGTGATCGGGATCAGTCTCGATCTTGAGACGCAGCCGGCGGATGTGCTCGGTCACGGTCGCCTCGTTCTGCCACTCGGGCGAGGACGCCCAGACGTGTTCGAGCAGTTGCTCACGCGAGAACACCTGACGCGGCGACGTCGCCAAAAAGGCCAACAGCGAGAACTCCTTCGCGGTCAACTCCAACAAGGCGTCGTCGAGGTGGACCTCATGGGTCTGCTCATTGATCTCGAGCGGGCCAAATTTCATGTTCGGCGCATCAATCGAATGCTGGGCGTTGTTGCTCCCCGCACGGCGCAGCACTGATTCGATGCGCGCCGAGAGTTCGCCCAGCGAAAAGGGCTTGACGATGTAGTCGTCGGCGCCCATCTTGAGTCCGGCGATACGGTCGGATTCGAGTCCTCGCCCGGTCAGGAAGATTGCCGGGACGTCGCTGATCTCGCGAATTTCTTTCAAGATGTCGCGACCGTCCTCGCTGCCCAGGACGATGTCGAGCAGGATCAGATCGGGCTCGAGTTCCGACACGGCACGCAGCGTGCTGGCCATGTCCGACACCACGCGCACGTCGTACCCCTCTTCAGGCAAGAAACGTCCTAACAGGCTGACCATCTCAGCGTCGTCTTCCACCAGCAGGATTGACGCCATCATTTTCCCCGCAATCGAGCGCGGCACATCGCGGGTCTGACCAAGTTGCGCACTCCGTCATTCTAGGAGTCCGCGTCGGTGTGTATGAGACCGCGCGCACACGGATCGGAGAAAATTTTGTGCTGTCCGTATACTGAACTGCGAGACCCGCTGTCCTTCGATCGAGAAGTGCCAGCGAGTCGTTGTCATTGTCAAACACGTGTCCGGGAGATCAATGAAAGCCCCTCGCTTGGCCATCGCCCTGCTCGCCGTGAGCACGGCACTTCTCCCCCTGGCGAGCGCGGGAGCAACGAGCATTTCCCCGGCGACCGAATTGTCACTGCCCACCCCGAATTCAGGGCTGGATCAGGGATATCTACCCTTTCAGTCGTGTTCGTCGCTCGGCAACTGCGCCCTCAGCGGCATCTACTTGGCCGCGCACAACTTCGCCGCAGGGGTGATCGAGAGCGAGGTCAAGGGAGTGTGGCAAACCCCGCTCGCGATGACGCCACCCAATGGGTACATCGCCGCCGATGGGGTCACCGTGGAGGGACTCTCGTGTCCCGCCACGGGTTCGTGCGTGGCCCTCGGCCGATACGAGACGTCGACCAATCAATTACCCTTCGTCGTTTCGGAGACCAAAGGTATCTGGCAAAGGAGCGTCTCGCTCGCCCTGCCCAAAAACGCAGTGAGCACCGGAGAATTGGCGACGCCGCACGCAGTGACCTGCGTCAGCGCCGGCAACTGTACGGTCGTGGGCACGTACACCACCAATAAGACCGGCTTCGCGACGCAGGGTTTCATCAGCAGCGAGGTCAGGGGTGTCTGGCGCAGCGCTAGTGCGTTGACCCTCCCCCCGGGCGCCAACGCCGACCCCTCCGTGTCGCTCACGCAGGTGTCGTGCTGGTCGGCGGGGAATTGTGTATCAGTGGGCTCCTACCTCGACGCCAACAACGTGTCGCACGACATCGTGGTGCCCGAGATCTCTGGCTCGTGGAAGAGTGCCGAGTCGGTGGGACTGCCGGGCAATGCGAGCGCCTTCGCCGGGGCGCAGTTCAATGAAGTCGCCTGCACCTCCTCGGGCGCGTGCCTGGCGGCGGGAACCTACAACACCATTACCGGAGCGGTCCAGCCGCTGGTCGCCCTCGGCAACGCCGGAACGTGGAACCGCGCGCTCGAAGTCAACCTGCCCCTCGGCGCTCCCAATCCCGAGGCGCAGCTGTTCGGATTCAATGGGGCGTCGTGCTCGACGCCCGGTAACTGTGCACTGGTAGGACAGTACGTCGACAAAACTGGTCGCCACCAAGGCTTCCTCGACAACGTGGTGAACGGCAACGTGCAACGCGCCCAGGTACTTCGCCTGCCCGCTGGCGCGGTGCAGGCGGGACCCAACGGCGGCGTGGTCAGTGTCAGTTGCCCGGGAGTCGGTACGTGCGTCGCCGGGGCGGCGTATCTCAGTGCCCAGAACAAGTACGAAGCCATCGTCGCCAGCGAGACGAACAACGTGTGGATGCTCGGCACCACGGTCTCACTCCCCGCCAATGCCACCACCGTCGGCGTTGCCGGGGGCATCTACTCCGTGCAGTGCTTCACCACGACGTCGTGCTTGGCATCGGGCAGCTACCAGTCCACCGGTGCGCGCTACGAAGGCTTTACGTTGACCACGAGCGCCTGATCGAGCGGCGTACGAAGTGGAGGTTTCATCTGAAGTGCACCCTCCAGTAGCCACAACTTCACCCTGAGATAACCCTGGCTTCTTAGGGTTGCCCCATGGCACGCCCTCGGCTGACTCTCCCCCCTGGTCGAGCGATGGGTCGTGCCTGCTCTTGTCGGTGCGCAAGGTCACGGTGATGGTGGACACCGAAGGTCGCCAGTCGGTTCTCGTCGTTGAGGACGAAGAGAGTTACCAAGACGCCCTCGCCGTCGGGCTCGCCTCGGAGGGATTCGTCGTCGTGGGCGCCAAGACTCTCGCCGACGCCCGTGAGATTCTGGTGCGCTCCAAGCCCGACATCATCCTGCTCGACCTCATGTTGCCCGACGGGTCCGGGGTGGACTTCTGTCGCGAGGTCTTTCACTCGAGTCGGATTCCGGTCATCATGGTGACCGCGCGAACCAGCGAAGTCGACGTCGTCCTNNTACGTCACCAAGCCCTACCGCCTCCGTGAACTAGTGGCTCGAATGCGCGCCATTCTGCGCCGACCAACGAGCACGAACGAGGAGGACTTCATCGTCTTCGGGGATCTCAAGATGGACTTCGTTCGCCGATCAGTCACGCGTAACGGCGTTGAAATCGAGCTCAGTCGCAAGGAATTCGACCTGCTCGCGCTCTTCGCGTCACACCTCGGCCAGGTCGTCACCCG
>PMTL01000064.1 GCA_003168075.1 Acidimicrobiaceae bacterium
CCCAGGGATTATGAGGTGGATGCATTCGGTCGGAATGATCCGGTAGTGTCGGATTCGTCCGGCGGTGTCGGTTTGGTATGTGGGATGAAACGTGGGATTATCTGAAAGAGAATCGTCGCTTGCGAGATCACTTCGTAGGCCCGGTGCCCCAGATCTGCTACCAAACACTGGTGTCTTGATCCTTCAATGACGTAATTTGCGGTGCAGTACTACACCGCAAAGTGAGGTTCCCCAGAAATAGTGGACACGGTTTATGCAGCTTGGTTGAGACGAGCCAACGATAACTCGTAACGAATGGGACTGACGCCACCAGTCTTCTGGCAGCGTCGTTGGTGGTTGTAGAAGTTGACGTAGTCGGCGACGCCGGCACGAAGTTCGTCCAAGTTCACAAACGCGTGACGGTAGAAGTATTCGTGCTTGAAGATCGACCAGAAGCTCTCGGCACTGGCGTGGTCGTAACACGAACCCGTCTCACCCATTGAGCGCAGGACGTCGAACTTCTCACAAAGGGCGATGACCTTGGCGTCGTTGAACTGACTGCCGCGGTCAACGTGAAAGATGACGCCGGCAACGTTGCCTCTGCGAGTCTTCACGGCCATCTCGAGGGCGTCGGTGACGATCTCGGTGCGCATGCTCGTCGCCAGTTGCCACCCCAGGATCCTCGAGGAGCACTCGTCGCGGACACAGCACAGGTAGACGTCGCTGACGCCGATCTTTAAGTACGTGATGTCGCTCGTCCAGAGCATGTCGGGCTCGTCGGCGTCGAAGTGACGCTCGACGAGGTCCTCGGGGTAGGGGACGCCGGGCGCTGACACCGTGGTGACCTTGAAGGCCCGCGGGCTGACCCCGGCGATCCCTAAGTCCGTCATGCGCTTCGCGACAGTGTTCTCGCTCACCCGTTCGCCCTCATCGAGCAGATCGAGGGTGATGCGCGGGGCGCCGTAGGTGCCTTTGCTCGCTCGGTGAAAGCTGAGAATCTTCACCTCGAGGTTGGCTCGGCGCTCTTCACTGGGCCGTGGCGCACGTGTCTGAGTGTCTCGCCAGCGGTAGTAGCCCGAGGTGGAGACTTCGAGCAGTCGCGCCATGCGCGTCACTTCATAGTTCGCGCACTCCGCGGCCATCAACGCAAATCTTTCGGACTTGGTGGCTTCGAGGCGAAGTACGCGGCAGCTTTTCCCAAGAAGGCGAGGTCCTTCTCCTGTTCAGCGACCTGACGACGCAGGCGAATGAGCTCGGCGCGCTCGGCCGGGGTCAAGGGTTCCTCACTGGTCCCCGCGACGGCGTCTAAGCGACGGCGTTCGTCACGCACCCATTTGCTCAACGAGTTCTCGAGCACCGAGAGTTCGTTCGCCACCTCGCGCACCGACCTTCCGGTGTCGATGACGCGGTGCGCCGCCTCGATTCGAAATTCCAGGGTGAACTTCCTTCTGGTGGCTCCCATAGAGACATCCTTTCACCGACCCTTCAGTCGGCTTATCGGGTGTCCACTATCTCAGGGGAACCTCATGTCTTCAACCGGGCGAACTTCGTGGGTGAAGCCCACCCCCGGCTAGCTCCTAGTTCTTCCACGAATCGATGCGCCAGTCGGAGATTGTGCGCGTCGGTCCTCAGACATCCCTCGGTCCATCACTGTGTTATGCATTACATCGTCGTGTATAAGGCGGCCAAGCCGCTCGGCAAGACTCGACGTCAACGAACGATAGGAGAAGATCTGATGGCAGTTTTCAATGGTGTTTTCCCGATTCTTCCTGGTAAAGAACAAGAAGGAAGAGACTTCGCGGCCGCGTGTATGGGGGAACGCCTTAAGGGGTTCGAGGCTCAGGCGGCTAGGACGGGACTTGCCCGAGAGACTTGGGCTCTGCAGGAGACCCCGATGGGGAGCTTCATGTTGGTGTGGTTCGAGGCTCCCGACATCGTGAAGGCGTTCACGAAAATCGCCACCGCGGGCGACGAGTTCACCATCTGGTTTCGTAGCCAAGTCAAGGATGTGACTGGCATTGACCTGGGCGCTCCACCCGAAGGCCCGCTCCCCGCGGTACTGGTCGACTGGACCTCCTGAAGATCGATGTCCCGCTCTGTAGGGACATCACCAGCAGCGAGGGGTTCTCCGGGCCAGGAGTCCCATCGCCAAATTTGACCTTCTGATCGACAGAGGGTGCGGCAAGTGCGTCCCCTAACACCGGCCTGGCGGCGCAATTGATGGAGTTCAAGATCTCGACCGCTTATTTGAGCGAGCGATTCCGAATCGCCGCCATGCCCCTGGTATGAGCACAATGGCTAACTCCAATGTCGTCAATGGCGGAACCGCCGTCCAAATCGACGAGGGCGCCGTAGTGATTGACGGTCTTGAAGTACTCGACTGTGAGTCGGGAATCGAGCAGAACTTCCACGCTCCGAGCAAGTTGCACATCGAGGAGAATTTTGCGACTGTCGCTCCAGTTAAACCGTGAGCGATTCGGTTCGGGCGAATCATCCGCCGACTGACCATCTTCGGAGTCTCCAGTCGGAGATTGTTGACGTCGGCCCAGGGGCGCCGACCCCGCTCTAGGATTGCGGAAGAGTTGCCACTCCTTAAAAGGGGCTACATGAGGCGTGTATTCATTGTGATTTCGACGTTAAGCCTTTCACTGCTAATAATCCTTGGTCTAACAATCGCACTCGCCAGTGTTCCGAAGTCAAGTTTCGGGACCGTCGACGGTTCTTTTCGAATGATTGGTGGACCGCCCCCAGGGATGAACAGGCTTGTGTCGGGATATGTCACATTGAACCCAGCGAAGAACAATCACCAACAATTTGTGAAGATCGTCGTAAATGCTTCTGGGAAGTTCACGGCACTGATCCGTGTTGGTATCTGGAATGTGTCAGGTCGCACGCCCAATTTCGATAGTAGCCAGAGTCCATGCAACGGAGGACGCATTACTGTGAAAAGCGGCCAGATTGTTCCCGTTTCCGTCCAATGCGAAGTTCCCTAGTTTTCGCACGACTCCAGGACTCTTGAGACTAGAGATTTCGTATGCATTCGAACAGAATCTTGTGGGCGTTACGTGGCCCAATTGACAACGCGCCAGTCGGGGATCGTGCACGTCGGCCCGACGACTTGACGGGGTGGATCAGGGAGCGCACTCGCCGCTGGCCCACTTTTCACGCTCGCAAGTGACAAGTGTTCCTGTTGATCCTTAGTTCGTAATACGGATGGTCTACCATGCGCTACCATGCAGTGCATGGTAGCTAGCACATCATCAAATCTGATGAGCCAGATGCGTCGGGGGGCTGTCGAATACTGCGTTCTCGCTCTACTTCGTGACCACGACATGTATGGCTTCGAGTTGACTCGCGCCCTCTCAAGTGCGGGTGGACTAGTGGCGAGCGAAGGCACCGTGTACCCCTTGCTAACGCGGATCCGACAAGACGGACTAGTTGAGACATTCTGGGAGGCGTCTCCTCAGGGGCCTGCGCGCCGCTACTACCGGCTCACCAAAGACGGTCACCTGGCCCTGGAGACATTTCGGTCCCAATGGCAACGGTTTCGAGACACGGTGGACACAATTATGAAGGGAAGTGACAAGTGATGCCTGATAGCAACCTTGATCAAATTGTCGACGAGTACATAAACCGCCTCAAAGTCGCGTCAGCCGATCTACCTCCCGAGAGAAAACAACAGTTGATTATGTCGATCACTGATCACATCAGTGAGGCTCGTTCGACCTTGCAGGCCAATAGTGAGATTGCCGTTCGCGATATCCTCGATCGAGTCGGCCAGCCAGAGGACATCGCCGCGGAGGCCCTAAGCGATCAGGCGAAACCACCGGTTCTTCAATCAAAAAGAAATCGAGGGCCGTTCATCATCGGAGTCGCCGTCGTAATTGTATTAGGTATTGTGCTTGCCACTTTCCTCGTTACGAGGATTAACAACGCGACACCTGGCTCAGTGTTCAGCGTCACAACCAGCACCGCAATAGTCGACTCGCTGGTTGTTCCTAACGTCGCAGGTCTAACGTTGAGTGCTGCTGGAGTGAAACTCGCAACGGTGGGGTTCAGCTACATCGCGGTCTCCAGTTGCCCAGCTGGCAAATTGCATCCGGGACTCGTGAAGTCCCAGTCCCCAATTGGAGGCAGTTCAGCGGCAAGAGGTAGTCAAGTAAATCTTGAGATTATTCCACCGCGTTGTCCTTGAGTAAGTCGGTCCGAATACAAACCGGAACGATTATGGAGGGTCCACAAAAATTCAGAGGCGTCTGGAAAATACATCCTCGTCACTCAATTGGGTCTCACTTCTGCCATAACCTGACTCGCCAGTCGGAGAATGTGCACGTCGGCCCGCGGTTACGAACCCACACACCTAACCAAGCCGCCAGTGAGAAGTGGTATTTCTGTTACGTCGGGCCTTCGACGTCAACTTGGACTATGCAGCCAGACGCAAATGCAAGGCTGCGGAATTCTCAGGTCGGGCCCCCGTCATATGTGACCCAGACCTGAGTGCGATAAGTACCCTGGCAGATCGATGAATGGACTGCTTGATTTGCGGTCAAAGCCGTGGAAGAGCCCACACAGAACTGCTTAACTACCCGATATGACCCTTCACGTTGAGTCACACGGCAGCGGCCGAGCCGTGGTCGTGCTCCCGTCATTCAGCCTGGATCACGCCGCTATGGCCGAGGCCGTCGAGCCGGCGTTCAACGACACTGTTGGGTGGAAGCGCATGTATTTCGATCTGCNNGGGCACCGGCGGTTCTCCGCCCGGCGAGCCGCATTCGGACGCGGTCCTCGATGATGTCATCAACGCAATACAAGCCCAACTCGGCGATCAGAACTTCGTCGTCACCGGTTGGTCGTACGGCGGCTATCTCGGCGCCGGAGTAGTCCGCCGCCTTCCACGACAGGTATCGGGCTTGATGATGATCTGTTCAGGATTCAAGATCCTTCCGGTGGACCGCGACTTGTCCGGCGTGCTCAATTCGATTCCTGAATCTGGATGGCTAAGGAGCGTTCCAACGGACCTCCGCGATCATCTCACCCACGCTGTGGGCGTTCAGACCGCCGAAGTTGCCGAGCGAATCACCGCCGCCCTAGGGCGCAACGGCCCGACCGACGATACGTACCTCGCTTCCTTACAAACAGACGGCTTCGCGCTTTCCGATGAGGATGAACCGACACCATGCGACGCTCCTGTCAGTTTCTTGGCTGGTCGCCGCGATCGCGTCATTGGCCACGTCGGTCTATATCGCGCACTCAGTCTCTATGACCACTCCACTTATCTCGCCGTCAGCGACGCGGGTCACTACCTTCCCTTGGAGCAGCCAAGAGTCTTCGCCGCAACCATGCGCTCGTGGCTCGACGAGTGCCTGGTCCATTTCGACCGAAATAACATCTGACGGACCCTTGGCTCGACAAAGATTGCTAGCACTACCGCTCGGTATCCGATGCAACTCGATAGAAGCGAGATGCACTGCCTGGAGTA
>PMTL01000016.1 GCA_003168075.1 Acidimicrobiaceae bacterium
GGTGTTCGTTTTGATGACGGCCCAAACGCGGATTAGCGAATGCGTTCAATTCTTAATGGGGCCCGACCTCAAAACAGTCATCGGTTGGAATTGATGACCTGGTCGGCGGGGGAGTTTCCGCCGACCAGGTCATTTTGTGGAGGTCAAGTTGGTTGGGCCAACTCATTTTGCCCTGACAAACCAAGCATTGGGAGAGGAAACGCCCAGTGCTTGCCAATCTCGGACCTCGATGTCTCAATCCTTCTAAATGTACCGTTCAATATACAAATTAAGACAAGATATCGATGTCTCATAAGGTACATAGTCATTGACCCGCGTGTCAAGAGGGTTTCAATTCTTTGTAGTGATTTGTTCCAGTAGGTTTTTTTGACTTTGGTCCATGGCCGTGGTCGTGGCCGCGAATTGCCATACCACGAAACCATTGAAGGGAGTTTGAACTGCGATGAGGCCCCTCGTCCTTCGAGCGGAATCTTTTCAGTCGGATCGAAATTGAATCCGCTTCATTGTGCGCGGCGGCATTCTGGGCGAATGAATCGCCGGTGACCGATGGGTTGGATGCTGTGTGAGCGATGACGAAAATACCAACTGAATTGTTGTAACCCGCCTCCCGATTTCCTCCGGGGCACCGAGGCACTACCGATGAGCGGGGGGGGCCATGATTTCTCCGGATCCGCGCGTGATCAGCAGGGTACTGACAATGTGTGTGTTCGCTGGTGAAGCGTCGCCTTGAATACGACGGAAAAGCAACTCGGCTCCCAATTTGCCGATGGCGAGTGGATCTTGGGCAATGACGGTAACTGCGGGTTGCAGCAAGTAAGCCAACTGGAAGTCATCAAAACCAACTAACGCGATGGAGTACTCCATACTGACTTCGCGGAGCCCTTTTACCGCTCCAATTGTCAACCGGTTTTGAGCCGCGAATATCGCCGTGGGTGGAACACTTCGAGACATCATCTCAATAACTGCTTGTTGCGCGTCGTCCTCGGTAGTGAGGTCTCGAGAGATGAGTTGGGTCTCGATCGGAATGTTCGAAGTCTGCAACGCCCGTAAATAGCCCCTATACCGCTGGCGAGCGGGACTGTACGCAGGCGGCTCGCCAACGAAGCCAATCCTTCGGTGGCCGTGTTCGATGAGATGGCGCACGCCAAGAAACGAACCTTCTTCGTTATCCGAGAGCACGGTGTCAGCTCTCAGCAATTGGGGCGGGCGATCCAAGAAGACAAACGGAGTGCCCGAACGCTGCTCGTGTGCGAGATAACTCTGATCGTTGCCCGAAGGGACGATGATGAGACCATCGACTCTCCGTTCCACAAGTTGCGAGGTCAAACGATGCTCGCGCTCAGCATCCTCATCGATGTTGCTTGCCAAAACGGTGACGCCGTAACTCTCGGCCACGTCTTCTACCGCTCGAAAAATGTTGGCAAAGAATTCGTTTGATACATCTTGAATTAGTAATCCGATAGTGGATGGCCGCCCATTGCTTCGTCGAAGATCGCTCGCGACCAAGTTCATTTTGTAATTCAATTGGGAGGCGGCGAGACGAACCTTCGCGACTAGATCCTCACCGACGGTCGCTTCTGAATTGAATACCCGAGAGACTGTCTTTCGACTCACGCCCGCGAGAGCCGCGACGTCTCCCATCGTCGGTCGTTTCGGATTCTGGTCACGTTGCATTTATTCGCCTTGCCAATGGAATATTAATTGTTACATCTTCAACTTCTAGGCAAACCGTGGAACAAATTCGTTTCGCCCCGCGTGCCAACACGCCGCCCCCTACAGTTTTTATTGCGACCATAGACGACAATGTCACATTCGTCGCAACTATCGATACTGCGCGAAACCGTGGTGTCAAGCGGACTACTAATTTCGCCACTATTCAGTTCCGCCGTGTTTGAGTTTCTTGATAACACGAATGGGCAGCCATGGGCAGATCACCCTCTGATTTGGGCATAACGTCGTCGGACGAGTACCACTTCCTCGGCGTCGCCGTTCGGCTCGACCTGGCTGCCAGAAAGGAGATCCCATTGAGCAGCGACGTCGTCCAGTCTGTTGGAGCCCAACATGATTGCGGCCTGCACTGCTGCGCCGGTGGCCACAATCTCAGCATTTGAAGGGATTGTCACTTCACGATTCGCCAGGTTTGCCAGTAACCGTCGATAAGCGAGCGACTTAGCGCCGTCCCCAATGAGAAGGAACCTGTCGGCCGTGGTGGGCACCCCCACCGACGAAATCGCGTCAAGTCCATCGAGGAGCCCACACACGACGCCCTCGAACGCGGCGCGAGCGATCATCTCGCGACTCGTGTTTAACGTCATTCCGTACAGGGCACCTGTGGCCCCGGGGCGATTGGGTGTTCTCTCACCTGCGAAGTACGGCAAAAGAGTCAGGCCGCCCGATCCGCGAGGGGAGGAAACTGCGAGATTTTCTAGTTCGCTGCGCTCCACAGAAAGAAGCTGCCCAATTGCGTCAGTGACTAAAGTCGCGTTTAGAGTGCACGCGAGGGGCAAGAATTGACCGGTGGCGTCGGCGAAACTCGCAACCAAACCTGAGGGATCGCTCACGCTCTTTTGGCTGGGTGAATAGACAGTTCCCGAAGTTCCGATCGATACCGACACGTCGCCAGGACGAAGGCCCAAACCAAGGGCGCCCGCCATATTATCTCCGGTCCCGGCTGCAACAGGAGTTCCTTGTCGCAAGCCTAAAGAAGTGGCCGCCTCTCTGGTGAGCTCACCGGCTTGTTCCCAGGGACTC
>PMTL01000219.1 GCA_003168075.1 Acidimicrobiaceae bacterium
TGCTGGTGAGTCGCGACGTCGCCATCGACCTGCCAGCGGGACCCAGTGAGATCGTTGTCGTTGCCGATATTGGCTTTGACGAGGCGATTATCCAACAAGAACTTGACGCCCAGATGGAGCACGGACCCGATTCGCGCGCTTTCGTGGTGCGCGTCGGGGACGACCTCGAAGCGGCCCTGGCGCAGGTGGAAAACNNCTACGCACCGGTGCCCGCGGGTGACTACGCCACGGGCGCTAACCACGTACTGCCCACGGGCGGTTGGTCCAAGTCAACCGGGGGACTGGGACTCGAGGCCTTCATGAAGACCGTCACCGTGCAGCGCGTGAGCAAGGACGGACTTGAACGTCTCGCGCCGACCATCGAGGCGCTGGCCGAACTCGAAGGCATGACCGCCCACAAGGCGACGGCGCGCCGATGAGCACACCTCTTCCCCTCGACACCTACCGGTGGCCACCCTCGAACGAAGAGCTCGCCGCGCGCGTGGGACTACGTGCGAACCAGATCCTGCGCTTCGACGGGAATACTCCCGCGTCGCCACCGCCGAGCGCGCGTCCCGCAGCACTCGCCAGGGCGCTCGCCGACATCAATGAGTACGACCGGGGCCGCTACGTAGTGCTGCGCCAGGCCATCGCCGAGCACCACGGCGTGGGCCTCGAGCAGGTCTCGATCGGGGCGGGCAGCGATGAGTTCATCGTGTTGTTGGCGGCGCTCTTCGCCGAGAACGGCACCGTGGCCACCGTGCCGGCCGACTCGTATTCGATGTANNGTGCCGACCCAACAACCCCACGGGCGAACTCTGCGCGGTCCCCGAGGTGACCGGCCGACTCGTGATCGACGAGGCCTACGCCCAGTACGCCGGCGTGGACGAGATCGAACGGGTGAAGGATGGGGCCATCGTGCTGCGTACCTTCTCCAAGGCCTTCGGCCTCGCCGGAGCGCGCGTGGGCTACGCCATTGCCTCTCGTGAGATCACCGAGATGATCAACTCGCGCCAAGCGCCCTTGTCAGTGTCGTCGCTCTCGGCGGCGTTGGCGTTGTCGGCGATCACGAGTCCCCTTGACGTGACCGCACAAGTCGCCGAACGTGAGCGCATGGCCAGAGAGCTGCACTTATTGGGTCTGACGCCGTTGGCGTCGTTCACCAATTTCTTGTTCATCCCCATGGAGAACCCTCAGGACCTGGTGGACAGGATGCTGCCCTACGGCGTCATGTTGCGCTCCTACGCCAGGGGACTGCGAATCTCGATCCGCGACGAGATCGACGACGACATACTGATTGGTGCGCTGCGAGCAGAGTTGCTCGGTGAGCCCCTCGAGAGTGCACCGCTGCGCTACCGGCGTGCGACCGCCGAGACGCTGCTCAACGTCCGCCTTCGCGTACCCGGCGAGGGCCGCGTTTACGTGAACACCGGCGAGGGCTTCTACGACCACATGCTGACTCAACTGGCCTTTCATGGCGGTATGGACCTACGCCTCGAGGGCGTGGGTGACCTGGAGACGGGTGATCACCACACGGTCGAAGACATGATGCGCGCCTTTGGCGAAGCCCTCGACCAAGCGCTGGGTGACCGCAAGGGACTGACCCGCTACGGCGAGTCGCGCGTGCCGATGGACGAAGCAATCGCCCACGCGGTGGTGGACCTCTCGGGTCGCGCCAAGGCCACCTTGGACATCAATCCCGACCCGGGAATGGCGGCGCACGCCTTTGAGTCCCTGGCCCAGACCGCGCGCATCACCCTGCACGTCACGGCGTCGGGGGAGAACGCCCACCACGTCGCCGAAGCGGCATTCAAGGCCGTGGGCCGAGCAATGAACCAGGCGTTGGTACGCGACGGTTCGCTCGTGCGCTCGACGAAGGGCTCGCTATGAGCGACGTCATCGTCGTCGATTATGGCGCGGGCAACACTCGCTCGGTGCGGGCGGCCCTGACGCACCTGGGGCGCACCAGTTACGTGAGTGCTGAACCGATTTTGATTGCCGACGCGCCCTACGTGATCTTGCCCGGGGTCGGTTCAGCGCGCAGCGCCATGGAGCACCTCGACGAAACCGGCGCCGCCAACGCCCTGCGCGAGCGATTCGCGGCGAACCGCCCGATCCTGGGAATTTGCCTGGGGATGCAGCTGGCCCTGCGAGCGAGCGAGGAGGACGGCGGAGTCAAGTGTCTCGGACTCTTAGAGGGTCTCGCCGTTCGCCTCGATGCGCCGCGCATCCCGCGCCTGGGCTGGGCCGCGGTCGAGCCCTGGGGCGACGTTTTCTACTTCGCTCACTCCTTCGTGGCCGAGTCGCCCGATACCGTGGCGACGTCGGAGGGACTCAGCGCCGCCGTGCGACGTGGTTCCTTCCTCGGGGTGCAGTTCCACCCCGAAAAGAGTGACGTCGCCGGCCTGACCTTTTTGGAATCATGCCTCTCGCGCGTCTAATTCCCTGCCTCGACGTGGCCCAGGGCCGCGTGGTCAAGGGCGTGAGTTTCGTCAACCTGCGCGACGTCGGCGACCCCGTCGAGCTGGCGCAGTACTACAGCGCGGGGGGCGCCGACGAACTGGTGTTCTTGGACATCTCGGCTACCCCCGAGGGTGCCGACACCATGGTCTACGTCGTTGAGCGCGTCGCCGACGTGCTCGAGATCCCCTTTACGGTGGGCGGCGGCATCCGCTCGGTGCAGGACGCTTCGCGCATCATCGAGGCCGGTGCTGATCGGGTGTCGCTCAATTCCGCGGCCCTCGCAACGCCGCAACTGATTACCGACATCGCGGCGCGTTTTGGATCTCAAGCCGTCGTCGTGGCCATTGATGCTGGCGAGAGCGTGGTCTACACCCACGGCGGACGTGTGGCCACCGACATTGCCACGGTTCCGTGGGCCGTCGAAGCCGCCACTCGCGGAGCCGGCGAGATACTGCTCACCTCGATTGCCCGTGACGGCCAACGCACCGGTTTTGACCTGATCCTCACCGAGGCGGTGCGCGACGCCGTGGATATCCCGGTCATCGCCTCGGGAGGAGCGGGGTCCGCCCAGCACGTCGCCGACGCGCTGCGGGTCACCGACGCGGCGCTCATTGCCTCAATCGTCCACGAGAACCCGGCCGGGCTACCCGGACTTCGCCGTGAAATTGAAGCGCTCGGCATCAAGTTGCGGCCACTTATGGAGAGAGTATGAGCGAGGAACTTCGTGCGGCCATTGTCCAAGACGACGCGTCGGGTCGGGTCTTGATGCTGGGCTGGATGGACGAGGAAGCTCTCGCCCTCACCCGTTCGACGGGTCTCGTGCATTTCTTCTCGCGGTCTCGACAACAGCTCTGGCAAAAAGGCGAGACGTCGGGTCACCACCTGCACGTCGTTGAAGTCGTCCTCGACTGCGACGAGGACGCGGTTCTCGTGCGCGCGCAGGCCGACGGTCCGACCTGTCACGATGGCTCCACGTCGTGCTTCACGCCGTGGCTGTGGCGCAAGATCCTTCAGCGCGAGGAACACAACGCGCCCGACTCCTACGTCGCCTCCTCACTCACCAAGGGAACGGCGTTTCTGGCTCGCAAGGTCGGCGAAGAGGCCGTCGAGACCGCCGTAGCGTCTCTCAGTGAGAGCGACGAGCGCTTCGTGTCCGAGGCAGCCGACCTGTGGTTTCACCTGCTGATGTTATTGCGCAGTCGTGGGATGGACCCCGCTGACCTCGAGGACGAACTGCGCCGCCGCGAAAAGTAACGCCCGGCCTAGTGTCGAAGTATGCGGATACGTCGGGGCATGGCGGCCGGTGCACTCGTGAGTGTCGGCGCGCTGACACTCACGTCGACTCTCTCGGGAGCGACACCGTCACCATCAAACCTCAACTGCGCCTCGCAGATCGTCTCGACGTGGTCGCTGACCCGCGTGGCGCGCGAGACCGTTGTCGTGTCAGCCCAGGCGAGCAGCCTGGCGAGCCTCACCAGCGGCGCTGCCCAGGGGTACGGAGGTTTCATCCTCTTCGGCTCGACGGCACCATCGACGTTGCCGGCGACCCTGGCGTTGCTGCGCCGGATTGAGCCCGACCGCCTCATTCCGATGGTGATGACCGACGACGAGGGCGGAGGCATCATCCGCTTTCCCAACCTCGTGGGCCAGTGGCCCTGGGCCCAGGTCATGGGTTCGACGATGACGCCGGCACAGATCACGGCCGAGGGTGCACGGGTCGGCGCCAACATGGTGCGCGCGGGTCTCAACGTCGACCTGGCGCCGGTGGCTGACGTTGACGGCCGAGCCGTGTGGCCCAGCGCGACGAATCCTGACGGACTGCGATCCTTCGGCGGGTCGGCGACGAAGGACGCTACTGACGTGGCGGCCTTCGTGACCGGGCTGCTGCGTGCCCACGTGGTCGCGGTGGTCAAACACTTCCCGGGACTCGGTGGCGCTTCGGGGAATACTGACTACGGTCCCGCGAGCACGAAGCCGTGGTCGGTCATGAAGTCAACGGGACTGATCCCATTTCGAAGAGCCATCGCCTCGGGTACGAACGCCGTGATGATGTCCAACGCGACGGTGCCGGGCCTGACGACACTGCCGGCGAGCCTCTCGCCCGTCGCCGTGTCATATTTACGCCACCAACTGGGCTTTCACGGTCTCATCATGACCGACGCCCTGGGGGCCGGAGCGATCTCCGCACTGCACCTGAGCGCCTCTCAGGCGTCGGTCGTGGCGCTCGCGGCCGGCGTTGATCAGGTTCTTGGCAGCAATCCATCCTCGCCGGCGCAGGCACTGCAGAGTGCGTCGCTGGCCACCGCAGCGATCGTGGCGGCGGTCGAGCACGGCACTCTGACCCGAGCGCAACTAGTGCAGGCGGCGGCACAGGTCCTGGCCGCGACCAATACGCTCACCTGCCAGGCCTGAACCTACGAGTAGTGCGGCGGTACTTCGTGATTATCGCGGCGCACTCGGCGCAACTCCTCGGCGAGGCGCGCGATTTCTTCGCGCAGAGTCGCGACGAGTTCTTTCAACTCCTCGACGGTCTGCTCATTGGTCACTAATGCACCTTGGCACACTGCACGGGTAGTCAGCGCATTACGGGAAGAGACCGCGAAGTCGCGTGGCCTCGGCGATGCGTTCGATACCGACCGCGAGTGCGGTGTCTCTCAGGTTGACGGCCAGCTCTCCGTGGCGCACCCATACCGCGTCGAAGGCCTCGTGCATCGTTTTTTCGAGTCGTTGGTGGAAGAGTTCCTTCTCCCACATGTAACCCTGGAGGTCCTGGGCCCATTCGAAGTACGACGCCACGACGCCGCCCGCGTTGGCGAGCACGTCGGGGACGACGGGGATATTACGTTCGTGCAGGACGGCCGCACCCTCTCCCGTCGTGGGTCCGTTGGCCGCTTCTACGACCACTGACGCCGTGAGAGTTTCGGCCACGCTTTGGGTGATGGCGCCGCCGAGGGCAGCGGGGATGGCGATGTCCGAGGGAATGGTGAAGAGCAGATCGGACGCCACCGAGTCGGAGCCGGGAAAACCGACCACGGTTCCCGCTTCGGCGTAGTGCATCGCTAGGGCGGAGGGGTCGATGCCGCCGGGCACGTGAATCGCTCCCTTGACGTCGGCGACGCCCACCACTTTCATTCCCCGCTCGCTCAAGAGCTGCACCAGCGGCGAACCGACTTTGCCGTAACCCTGGACGACCACGCGCTCATTTTCCGGGGTCCGTGACAGGTTTTTCAACAACGCCAACGTGCAGATTGTGACACCCAACGAAGTGGCGCCCGCGTGGCCGAGTGTCCCCCCGATGGCCAAGGGTTTGCCGGTAACGACACCGGGCGCGGAGTAGCCCCGCAGCATTGTGATGGTGTCCATGATCCAACTCATGACCTGGGGATCAGTGTTGACGTCGGGGGCCGGGATGTCCGTTTCGGGTCCAATCACCGGCGCGATCG
>PMTL01000147.1 GCA_003168075.1 Acidimicrobiaceae bacterium
TACCGACAGCCGGTTAGTTTCGTGCGTGACACGGATGTTCTACTCACTCCCGGCGGCGGAAAGTGGAAACTCAATCTCGCCAATGGAGAGCCAATAACAATCCGTTTGAACGGACGTGACTTCACTGCTCGTCCGGAACTCGTGAGAGACCCGAACGAGGTTGAGAGACTGCTTGCTTTCATGGCCGCGAAGAATCCGAGCGTACGACGTTTTGTCGCGATTCCATCGGACTGCGAAGGCCATCTCGATCCGACCAGCCTCAATGCCGCCATCCAACACGGTTTTTGCATCGTTCGATGGCATGTAAAGGATGGCCATCGAAATAATGGCGATTAGAAGGAGTCCACTCGATGAGCGAATCAGTGGCTTCTGAATTTCAGTTTTCTGCGACATATCCAGACCTGGTCGGCCGGGTCGCCGTCGTGACCGGAGGATCGCGCGGACTTGGTGCCACAACGGCAATGGCTCTCGCGGCGAACGGAGTCGCAGTGGCCGTAACGGGAAGAGATGAGTTGGCCATCTCCACAGTTGTAGAGGCGATAACCCGAAACGGAGGTCGATCGATCGGAGTATCGGCAGACTGCACGAGTGCCGATGACCTCAAAGTCCTTCACGACAAGGCCAACCATCAATTGGGACCGGTGGACATTCTTGTCGTCTTCGCGGGAGGAAATGGAATGCCGGTGCCAACGAGGGACGAGACGGTCCAGCACTGGCGAGAGGTCATTGAAACCGACCTCACTTCAACATTTCTCACAATTACAGAGTTTCTATCCGACATGGTCTCTCAACGCTCTGGCTCAATCATCACGATGTCTTCGGCGGCGGCACGCCAAGCAGCTCGCTCTTCGGCCGCGTACGCAGCAGCGAAGGCAGGCGTCATCGCGTTCAGCCGACACTTAGCTGGCGAATTTGCAAGTGAAGGAATTCGGGTCAATTGCATCGCTCCATCAGCAATCGAAAATGACCACATGAGATCGTGGGTCCCAGAAGAACAACGACAGGCACTCGCCGCAGCTTTCCCATTGGGCCGACTAGGTCAACCTCGCGACGTCGCCGCGGCGACGTTGTTTCTCGCTTCGTCGGCTTCGTCGTGGATTACCGGAGTGACGCTCGACATCGCCGGCGGAAAGGTAATGCTATGACCAATATTGAATCACAGATTGACGTAAGCGTCGCTAAGAAACTGAGAGGAATTAGAGAAAACTCATTGGCCGCGAGCGTCATGCTCTTGATCGAACTCGGTCTCGGTTTGAGCGTCAATTTGTATACCAATCTGCCTGGATCGGACCAAGGAAAGGGCGTTGTTGCGGCAATTGGGCTAGCAGTGACCGGTGGCCCAATCGCCCTCACTCTGCACGCACTCTTAGGCACGGTGTTGCTCCTTTCTGCAATCACACTGGTCGTACGCACCTGGTCAATCCATCGAACCTTGTTGCTTGTGGCTGCCATCGTCGGCCTCGTCGCAATTCTCATGGCGTGGTTCTCGGGCGCACGGTTCGTTGGGACGATAGCGAACGGAGCCTCCATGGCGATGGGACTCGCAACCGGCGTTGCCCTCTTCTGCTACGTCCTCGTCTTGTTTGTAACGCCGACCAATTCACAGGGAAGAAATGGAGATGGGTGATGGATGAGATGACGAGACCACCAACCAGACGCAACGTTTATGAAGGCTTCTGCTGGCGCGGAAGCCAGCGGCATCACCGTAGGCATCAGTGGTCCGCGATTCAAGAACGACATGATGACTCGACATTTGAACAGAGCTCAGACCACGTCGGAAGTTCCAATCAGGCGAGTGGAAGCGATCAGCGAGTTGCGGATGTCGACCGTGACGCCGTTATACGTGATCTAAATCAGCACTTTCAGGCCGGACGTCTGGATCTGGCGGAGTTCGATGAGCGAACTGAGCAAGCCCTTCGTTCGCGGACACGTCGAGACCTCAATGAGGTTTTGACTGATCTACCGTCGCTGGCCAACGCAAGTATTGAGCGACGTGATCGCTTGCGAATTCGACCTTGGATATTTATCGCAATCGCATTTGTCGTCGTGTTCGCAGTGACAGTCTCAAACTTCGCCTTTGGGTCCCATCACTCGTACTGGTTCCCTTGGTTCCTCATCCCGTTGGCTTTTTTCATAACGTGGCGATTTCGATGGAGACGGTCGTAACAAATAATTCGAATTGTGCAATTGCGGGTGCGGTGCCTAATTATCTTGTTCAGGCGACCCATCGATCATTTCGATCAGCGACATGGGAGGGTTTGAAAGCTGTCCGCTAAGGTCCACAAATTTTTGATAGAAATCCAACGCTCACGAAGTGGTGTTGACACCAATGAGGACTGTGTGGACAACCTCCTCGACTGTCCTCGCTGCATTTGTCACACTACGAAAAGAGCGCGGAGGCGGCAGGTTGCCCTAACTCCTCGCTGATCGACCCGTCTGGGTCACCAATCGAGGAGGTTGTTGATGAACGAGTTCCAAATTGTGCGCGTTATTGAACGTCCGCCGGAGGACGTCTTTGCTGCCCTCGTCAACCTCGCCAGAATACCGGACTGGAATTCGAGCGTGATCGAAGTTCGATTGGCGAAAGACGCGGTGCTCGAGGTCGGCAGCCTGATTGTCTACGTCGGTAAATTCCTCGGGCGGGTCTTTGAATCAGACTCGCAAATTACCGAGTTCACACCCAATACGAGATACAGTTCAAAGTCCATATCGGGACCATTTCACCTTGAAGTCGAGAATATTCTGGAATCAGTGGATGGCGGCACGCGGATTACGTCCAACTTTCGAGGTGAAAGCCGCGGTTTTTTCAAGCTCGCCGAACCCGTCATGGTCCGACTCTCCAAAAACCTTTTTGAGACGGCCACGGACAATTTCAAAGCGCTATTGGAAGCTCACTCCCTATAAGGGAAAATGAGTAATTCTGAACGAGGGCGCTCTTTCATGTCGGCGAAATTACGCTATCGGGCTGACAGCGGTGGCGATGATTGTCGACGAATCAACGTGAATCGTGAAGAGTGCTAGACCCCGTATCGAGCCTGAATCGGACTCCAGCCACGCTCCACAAACCGATCCGAAACGCGTGAAACAAAAGGGGTCCCATGTTCAAGTCCCGTGCGGCCCACGACTGTACCGCACACGCAATTATCTTTTGAGGCCGCACACAGTAGGGCGCGCCAATTGACGTTCACCTCATATGCGCGTCGACCCAGGTGTCCAAAAGTCGCCCTGGTTGCCGGGACTGGGCATCAAGAACTATTCCAGTTCCTTCCAGTGTTCTCGACCGAAAAGGCGCCCGAATCGAGCGGTGAGGGAGGGTCCTTCGTCGTGAGCAGTATCGGGATGGAGTACGAGAGTACCGTGGGGCGCCGGTAGAGCCGCCGCCTCCTCGTCGGTCAACGCACAACGAACCCGCGTGGTTGTGATATCCGTAATTTGATCTCGGTCTACAAATCGCAGTCCGTGCTTTGTCTTCACGGCAATACCATCAAAAATGTCCAGTTCCGGGATCCACAAGACATGCTCGACCGTCCCGAACTGGGTATCCGTGGAACTGAGTACGGCCGTACCAACCGGCAGCCCCATATACGAGATTGGTCGACCGTCGTCCATGGGCTTCTCCTCTTACTTCGTTCGACACCACCCTAGGTGTTGGATCCGGGAGTGGAGTTGACCGACCGCTCGTCTGGAGTGACGCCGTCAAATACTTTGAGAGCCGGAGCTCGCGGCGTTGGTCGTCCAAATATCTGCGATCAATCTCTGGAACCGTCTTAGCTTCGTCGCGAAGTAAGTCGCGGGGGAATGGACCCGGCAATGGGTCTGACAGTCTATGACTCGTCCGTACGAAGGGCTAAATTCCTTGAAGTTAAGTTGAATGTTTGACTTGGCATGCAGAGGTTGGCGGGCATCAACCAATCAAGGTGGCTAGCAGTTCGCAAAGGTTTGAATACTGTCCACTAGGGCAGCGCGTAACTATCACGTTAGCTATGAAGGACGTTTGAAAGGTACGCCTGCCCCGTTTCATCCATAGAACCTTACGGCAACTCTCTCAGCACGCCATGAGCACTTATTCGGCTCGAAGAACGAGTGCCGTCGACGTCCGCGCTGCGATACGCCCGGGTATCGCAGCGACCAGGTTGGCAAACACGAGAGCTCCTACGCCGATGAGTACCATCGACAGCACCGGCACCGCGGGATCGGGAACGGCATCGATGCTGCGGGCGAAAACTATCCATAGTTCGCGCCCTATCACGATGCCCAGCGGTATTCCAAGAACTGTACCGATGACGGCTGCCACCGACGCCTGCCAGGCAATCACCGATGCGAGCTGACGCTGAGAAAAGCCGAGTGCCTTTAGCAACGCCAAGTCCCGTCGGCGCCGCCGCACGGATGCACCAAGGGTGAAACCAAGAGCCGTGATGGCTCCGATGGTAAGGCTGGCGGCGAAAATCGTGGGAGTCGTTCCCATGGAATGGAAGTTGACGATCTCGACCGGGCGCAGTACTCTCACCACTCCACCCGCCAGACCGCTGGCCTGCGGTATCGCGTTGATTCTCTGGTCGACCTTCTCCAGGGAACGGTAGGCCGCCGAAGGCGAGACGCCAGCGCGGATGCGAACGAGAATCGCGTTGGGCCCCGGGATGGGAGCGCTCTGTATATTCAGCAGTGAAGTGGGAAAATCGCTTGTTGAGGCCACGGCTCCCGCTCCCATGCCGAGTCCGTCCCCGAGCGCGGGCATTGTCGCCGTACCGACGACGAGCAACGTCACGGGTTTGGAGACACCGTTGTTTAGAGTTACGGTGTCGCCAACGTGCTTATGGAGTTGCGCCAGCGTCGTCGAGCCGAGAACTATCTGATTGGTTGCGTCGAGCCCGTGCCCGGAAAGCGACGGCGGTGCGACACTCGCGCGGGGACTTTCGGCCAATATCGATACTGCTTGACCGTCAAGATTGGCGCCAGTGGTGTAGGCGCCCGACCACGCCTGAACATCATGGTCCTGATTCAAAAAGGAAGCGGTTTGATGGGCGGGCAAGTCTTCGGCACCGGCAAAGCTCGCCAACATCGCGTAGTTCCAGTTCCATCCGTAAAGTGAGGGATGCGAAACCAGAGCGTCGAGACTGGCGCCGAAAGTGACCGTCGTCACCAGAACCGTGACGGCGAGTACCGTGCCCAAAATTGCGGAGCGAACTGGGGTCGCGTTACGGCCCTTCCCCGATACGAGAGCGAAACGTACACCAGCCACGGCCGATATCGGAAGACCTGAGTTTGCGATGGTACGCACCAGGCGCGATTCACGTTTTGGTGGTCGCGAGATGTTCCTGGAAGTTATTCGCCGCACTTCGCGACTGGCAAAGATCATCGTGATTGCGCTGAGTACGACAATGAGGATGAGAAACCCGAAACCGAGTGCCGTCCAATCGAAGGTGAGACCCGGGTTTGGATAGACGGGACGGACTGGACCCAATGGGGTCAGCGCGGAGAGTCCGAATGCGATGGCAACGGCAAAGAGCGAGCCGATGAGCACTGTTCCCAGGACGCCAGCCACCTGGTCACTCAGCATCATGAGTTGATTTGCTCCGAGCGCTCTCAAGGTGTTGGTTTCGCCGGATTCAACTTGGAGGGTGCGTCCGATCATCAGGGCGGCAATCATTAAGACGGCGAGTCCCGCGATGCCGCCAAAAACCGCCAGCGCGATGGCCTCTGGCTCGATCGCTTGCTGGGCGGCGGGAACGAAACTCGAGGTGAGTTGATCGCCGCCGAACTTGTTAGCATTTGGATCGACTCGGTTCAACTCTGTCAAAGTAGGTTTTTCATTGCGATCGCC
>PMTL01000212.1 GCA_003168075.1 Acidimicrobiaceae bacterium
CCTTTCCTGCCTTGCGCAGAACCTTCTCACCGAGGTAGCGCACACCCTTTCCCTTGTTGGGCTCGGGCTTACGAATCTTGCGGATCGTCGCGGCCACCTGGCCCACGACTTCCTTGTCGGCGCCCTTGACGATGACGCGCGTCGGGGTGGGAACCTCAAACGTGACGCCAACGGGGGCCGTGAACTTGACGGGGTGCGAGAANNAGCGTGCGGGTCAGGCCGTGCAGGGACTTCTGCGACGTCTCTTCTGAGGATCGGTCCACGGTGACGACGTCGCCCTCCTGAGAGAGGGTGATCCCGTCGGGCAGGTTGCGGTGCATGGTCCCGTTGGGGCCCTTGACCGTGACGACGGCGTCGGCGACCTCTAATGTGACGCCGGCGGGAATCGTGATGGGATTACGGCCGATACGTGACATCAGCACACCTCCGTGTTCGTGGGCTGCTTACCAGACATAACACAGCACCTCGCCGCCCAACTTGGCCTTGCGGGCTTCGCGGTCGGTCATAAGACCGTGACTCGTCGAGACGACGGCCACGCCGACGCCGCCGAGCACCTTAGGCATCTGGTCGGACTTCTTGTAGATACGAAGGCCCGGGGTGGAGACGCGCTTGATTCCAGCAATGGTCTTCTTGCGGTCCTCGGAGTACTTCAGGCCGATTTCGAGCGTGTCACCCGGCTTGCCTTCGACCTTGGTCACGGTGAAACCGGTGATGAAGCCCTCGCGCTGCAGGACCTTGGCGAGGTTCACCTTGAGCTTGGAGCTGGGCATCTTGACGCTGTCGAACATGGCGGCGTTCGCGTTGCGAATGCGCGTGAGCATGTCGGCGATGGGGTCAGTCATTGTCATCGCTGTCCTCCTACCAACTTGCCTTCGTCACGCCGGGAACTTCGCCGGCGTGGACCATCTGGCGTAGGCAAATGCGGCACAAGCCGAACTTGCGGTACACCGAGCGTGGACGTCCGCAGCGCTCGCAGCGCGTGTACGCCCGCGTCGAGAACTTCGGAGTCTTCTGTTGCTTAATTCGTAGAGCTTTCTTCGCCATGACTATCGAATCTCCTGCTTGAAGGGGAAGCCGTAGGCGCGCAAGAACGCGCGACCCTGCTCGTCGTTTTCGGCCGAGGTGACAATCGTGATGTCGAAACCACGCGGCGCGTCAATCTTGTCGTAGTCGAGCTCGGGGAAGATCAACTGGTCGTTCACACCGAAGGTGTAGTTGCCGTGTCCGTCGAAGGACTTGGGCGACAGGCCTCGGAAGTCTCGAATACGCGGGATCGCCAGGCTCAGTAGGCGGTCAAAGAACTCCCAGGCGCGGTCGCCGCGCAGGGTGACCTTGACGCCGATGGGCTGTTCCTCGCGCAACTTGAAGCTCGCGATCGACTTGCGGGCCCGGGTCACGATCGGCTTCTGGCCCGTGATCATCTCGAGGTCACGTTGGGCCCCTTCGAGCAGCGAGGCCTGCTGCGTGGCCCGCCCGACTCCGGAGTTCAGCACGATCTTCTCGAGACGAGGGACCTGCATGATGTTGTCGAGCCCGAGCTCCTCCTTGAGAGCAACACGAATCTCTTCGTCGAAGCGCACTTTGAGGCGGGGACGAGTTGTCGTCGTCATAGCGTTTCTCCACACTTGCGGCAGACGCGCACTTTGGTGCCGTCAGCAATCTTGTAACCGACCTTGGCCGGACCCTTGTGACCGGCGCACCACAGTGCGACGTTGGACACGTGAAGGGGCATCACCTTGTCGATGATGCCGGCTTGCATCATGTTGCCGGTCTGCTTGGTGTGGCGCTTGGAGACGTTGAGCCCCTCCAAGATCACCTTGCTCTGCGCGGGCAGGGCTTCTTCCACCCGCGCGCGCTCACCGCGGTACTTGCCCGCCAGAACGAGCACGTCGTCACCCGTACGAATCTTCATTACAGCACCTCCGGCGCCAGGGAAATAATGCGCATGAACTTCTTGTCGCGCAGTTCACGACCGACGGGACCAAAAATTCTGGTGCCGCGCGGTTGCAACTGATCGTTGATCAGTACTGCGGCGTTCTCGTCGAAGCGGATGTAGGAGCCGTCGGGACGACGCCTCTCCTTCTTCGTGCGAACGACGACGCAGCGAACCACGTCACCCTTCTTCACCGCGGCGCCCGGGATGGCGTCCTTCACCGTCGCGATAAACATGTCGCCAATCGAGGCGTACCGGCGCCGCGAACCACCCAGTACGCGAATGCAGAGCACCTCTTTCGCACCGGAGTTGTCGGCCACTTTGAGGCGGGATTCTTGCTGGATCATCGCGCACGCTCCACAACTTCGGTCAGGCGCCAGCGCTTGAGTTTGGACAGCGGACGGGTCTCTTGGACGCGCACGCGGTCACCGATCTTGGCGTCGTTCTTCTCGTCATGCACGTACAGCTTCTTGGTGCGCTGGACGGTCTTGCCGTAGCGAGGGTGTCGGACGCGCTCGTTGACGGCCACGACCAGAGTCATGTCCATCTTGTTCGAGATGACGATGCCTTCGCGGACCTTACGCGGGTTGTTTCGCGAGTCATTGCCGTCCTCGACGACGGTCTTGGTCTCCTTCACCACGGGCACCTTGATGACTGGACCCTTGCGCTCCACCACGGGGGCGGGGGCGCTCGGTGCCGTCTCGGCGACCGGGGCCGCAGCGACGGCGGGAGTCTCAGCGACCGTTGGGGTCTCGACCACGGCTTCGACTTCGCCGGTAGCGCTCGGCGCCACGGCGTCGGGGGTCACTTCGACGGTTTCTTCGTTGTTCGTGATGTCACTCATGACTACTCACCCTCTCCGGCGGCCTCGTGGGCCGCAATTTCGCGCTCGCGTAGGAAGGTCGAGACGCGAGCGATGTCGCGTCGTACCTCGCCGAGACGGGCCGAGTTGTCGAGTTGTCCGGTGGCGAGTTGGAAGCGCAGGTTGAACAGCTCACGACGAGCCTCACCCAAACGCTCCAACAACTCGGCGTCACCCATTTGTCGCATCTCCGCGACGCGTTCTTTCGTCTTGGCCATTAGATGGTCACCTCCGGAGCGCCGTGCGTCCCGGGACGAACGACGAACTTGGCTTTGATCGGGAGCTTTTGAATGGCGCGCTCCATGGCCGCGCGGGCCAACGTCTCATCCACACCACCGAGTTCGAACAGGATGCGCCCGGGCTTGACAACGGCGACCCAGAACTCGGGGTTGCCCTTGCCCGAACCCATACGGGTTTCGGCCGGCTTCTGAGTGACGGGCTTGTCGGGGAATACCCGGATCCAGACCTTCCCACCACGCTTGACGTGACGGGTCATTGCGATACGCGCCGCCTCAATCTGGCGAGCGGTGATCCAACCGGCCTCGAGGGCCTGGATACCAAAGTCGCCGAAGGAGATGTCCACGCCGCCCTTGGCCATACCGGCCATACGCCCGCGGTGCTGCTTGCGGTGCTTGACCTTGCGAGGCATCAACATGATTACTCAGCGTCCTTTCGGAAGTGTGGCGTGTCGGTGTGCCCTTGGGCGGTACGACGCTCGATGTCCTCTTCGACGCTGAGACGACGCTCGACCTCGTCGGTCGCGGCCAGCAGGTCGGCCGGATTCACGTCAACTTCGGGTGCGGCAATGACTTCTTCGACGACGACGTCAGCGTCCACGCGGCGACGCCCACCGCCGGCTCGCACGACACCCTTGGGCGCGCCGGACGTGGCGGAAGGAATTTGGTCGCCGGCGGCCATGGCGGCCTCGCGGACGATCTTCTCGTCGTTGGTGAGCTGGTAGGGCAGAATGTCGCCCTTGTAGATCCAGACCTTGACACCGACGCGACCGGTCGAAGTACGAGCCTCGCGAAATCCGTAGTCGATATCGGCGCGCAGGGTGTGCAGCGGCACGCGGCCCTCGCGGTAGGACTCACGGCGCGACATTTCGGCGCCGCCGAGACGACCCGAGGCCTGGATCTTCACACCGAGAGCCCCGGCCTTCTGGACGGTCTGGATACCGCGCTTCATCGCACGACGAAAGGCCACGCGACGCAGCAACTGGTCGCAGATACCCTGCGCGATCAACGCCGCGTCGAGCTCGGGCTGCTTGATCTCTTGGATGTTCAGCGAAATCTTGTTCTTCTGACCGGTGATCTTCTCGAGGTCCTTCTTCAGACGCTCCGCCTCGGCGCCACGGCGACCGATCACGATGCCCGGGCGCGCGGTGTGGATGTCGACGCGGATGCGGTCGGAGTTACGCTCAATCTCAATGCGACTCACGGCGGCGCTCTCGAGCTGCTTGGTCAGGTAGTCGCGGATCTTCCAGTCCTCGATGACGAGGTCCTTGTAGCCGCGCTCCTTGAACCAGCGCGACTTCCAGTCCGTCGTGATGCCGAGGCGGAAACCGTAGGGATTTACCTTCTGGCCCATTAGTTGGTCTCCTCAGTGGTGTCCTCGGACACCGTCTCGTCCTCGTTGGTCTCGCCAACCTCTTCTTCGTTGTCGGTCTCGTCGACGACCTCGGCCGGCGTGGCCTCATCCTCGGTCTCGACCTCGTCGATCGGGTCGATGATCTCGTTCTCCTCGACGTCCACTGACGCCTCGTACTGAGCGACCGGCACCGGCTCACCACGACGGCGCGAGGAGGCAACGCGCCGCGTGCGCGACGCGACGGCCTGGGCCGAACGCGCGACGCGCAGCAGTTCCAGACGGTCCTCGTCCAGACGCGACACGATCACGGTGATGTGGCACGAACGCTTGCGAATCTTGCCCGCACGTCCGCGCGCACGCGGCGTGAAGCGCTTCATCGTGACACCCTCGTCGGCGTAGGCGGCTGAGACGAAGAGCTCCTCGGCGTTCATGGCGTCGTTGTTGACGGCGTTGGCGATAGCCGAGGCGAGCACCTTGGCGATGACGTCGGCAGCCTCACGGGTGGTACCCGCGAGGATCTCGGCGGCGGTGGTCACGTCCTCGCCGCGAATCAGGTTCAGCACCACACGGGCCTTGGAGGCCGACATGTGATAGCCGCGTAACGTGGCGCGAGTTCCTGGGCGTTCGTTGGTCTTGGCTCCGGTCATTAGCGCCGTCCCGTCTTTTCCTGGCCGGCGTGGAACCGGAAGGTGCGCGTCGGAGCGAACTCGCCCAACTTGTGGCCCACCATCGACTCATTGCAGAACACCGGCACGTGTCGACGTCCGTCGTGCACCGCGAAGGTGTGGCCGACCATGTCGGGAATCACCGTCGAGCGACGGCTCCAGGTCTTGATGACCTTCTTCTCGTTGGCCGCGTTCATCGCGTCCACCTTCTTGAGAAGGTGGGCATCGATAAAGGGTCCCTTTTTGAGGCTACGTGACATTTTCTACCTACCTCCGCGAGCCGCGTCCACGGCGGCGACGAATAATGAGAGCGTCCGACGCCTTGGGCAGGCGCGTACGACCCTCGGGCTGACCCCACGGCGAGACNNTCCACGGCGGCGACGAATAATTAACTTGTCCGATGGCTTCGGCAAGCGCGTACGGCCTTCGGGCTGACCCCACGGCGAGACCGGGTGACGTCCACCGGACGTCTTACCCTCTCCACCACCGAGGGGGTGGTCCACCGGGTTCATGGCTACACCGCGGGTCTGGGGGCGAATGCCCTTCCAACGGTTGCGGCCGGCCTTACCGATCTTGATGAGCTCGTGCTCGGAATTGCCGACCACGCCCAGGGTGGCGCGGCAGTCAATCGACACGCGGCGCATCTCGGTCGAGGGCAGACGAAGAGTGGCGTAGCCGCCGTCCTTGGCGACGAGCTGAACGCTCATGCCGGCGCTGCGGGCCATCTTGCCCCCGCCGCCGGGACGCAGTTCGACGTTGTGCACGGTCGAACCCGTCGGGATGAAGCGCATGGGCAGGGTATTGCCGTTGCGAATGTCGGCCTTGGGGCCGGACTCGACCAGGTCGCCGACCTTGAGGCCGTTGGGGGCAAGGATGTAGCGCTTCTCGCCGTCGACGTAGTGCAGCAGCGCAATGCGACAGGTGCGGTTCGGGTCGTACTCAATCGTGGCGACTTTGGCCGGAATGGCGTCCTTATTGCGCTTGAAGTCGATGATGCGGTACTGCTGCTTGTGCCCACCACCGCGGTGACGCGAGGTCTTGCGGCCGTAGTTGTTACGACCACCGGACTTGGGCTTGGAGTCCAGCAGCGACTTCTCGGGCGTCGTGGTGGTGATGTCGGCGAAGTCCGACACCGTCTGGAAACGGCGACCGGGGCTGGTTGGTTTGCGGTGACGCAGTGCCATGGCAGTCCTTAGTTCTCGAAGAGATTGATCGTGTCACCCGGCGCGAGGGTGACGATGGCCCGCTTCGTGCTGGGGCGCGTGCCCACAACACCGGTGCGACGATTGCGCGTCGACTTACCCTTGCGGTTGAGAGTGTTGACGTTGGTCACCTTGACGTTGAAGGCCTGCTCGACGGCGTTGCGCACGTCGACCTTGGTGGCCTTGGGGTCAACGATGAACACGTAGGTCCGGTGGTCCATCAGACCGGTCGTCTTCTCTGAGACCACCGGACGGATCAGGACGCTCATGGCATCGCGCATTAGATGATCTCCTTCACAGTCGGCAGGGTGGCGTCGGTGAAGAGCACCCAATCCGCGTCGAGCACGTCGTAGGCGTTGACCTCGCCGGCGTCGATCGTCTTGACGTTGCCGAGGTTGCGGAACGAGTGAAAGGCCACCGCGTCGTCACGACTGAGCACGACGAGCACCTTGCCCGACAGTCCTAGCGCCGACAGTGAACTGACGGCGTCCTTGGTCTTGGGCGTGGTCCAGGCCGCGAAGCCGTCAATCAGCGCCACGCGCTCGAGGGCGGCGCGGTCCGAGAGGGCCGAGTTCAGAGCCAGACGAATCATCTTCTTGGGCGTCTTCTGGTCGTACTTGCGCGGCTTGGGACCGAGCGCGACGCCACCGCCGGGATAGTGCGGCGCGCGGATGGTTCCCTGGCGCGCTCCTCCGGTGCCCTTTTGGTTGAAGGGTTTCTTTCCACCACCACGCACCTGCTTACGGGTCTTGGTGGACTGGGTGCCGGCTCGCTTGGCGGCCAGCTGGGCCTTGATGACCTGGTGTAGCACGGCCATGTTGGGTTCAATACCAAAAATCGTCGGCTCGAGCGCGACGGTGCCGAGTTCGGCGCCCTCGATACTCTTGCGAGCAATCGAACGCTTCGCCGGCTCGAGACGGTCCTTCTTGATGGGACCACGCAGGGTGAAGACGTCGCTCATCGAGCACCTCCCGCCTTCATCGGGTTCTTGACCGACGTGCGCAGCACGACCACGCCGCCACGGGGACCGGGAACGGCCCCCTTGACCAGGACGAGGTTGCGCTCGGCGTCGACGCCGATTACTTCGAGGTTCGTGGTGGTCACTTGACCCCCACCCATGCGGCCGGCCATTTTGGTGCCCCTAAAGACCCGGCCCGGCGTCGAGCACGCGCCAATGGAACCGGGCGCGCGGTGGTGCTTGTGGTTTCCGTGAGCGGCGCCCTGACCAGAGAAGTTGTGGCGCTTCATGCCACCGGCGAAGCCCTTACCCTTGCTCACCGCGGTCGCGTCGATCATCTCGCCCTTTTCGAACACGTCGGCGAGGATCTCCTGACCCACCGAATAGGCCGAGACGTCGTCGAGACGAAGTTCAACGAGCTTCTTGCCCGGAGTGACGCCCGCCTTGTCGAAGTGGCCGAGCTCGGGCTTGGACAGCGTGGAGGTCCGACGAGTTCCCCACGTGACCTGCACCGCCGAGTAACCCTCCTTCTCGGGAGTCTTTACCTGGACGACGCGAGCTGCGCTGACCTTGACCACAGTCACTGGAATGGCCCGATTGTGGGCGTCCCAGACTTGGGTCATGCCCACCTTCTCGCCGACGATCGCTTTGGTCGCCACGTGTGCCTCTCTTCTTCATGATCCTGGTATCGGTTGTCCCGACACACAGACGCTCCGCCGGGCCATGGAAACCCGAACGGAGCGCTCGACTTGTTCGGTTCAGCGTCCCTCACGTGAGGCGACTGAACACTTCTGTTGTTGCCCTTCGTTACTGACAGGGGTACTAACCGTACACCAGTCGACCCCGTGGGCGCAAAACACCCGCGGGCTCGACGGGGTACCTAATTCTGGCGAATCTTGATCTCGATGTCCACGCCGGCGGGCAGGTCGAGGCGCTGTAGCGAGTCGACGGTCTTGGCCGAGTGGTCCACGATGTCGAGAAGACGCTTGTGCACGCGCATTTCGAAGTGCTCGCGCGAGTCCTTGTGCTTGTGCGGGCCGCGAACCACCGTGTAGCGGTGCTTCTCGGTCGGCAGCGGCACGGGACCCTGCACGCGGGCGTTAGTACGTTCCACGGTCTGTACGATTTTCGCGGTGGACTGGTCGAGGACCTGGTGGTCGAAGGCCTTCAGCCGGATTCTGATCATTTGACGGTTGTCGGCCATGACCGCTCTACTTCAGGATCTTGACGACGCGACCCGAACCCACGGTGCGGCCACCCTCGCGGATGGAGAAGGTGAGACCCTCTTCCATGGCGATCGGCTTACCCAGGGTCACGGTCATTTCCGTATTGTCGCCCGGCATGACCATTTCGGTGCCCGCGGGCAACTCGATGGTACCGGTGACGTCGGTCGTGCGGAAGTAGAACTGCGGACGGTAGTTGGCGAAGAACGGCTTGTGACGTCCGCCTTCGTTCTTGGTCAACACGTAGACCGAAGCCTCAAAGACGGTGTGCGGGGTGATCGAACCCGGCTTGCAGAGAACCTGCCCGCGCTCGACATCTTCCTTCTTCGTACCACGCAACAGGGCGCCGAGGTTGTCGCCGGCCTGTCCCTGGTCGAGGAGCTTGCGGAACATCT
>PMTL01000213.1:0-11359 GCA_003168075.1 Acidimicrobiaceae bacterium
GTCGCCAAGGTCGAGTCGGCCGCCAAGCTCGACGGACGCAACATGATTATGGTGCTGGGCCCTGAGAAGAAGGCCAAGCCCAAAGTCGACGCAGAAAAACTCGACGCTGAAAGGCTCGACGTAGTTGAGCTTGACGCAGCCGAGATAGAAGTACCCGCGACGGTCGAGGCGAGCGCCCCGGCCCAACAATCGAAAGAAGAGAGTTGAAATGCCCAAGATGAAGACCGACAGTGGTGCTAAGAAGCGCATCAAGATCACCGGATCAGGCAAGCTGCGCCGCCGCCAGGCGTTCCGCGGTCACTTGATGGAGACCAAGTCGTCGGTGCGTACCCGCCGACTGGGTCGCCAGACCGACATCTCGCGCGGCATGGAGAAGAACATCAAGAAGTTGATGGGTCTTTAGGAACTTTAGGAAAGAGGAACTGATATGGCACGTGTCAAGAGGGCGGNNGAGGCGAAGGGTTACTACGGTGACCGCAGTCGCACCTTCCGCGCGGCGAACCAGGCCGTCCAGCACTCGGGCGTCTACGCATTCCGCGACCGTCGCGCCCGCAAGGGCGAAATGCGCCGGCTGTGGATCCAGCGCATCAACGCTGGTACTCGTCTGCACGGCGTGAGCTACAGCCGCTTCATCGCCGGGCTCAATGTTGCGGGCATCGAAGTCGATCGGCGCATACTGGCCGACTTGGCCGTTAACGACGCCGCTGCCTTCGCCGCGTTGGTCGCCCAGGCCAGCGCCGCCCTGTCGAAGTAGGCAGTTCTGATTGAGGGGTTGGGGTCGACACACGAGAGGGTGCGTCGGCTCCGGCGCCTCCTTCGCAAGCGCGCTCTGCGCTGGGATGAACGCGTCTGCGTTATCGAAGGTCCGGACTTGATTGACACCGCTCTCGCGAGTGCAGTTGAATTCGAAGCGCTCTACGTTGACCGGTCGTCGCTGGGTGATCCCGATGTCGGCGCACTTTGTGAACGTGCGACGGCGGTCGGCGTGCGCACCTTCGTCCTCGAGGCGGGCGTGCTCGACAAGGTCGCCGACGCTCAAACTCCCCAGCCGGTCCTCGCGGCCGTTCACTTCGACGTGAAAGCGCTGACCGCGCTTCTGGGAGAAGGTCTCGTCCTCGTACTGCACAACGTGCGTGACCCGGGTAATGCCGGGACAATTATCCGTTCGGCGGATGCGTCGGGCGCTTCGGCCGTGGTGCTGAGCGGCGAGAGCGTCGACCCCTTCAATCCTAAGACGCTGCGCGCCTCGGCGGGGTCGGTCTTTCACGTCCCCCTCGTGGTCGCGCCCCTTGAGGAGACCCTGGAATATTTCCGAGGCCTCGGGGTGCGCTCTATCGCGACGGTGGTGCGCGGGGGCGCGTCGTATCGGACGGTGGACCTGTCCGGCGACTGCGTCGTCGTGATCGGCAACGAGTCGGCCGGGCTGGATGATGCGTCCGTCGCGCTCTGTGACGAGAAAATGACTATCGAAATGGCCGGGCGCTCGGAGTCTCTCAACGCCGGCGTTGCGGCGTCGCTGATCGCGTTTGAGGCCCTGAATCAACGAAGCGGCACCACTACCGCTTGAGAACCTCGTAGCCTTGGAAGATATGACGACCTCGCCACTTGCCGAGCTCTCGACTCACGTGTCCACGCTGAAGAGTCGTATCGTCCAGGCCGCCACGTTGGCGGAATTACTCGCTGACGAGCCCTTCATCGTGGGCAAGCGCTCGATCCTCTCGACCCTGCAGAAGTCGCTCGGTGCGCTTGCGCCCGAGGACCGCAAGGCAGCGGGCGCCGAGCTCCAGGAGGCTCGTCGCGGCGTCGAAGAGACCTTCGCATTGCGTCGCGCTGAGCTCGAGAACGCCGCTCGGGCAATCGCACTCGAAGCCGACCGGCTCGACCTGGGTGACGTCGTCGTGGCCCACGTCACAGCTCCACTCGCCGTCGGACACCCCGGCATCGTCGCGGCGACCCAGCGCCAACTCGAAGATGTCTTCGTGGCGATGGGCTTCACGGTCTCCGACGGACCCGAAGTGGAGAGTGACTGGTACAACTTCGAAGCCCTCAACATCCCGCCCGCGCACCCAGCCCGGGGCATGTGGGACACCTTCTACGTCGACCTCGGCGAACCCGAAACCGTGGTGCTCCGCACGCACACTTCGCCCACCCAGATCCACTTGATGGAGGAGGCCGTGGCCGCGGGCACCCTGCCAATCCACGGCGTCATGCCCGGACGTTGCTTCCGTCGCGACACACCCGACGCCCGCCACCTCGCCACCTTCCACCAGATCGAGGGTCTGGTGGTGGACCGGGGAATCACCTTCGCAGACCTGGCCGGCGTGATTGAGACCTTCACGCACGCCTACTTTGGCGCCGATATTTCCTCGCGGTTGCGACCGGCGTTCTTCCCCTTTACCGAACCATCAGCCGAGTTCGAGATCACCTGCACCATATGTCGCGGAGAGGGATGTCGTACCTGCTCGCAGACCGGTTGGATTGAGCTCGGTGGTTGCGGCATGCTCGACCCGGCCGTGTTGGAGGCGGTCGGCGTCCACGGCGATGAGTGGAGCGGATTCGCCTTCGGTTTCGGAATTGACCGCTGCGCACAGATGCGTCACCAGATTGCCGACATGCGCGCCCTCATCGACAACGACGTCCGCTTTCTCCGGCAGTTCTCGTGAAGGTCCCTCTGTCGTGGCTCCGCGACTACGTTGACCTGCCCGAGTCAGTAGCGGAACTAACGGCGGTTCTCGATGACCTCGGCCTCGTGGTCGAGGGCGTGCAGAACGTGGGTGAGGGCCTCGAGGACGTTGTCGTGGCGCGTATCGATGAGATCCGCGCCATCGAGGGCGCCGACCGCGTGCGACTGGTGACCGTGGACGCGGGTAACGGACCGATCGAGATCGTCTGTGGGGCAACGAACTTTGCACTGGGTAATCACGTGCCCCTGGCCCCGGTAGGCGCCGTGTTGCCCGGGGGGTTCGAGATCGCCACTCGCAAGATGCGCGGTGTGACGTCGAACGGCATGTTGTGCTCCGCGCGCGAACTGCGCGTGAACGACGACCACGATGGCCTGTACTTGCTCGACGACGTCATCACGCCCGTCGTGGGCCAACCGCTTCTTGAGGCACTCGGTATCACTCGCGACGTGGTCTTTGACATCTCCGTTGAGGGCAATCGTCCCGACGCCTGGAGCATCCGGGGTGTTGCGCGTGACCTGGCGACTCGTCTCCGCCGCCCAATGCGTGAGCCCGTCGTGGCCGTTCCCAACGCCACCGACGCCTCATCGAGTTTCGCCGGCGCCAGAATCGAGGACCCGGATCTCTGCGGGCGACTCACCATCTCGGTGCTTCGCAACGTCGCGGTGCGGCCTTCACCGCCGCACCTGGCTCGGCGCCTCACCTTGGCGGGCATGCGCCCGATCTCCAACGTGGTCGACGCTTCCAACCTGGTGATGCTCGAACTCGGCCAGCCGACTCACCCCTATGACGCGGCCCACGTCGCGAAGCGCACCCTGCGCGCGCGTCGCGCTCGCGCGGGTGAAGTGTTGACGACTCTCGACGGAGTCGAGCGAGCCCTCGCCCAGCCCGGCCGCGGTCTCGGCGATACCGGAGAGGACTGCGTCATTGTCGACGGCGACGACGTCGTGCTGGGCCTGGCGGGCATCATGGGCGGCGCGTTCAGTGAGATTTCCGACGTGACGACCGACGTGCTGCTGGAGGCGGCGTTCTTCGATCCGATGACCATCGCTCGATCCTCCAAGCGTCACGGACTTCGCTCCGAGGCCTCAATCCGCTTCGAACGGGGCGTCGACCCCGAACTCGCCTTGTTCGCCGTCGCGCGCTTCGTCGCACTGCTGGGTGAGAGTAACCCCGAAGTACTCTGGATGGCCAGTCCACTCGACGCTATCGGCACGCTTCCCGTGCCGCCAACACTGACCCTGCGCCACTTCGACCTTGAGCGTGCGCTGGGCGTGGACCTTTTGGCGAGTGACGTGCGCGACATTCTCGAAGGTTTGCAGTTCGTCGTGCGCGGCGAAGGACCCTGGGAGATCACCGCGCCCAGTGCGCGTCTCGACGTGCGCACGGGCCGAGCCGGCCGAGCCGACGTCATTGAGGAGATTGCGAGGCTCTACGGTTACTCGCGCCTGCCGCGCCGTACGCCGAGCTGGCCTGAACCCGGTGGTCTCACCGACCGACAAGTGGTGCGTCGACGCCTGCGCGATACGGTGGTCGACCTGGGCGTGCACGAGTGCTGGACCCCCACTCTCGGTAGCGACGATGACTTCGACCTGCTGACTCCCGGGGTCGAACGCGTACGCGTCACCAATCCGCTGGCCTCTGAGGAGTCGGTGTTGCGCTCGTCGATGCTGGTCGGACTGGTGCGCGCCTGGGGCCGCAACGCCGAGCGCGGGCTGGGCGACGTGGTGCTCGGTGAGATGGGCAACGTCTTCACCCACCCGGGCGTGACTGTGTCGCCGCGCTTCACCCGAGGTGGCGCTGGGGGATTAGTGTCACTGGCCCTGCCCCACGAGAACGAGCGCTTGACGGTCATTCTCGGTCGCACCGGGGACGACGCGCGCACGGCGGTGGCCACGTGGTCGGCGCTGGCCACGCGTCTGGGCGTGCACGACGTCGTCGTGCGCTCGAGCGACTCTGCGCCGCGTGGACTGCACCCGACGAGGACTGGCGAGTTGATCGAACGCGGGACGAATCGTCTCGTCGGCTACGTCGGCGAAGTGGACGCGACCCTCTACGACGCATTAACAACGGTGCCAACTCGGCGGCTCGGGGTTCTTGACGTCGACCTGGACGTACTCTTCGACTTAACACTCGATGCTCAACTCGACCAGTTCGTCACGGTGCCCAGTCGCTACCCCGTGGCCGTCGTCGATCTCGCCTTTGTCGTGGCCCAACGAGTGCACGCGATCGACCTCGCCGAGGTGCTGATGGCGGCCTCGGACGTCGTGGAGGACGTGGTCCTCTTTGACGTCTACCGTGGGGACAACCTACCCGCGGGAACCCGCTCCCTCGCCTACAACGTCCGCTTCTCATCGCCCGAGAAAACCTTGAGTGAGTCCGATGTCTCCAGAGCTCGTCGTGCTCTCATCGAGGCGGCGCGCGGCCTGGGCGCGGAGTTGAGGTCCTAGGTGGCCGACGCGCCCGCGCCAGAGAGGGAGTACGTCCCCGAGCCGAGTGTGGGTCGGCGATTTTCGATTCACTCACTGGTGCGTCTGAGTGACGCTTTGCCGTCAAGACACTGGCGTCTCGACGGCGTGGCGCGAGCCCTCCAAGACGCCGCGACCGAAGACTGGGAGGATTGCGGCATCGTGACTGACGCATTGTGGCTCGCGCGTCGCACATCGTTTCGATGCGTGGGACCCTGGCCAGTCATCTACGACCGCTTGAAGCTCACGACGTTCTGCTCTGGAGTCGGAGCGGCGTGGGCCGAACGGCGTACGAACGTCTACGTAGGCGACGAATTAGTCATTGAAGCATCTTCGCTGTGGGTTCCGGTCGACCCGCGAGGTTTTCCAGTGCGAATTCCCAAGACGTTTCACGAGATCTTCGGCGAGGCACTAGCTGGACGCAAGGTGTCGGGTCGAGTGCCGGTGACGGCACCACCCGCGGGGGCGCAGAGTCGGCCGTGGCCGCTTCGCCGCGCGGACTTAGACGTTATCGGCCACGTCAATAATGCCGCGGTCTGGCAGGCCGTGGCCGAGGTGTTCGACGCGCCCGTCGCTTCAGTGGACGTGATCCATCACGGACCGGTCGAAGAAGGCCACGACGTCCAACTCGTCACGAGCAAGGACGCCATGTGGTTACTCGTGGACGGCGAGGTCCGCGTTGCCGCCAGCGTGATCTTTGACGACGCGCGCCACGCTGGTCGCTAGGTACGAACCCAGCACGATCAACGGAAAGCCCAGCGCGATGCCCACGGTGAAGGGTTCGTGCAGGCCCACCACTCCCAACAGCACCGCGATCGCGGTGTTGGAGTACACCACGACGACCGAGCGACTCGATCCAGCCTCCTTGACGAGTTCATAGAAAGTCAAGAACGCCCCGGCGGTGCAGAACACCGAGAGCACACCTACCGAGGTCCACGTCTCGGTGGAGACGTGCACCGGCCAGTGAAAGAGGTCGTAGGGGATCCAGGCCAGGGCGACGATGCCGGTGGCACCGCAAACGACGGCGGGTCCGGGCACATCGTGCAACTTCGTGGCGAGAATGAGAGGACCGATCGAGTAACCGACGCACACGATCAGCATGAGACCAATCCACGTGATGGACCCGCCGTTGAGGTCAAGACCCACCAAGAGCGCGACGCCCAGGGCACCCGCACCGAGGCCCCAGAGGCGCCGCGCACCGATCGGTTCGTGCACTCTCATAAAGCGCCCGGCGACCACTGAGAAGAGTGGCACCGCGCAGATGATGAGCGAGGTCAGCGAACTAGTGATGTGGCGCTCGGAAGTGGACATGAGATACCACGGGACGCCGAACTCGGCGACACCGAAGACGCAAATCCACTTCAGGTTCTTGACGAGGAGCCCCCAGGACCTCTGGTGCAGGACAATGGGCAACAAGAGCAGCGACGCGGGGGCGGTGCGCGCTAGCACCAAGACTCCGGGATCGAGCTGGCGAACAGCGACGCGAATGAGCAAATACGGTATCCCCCAGAGGACGGCCATCATGGTAAAAAGCAGCCATCCCCGTCGAGTCACCCGTCAAGTCTAGCCCCCCTAAACGGGTATTGCACTTTTCTCCTCGGATGTGCATAAAATGTCAGTATGCGAATCGCCGTAGTGGGAGCGACCGGGTACGCCGGCATGGAAGTACTGCGACTCGTCGCCTCACACCCCGACTTCGAGGTAGTCATAGCCACGGGGGAGTCCAACGCCGGCAAGACCGTGGCCGAGTACGCCCCGGCTCTGGCGGGCCTCTACCCGGAACTCGTGTATCAGTCTACCCAGAGTGTGCTGGACGAGGACGCCGACGTCGCGTTCGTGGCGTTGCCCCACGGCAAGAGCCAGTCTCTGGTGCCGGACTTGCTCGCCCAGGACGTGAACGTCGTCGATTTGGGCGCTGACTTTCGCCTCAAGGATGCCGCCGATTACGACGAGTGGTACGGCGCGGCACACTCGTCACCACAGTTGCTGAAAGACGCGGTCTACGGTCTGGTCGAGCGCCACCGAAATGAACTAGCGGGCGCGCGACTCATCGCGGTCCCGGGTTGTTACCCGACGGCCACGTCGCTGGCTCTGGGACCGTTCCTTGATCGCGGACTGGTCGAGTCGACGGGCATTGTCGTCAACGCGCTCAGTGGCGCTTCGGGGGCTGGACGGGGAACGAGTGATCGACTGCACTTCTCGCGTCTGGCCGCCAACGCCGAGGCCTACGGCCTCTTGCACCACCGCCACACCATCGAGATTCAGCGCGAGATCGGCGCCGAGATCATTTTCACGCCGCACCTCGTGCCCGTCGCTCGGGGCATGCTCGTCACGGCCTACGCACGGATACACGAGCCATTCTCTAGCGCGCAGGCGCTCGAAGTTTTGGCCGCGACCTACGCGAGTGATCCTTTCGTGATCGTCGTCGAGGAACCTCCGACCCTGAAGGACCCCGTGGGTTCGAATCTGTGCTTCGTCTCGGCGCGTGTCGATGAGCGCACCGGCTGGCTGGTCGTGATGAGCTCGCTCGACAATCTCATCAAGGGTGCCGCCGGCCAGGCCGTTCAGGCCTGGAACGTAGCGAACGGCCGCGACGAGACGCTCGGGCTTCCCATGAGCGGCGTCACCCCGTGACGCGCATCGTGGTGAAAATGGGCGGACACGCCCTCGACGACTTGAGTCCCTCGAGCCCAATCCTGCACGCCCTCGCGGAGGATCTGGTGACATTGCGCGACGAAGGCGCCGAGATCGTGTTGGTGCACGGGGGCGGTCCTCAGATTGCGGACTTGCTGGCGCGCGTGGGCCTTGTCAGTGAGTTCCATGAAGGCCTGCGCATCACGTCTCCCGAGACCATGACCTACGTCGCCATGGCGCTGGCTCACGTGAACGCTACGGTGGTCTCGGCGATGTCGCGCGTGGGACTTGCCTGTGTCGGACTCTCGGGAGTCGACGGTGGACTCATCATCGGACGTTCGATTGGTGCCCCGTGGGACCGTGCGGGCACTGTCGCCAAGGTGTCACCCGGCGTGCTGGAGACTCAGTGGCGTGGAGGGTACGTTCCGGTGGTGTGCCCCGTCGCCGTGGATGAGGAGGGCTACCTCTTTAATTGCAATGCCGACCAGGTGGCGGGTGCCGTCGCCGGAGCAGTGAGCGCGAACACATTGGTGCTTCTCAGTGACATCGACCAACTTCGCTCTGACCCCGATGATGCCCGAAGCGTTCTGACTCACGTGAGTGCGTCACGCGTCGAGGAGATGATTAGGTCGGGCGCCGCGCGCGACGGCATGCGGCCCAAGATGAGAGCCGCACTCGACGCCCTCGGAGCCGGGGCCCACCGAGTGGTCCTGGCCAACGGAACCCGCCTCCACGCCGTGCGCGATGTGGTGCACGATGATATTCCTACGACGGAGGTCGTCGCGTGAGTCGTCATTTCCTCACAATCGCAGACATCGGTGACCGCGACCTGGCCGCTATCTACGAGATGGCGCTGAGTCCCTTTGACGACACCACACTGCAGGGCCAGGGTGTCGCCCTCGTGTTCGAACGCCCCAGTCTGCGTACGCGCGCCTCGAGTTCCTCGGCGGTGAGCGAACTCGGCGGATTTGCCACTTTCTTCTCTGACGAGGAGATTGGTCTGGACACGAGGGAGTCGGCCGAGGACGTGGGGCGTACCCTGGCCCAGATGTACGCGATCTGTGCGGCCCGCATCCGTCACCACGAAGTCTTCGCGCGAATGGCGTCGGCGACCCAGGACCAGATGTCGCTCATCAACTTGCTCAGCGACGTGGCGCACCCGACGCAGGCGGTCGCGGATGTGTTGACTTTGGCCGAGCACTTCGCTGACGGCCACGTGAAGGATCTGGCGGGACTCAAAGTCGCCTACGTCGGAGACGCCACCAATGTGACGCGTTCGCTCGCCGTGGCGCTGTTACGCCTCGGGGTCGACGTGACCGTGGGCGCGCCCGAGGGGTACCAGCTCACTCGCGGCGGACTCGAGGATCCGAGCTCGCTCAGCGGTGGGGGAACATTGCGACTGACGGATTCCGCCGTGAATGCGGTGGCGGGCGTCGACGCGGTGTACACCGATGCGTGGGTCTCGATGGGTTTTGAAGATGAGGCCGCGAAGCGGCGTGCGGATTTGGCGGATTTTCGGGTGACGACTCAGCTGATGGATCACGCCAAACCGACTGCGGTCCTGCTGCACTGCCTACCCGCACACCGGGGCGACGAGATCACCGACGAGGTTCTTGACTCCGCGGCGTCGTTGGTGTGGCGACAGGTGTTTCATCGGCGCTCAGCGATGCTGGGCGTCCTACGTTGGATAAAGGAAGAAACATGACCAAGGCGCAGCGACAACATCGAATCAGCGATCTGCTCGAACGCGAGATCATCTCGACCGCGGCGCAACTCGTCACTCGCCTCAAGTCCGAGGGAATTGTCGCCACGCAGGCGACAGTCACGCGCGACTTACAGGACCTCGGCACCATTAAAGTGCGCGACCTTCACGGGTCGCGTCGCATCGTTATTGCTTCGGCCCCGACAGTCTCGGCCGCTCCGGTTGATCACCTGCGGCGAATGATGGGTGAGTGGGTCGGCTCAGTTGATTGCTCGGGCAATCTCGTCGTGATCCGAACTCCACCCGGCTGCGCGCACGTCGTGGCATCGGCGCTGGACCGCAGTGCCCTCGATGGCGTGCTGGGATCGATCGCCGGAGATGACACCATTTTGGTGATTGCCGACGCGCGCCGCGGCGGATCGTCGTTGGTGAAGGAATTTCGAAGTTTGGCGGGGCTCGAAGATATCTCGAGCAAGATGAAGGGACGAAAGTAATGAAGCGAGTGGTACTGGCCTACAGCGGCGGACTCGACACGTCCGTCGCCGTTCGGTGGATGATTGAGGAGTGGAACGTCGAGGTCGTGTGCGTGCTCGTCGACGTTGGTCAGGACGTTGATTCCTCCGAGAGCTTTGAGGACGTTCGCGCCCGGGCCCTGGCGGCCGGAGCGATTGAATGCGTCGTCGTGGACGCGCGACACGAGATGGCCAATGAATTCTGCGCTGTCGCTATTGCCGCCAATGCCCGCTACGAGGGAAAATATCCATTGGTGTCGGCGCTGTCACGTCCGGTGATTGTCCGACACCTGGTGGACCAGGCGCGAAAATTCAATGCCCAGGCCGTCGCGCACGGCTGCACCGGCAAAGGTAACGACCAGGTGCGCTTCGAAGTGGGTACCCACGCACTTGCCCCGGACCTCGAAGTCCTGGCCCCGGCGCGCAATTGGGGCATGACCCGAGCGGACTCGGTGGACTACGCCATGAAGTGGGACATCCCGGTCAAGGCCACCAAGGACAAGATCTACTCGATCGACGAGAATCTCTGGGGTCGGGCCATTGAGTGCGGCGCCATGGAGGACCCGTGGGCTACGCCCCCCGAAGAGCCCATGACGCTCACCAGGGTTCGTAACACTGAACCGGTCGATCTGACGGTGAGCTTCATCCGTGGCGTCCCGGTATCGATCGACGGCGTCGAGATGCCGCTGGCGGACCTCATCAAGACCCTCAATGACCGCGCCGGTGCCACCGGATTCGGTCGCATCGACATGGTGGAGAATCGCCGGGTCGGTATCAAGTCACGCGAAGTCTACGAGTGCCCCGCCGCATTGGCGCTGATCGCCGCGCACGCGGACATCGAGGACCTCGTTCTCGAGCGTGACGTGCACCACGAGAAGGCGCGCCTCGAGACCCGTTGGGCCGAGCTCGTCTACGACGGTATGTGGTTCTCACCGCTCAAGGAGGCACTGGACGCCTTCATCACCGAGACGCAGGTGCACGTCACGGGCGACGTGCGGTTACATTTCGAAGCTCCGGGCATGATGCGCATTGTCGGACGTCGCAGCCCCAAGGCCCTGTACGACTACGGTTTGGCGACCTACGATGCCGAGGACACCTTCCGCCACGCGGACTCCGAGGGGTTCGTCAAGATCTACGGACTGGGCGTCAAGACCTGGGCCGCCCGACAGGGCGCCAAGAACGCCACTCCGCTACGGCCATGACGCTCTGGGCGGGCCGATTCTCGGCGGCGATGGACGAGACACTCTGGAACCTCTCGGAAAGTTACTCCTTTGACCACGTGCTCTACGCCCACGACATCGAGGGCACCATGGCCCACGTGCGCGGGCTCGAAGTCGCCGGTCTCTTGAGTGCGGAGGAGTG
>PMTL01000213.1:11367-17748 GCA_003168075.1 Acidimicrobiaceae bacterium
GGGGCAGTGGGGGCCAAGATCCACACTGCGCGCAGCCGAAACGACCAAGTAGCGACGACTCTGCGGCTCTTCACCCGTGACGCCCTTAGCGAGATTGCACGCCAGTCACTGGCTCTGGTGACAACGTTGGTGGCGGTGGGCGAGGAGAATGCCGACGCGTGCCTGCCGGGTTACACCCACCTGCAACGCGCTCAGCCCGTGTTGCTCAGTCACCACCTCCAAGCGCACGCCTGGAGCCTGCTGCGTGACGTCGACCGGTTGTTTGACGCACGCCGGCGCATGAACGTGTCGCCGCTGGGCGCGGGAGCGTTGGCCGGCACGTCGCTACCAATCCGGCCCGAAGTGACGGCAAAATTGCTGAGTTTCGACGAGACTTTTGCTAATTCGATGGACGCCGTCTCGGACCGCGATTTCGTGGCGGAGTCGCTTTTTGACATTGCGCTACTTGGCGTGCACCTTTCTCGTATGGGTGAAGAGTTGGTGCTCTGGACCACTTCAGAGTTCAATTTCGCCACACTCGGCGATGATTTCACGACCGGTTCGTCGATGTTGCCCCAGAAGAAGAACTCCGATGTCGCCGAGCTGGCGCGCGGTAAGAGCGGACGGCTGGTGGGGAATCTCACGGGGCTACTCGTGACGTTAAAGGGCCTGCCCCTGTCATACAATCGCGACTTGCAAGAGGACAAGGAGCCGCTCTTCGATTCGATAAGGCAGATCGTGCTTGTGCTGGCTGCGCTGAATGGGGCCTATCAGTCAATGACGTTCCACAACGATGTAGCGGCCAGTGCGGCGGACGACCAGTTGCTGGTCGCGATTGATGTTGCCGAGCGCTTGGTGACGGGCGGAATGCCCTTTCGTCAGGCTCACCAGGTCGCCGGAGGTCTCGTGGGACGTGCAGTGCGAGAGAATCGACCATTGAGTGACGTCGTCAAGGAGGAGCCGGACCTAGACGGGTACGAGGATCTCTTTACCAATCGCGTCGCGCTGACGAATCGTCGATCGCCCGGTGCATCGGGACCGGTGCCCGCAACAGTGCAGTCGCGCTTGATTCGCGAACGAATTGTTGCACTCACCAATCGCTTGTAGCCGCCGGCTGATCGGGTTGAGTCAGCTCGTGCAGGCGGGGAAGTTCGGCGCAGTGGGAACCGTTGTGGGGTCGGTCTCGATCACCGTGATGGTGTCAGCCAAAATCTGACCAGTGGCGGCGTAGTGATACGTGCTCTTGTCGAAATGGTGAGTGGCATTGGAGAGAGAGTCGGTTTCCGTCATAGGTACCCCGTTGTCGGAGTACGTCGACTTGAAGAGAGTCTGTTCGCCAATTTTCACAATTGGCGAGTACTTTCCGTTCACGAGCCACACCCCCGTATTCGGCGTAAAGGCGAAGGAGGCGAGGGAATGCGTCTGGGTCTGCGCCCAACAATACTTGCTCGCAGAACCAGTGAGCAGTGCGACCTTTTCCTCGGTGGGGGTGTCATAGAACTCGAGGCCCACCGCGTCCTTGCACGCATTGGAGGTTCCGCAGTCGGGTAGCACCAGAGTGTTCATCCATTTGATGATGCCTCCAGTGAGGCGGAACGTCGTCACCGTCTTCACGCCGACGAAACCGCCGGGAGCCTTCGGCACGGCTGCTCGCAGTACGAACGCGAAAGTAGCGGGATTCGACAACGTGTGGATGTTGTCTTGGAGAAAGTATGTGTCGGTACTGGTGTCGCGCAGGGCAGGCAGGGCGTTGGTCGCCTTGACGGCTTTGGCGTAGAGGGCGATGGCCGAGGCGTTTCCGGTGGCCGATGGCGAGGCTCCGGCTACGGTCGCCATCGACGCGGCAACCATCATGCTCGCCATGACGACAGACATCGCTCGAATCGTCCGAACCCTCAATGTGCGCTCCTTGCCCAGTTATTGCACGGTGTTGATGGTCTCACCCACGACGTTGAGGCTAGTGGAAAGCGTGTGACGGGTAGCCCGCCGCCGGGGACGGGAGCTCCAAGGATGCATCGTGCCCTCAGAGCTCCGGCCGATCGTCGTCGCTCGTAGTGTCATATCGATGGTGCAAAATATGAAGCGTACCTACGTCGAAAGCTTGCATGACTGAACGTCTCCTCACCCCGTCCAAGATCACCGCGTGGTTGGGTTGTGCTCACTACTTGACCCTGAATAACCACGTGGAGTCGGGCCAACTCGAGGTGGCACCGACGATCCTCAATTCGTTGGCCGAGATTCTTGTCGAAAAGGGTAACCAGCACGAGTCCAACTGCTTGGGGGACTACGAATCCCTCGGCAAGACGATCTATGAAGTGCCCGGACGAAACCGTGGCGAGTCGTTCACTGATTGGGTGTCGAGGGTGGGCAATCCAATGGAACTTGGGTTCGACGTCGTTTATCAAATGCCCTTCGTGCACGAGGGTATTCGCGGGATCGCCGACTTCCTCGTGAAGAGCGACGATCCAACGTCTGAGTTCTGCCTCTTTGAGCCGGTTGACGCCAAACTGACACGCTCCCAAGGTAAGCCCGGACACGTCTTGCAGTTGTGTTTCTACGCCGAAGCAATGGAATCGCTCCTTGGCAAACCACCCCGTCGAATGCATATTTGGTTGGGATCGGGAACGACCCAGGCGTTGACCGTCGAGGAGTTCCTGCCCTATTGGCGACGACTTCGTCGCCAACTCGGTACATTGCTCGCTGATGACCCGCTCGACGTCGCAACGCGACCCAAGCCGTGTGAGTCGTGCGAATACTGTGAATTTCATGACCACTGTGAGCGTCAGTGGCGCCGGGAAGACTCCCTGGCCTTTGTGGCCAACTCACGTCAAGGCGAACGCGACGCCCTCGAAGTGGCGGGCGTGCGAACGGTGGTGGAACTGTCGCGTCGGGGTGAACCCGTGGCGGACCTGCGAGACGAGAAGCTCGCGCGCCTGACCCGCCAAGCGAGTCTGCAGGTCGAGTCGCGCGAGGATCCATCTCACGCGCCGGCGTTTGAACTCATTGAACCCAGCGAAGACCCGGTCTACGGGCACGGTTACGAACTCTTGCCCGAACCCGAAGAAGGTGACGTGTTCTTCGACTTTGAAGGCGATCCGTTTTGGACTCCGCAAAACGAGTTGATGTTTCTCGCCGGGTTGTACTACCGAGACGGCGCGCGCGAATGGGTGTTCGACGAGCGCTGGGCTCACAGTTTGGACGAGCAACAAGAGATGATGACGGGACTGGTTCAGTTCTTCGCTGAACGACGCACAGTGCATCCGGAGATGCACGTCTATCACTACAACCACACCGAACGCTCGACGATCGAGCGCCTTACGCGTGACGCCGAAGATCAAAACCTCTTCGCCTCACTAGTTGATTCGGGCCTCTTCGTCGATCTTTATACGATCGCCAAGAATGCGGTACGAGTGGGTACCGAGTCCTACGGTCTTAAGCACCTCGAGCACTTGGTCGAATTCGTGCGTTCCGGCGGCATTGAGCAGGGGGCGGGCGCGGTGGTGGAGTACGAGAAGTGGATGACGAGCGGCGACGATCAGTTACTTCGCAATATCGCCGTCTACAACAAGGACGACGTCGCGTCGACCTTGGCCCTGCGGGACTGGTTGATCGCGCAACGTCCTGCGGACCTGCCCTGGCGCGAGGCTGTCATTGAGCGTGAGCCGTACGAACTCGACACCGACGAGTTGGTCGAGCGCCTGCACGACTACGGGGAGTGCACGCCCGAGCACCTCCTCGGGGACCTGCTGAATTATTGGCGACGCGAACGATCAGCTGACGTGACACCGAAATACGTTGCCCTCAATGGTGACTACACGGTCCTGTACGACAATCTGGACTACCTGACCAACCTGACGTACGTGCGAATGGAGGATCCGACGGGTCGCGAAAAATTTCCCAGGATGGTTCTGTCGTGGCCGGACCAAGTAGTTGATCGCGGCCTGGTGGCAAAGGATGAGGTCTTGTACGCCGGGGTCGGTGTCCAGTACGGCAATGGCCAGATTGCCGACATCAACTTTGAACGTCGTGAGATAGCAATCCGATGGGGGAAAGTGCAAGAGGAGCGCGGGGGGATTCCGGCGGCACTCACGAAGGATCGAAATTTCCGACCGTGGGCGAAGGCGGGGGCACTGAAGGATTTGGCGCGCCAAGTCCTTGACCCGCAACTTCACGGAGAGCCCAGCCGCTTGGCCATGTCATTGCTGAGGGCGCAAACCCCACGCTTCACACCGGGCCACGGTCCCGAGGGAGGGGTCTTTCAGGACGATCTCGATTCGATTTACTGCTGGGTTGAGTACCTCGACGAAAGTCTGGTGGCGATTCAGGGACCGCCCGGGACGGGCAAGACATACAGCGGTTCGCACATCATCCACTACCTGGTGGGTCGCGGGCTCAAAGTGGGTGTGTTGGCCATGAGCCACGGCGCGATCGACAACTTGATGACCGAAGCACTGGACGTTTTTCAAAAGAGTGGTGATCTCGATCAGTTGCGGGCATTGCTCTGGGAAGACACGCCCCGGGAGCCGATCGAGGGGCTGAAGTATTCCAAGAAGAAGGACGACCTGTCATCGGGGGAGTACAACTTGATCGGTGGTACTGCGTGGTTATGGGCCAATGATGCGATGCGCCAGTCACCAGTTGACGTGCTACTCGTCGACGAGGCTGGGCAATTGTCGCTCGCGGATGCTTTGGCCTCGACGGGCGGCACGCGCGCCATGCTCCTCTTGGGTGACCCACTTCAACTCGCCCAAGTGGCCAAGGCCGAGCATCCCGGGGGTTCGGGTGCCAGCGTGCTCGAACACATTCTGGGTGAGCACGTGACGATTCCTGCTTCTGAGGGAGTCTTTATCTCGGAGACCAGGCGAATGCACCCTGATGTGTGCGAGTTCATCTCGCGCCAGATTTACGAGGGGCGACTGACCGCCAACGCGTGCTGCTACCAGCAAACGACCGACTTCGGTACGGGGCTGCGATGGTTGCCGGCCTTCCACGTGCGTCGTTCCACTGAGTCGCTGGAAGAAGTCGATATTGTGCTGGACCAGATCACCCAGATGATGGGTACTCCCTGGACCAATCAGCACGGTGAGACGAGTCCGCTGACGCCGGGTGACTTCATGGTCGTCGCTCCCTACAACGACCAGGTGAACCTCATCAAGAGCGCGTGCCATGCGAGGACGGACCTACGCGGAGTGCGAGTGGGCACCGTAGATAAGTTCCAGGGGAGAGAAGCCCCCGTGGTCTTCTTCACCATGACGACGTCCTCAGCCGAGGATATGCCGCGCGGCCCGGAGTTTCTCTTTTCGAGGAATCGCCTCAACGTGGCGGTCAGCCGGGCGCGCTGCCTGGCCTACCTCGTGTGCACCGAGGAACTGCTGAATTCACGCGCGCAAGACATCGACGACATGCGACTGATCAGTACGCTGAGCGCGTTCGTGGAGTACGCGCACAGTCACTGATCCAAATGAGCATTGTGGCCCCCGCACATCGGGTAAGGCAGCGAGGCCGAAATGTCACGGAGTCCCACAATCAGGCCGAATACGCAACGTGTTCGCGAAGATTTTGAGTCGAAATGACTTTGTGGTGGTGGGGCGCCTGCTACAATGTAAATCCCACCGACGGAGACGGCGGCCGGTTGAATTTGCAACCAGGCAGACCGCGCTGTTAAGGTAGGCATCCCCGTCGTTCGGGTAACTGAGCGACGGATTCGACGGAGAAATCCTGAGATGGTGTACTTCACACCTCCGAGCTTGCTCGTGTGTGTCGTCGCTCCTTGAAAACGGAAGAACGAGAGCCAAAAGCCAGTACGGGCGACGATGGACGGATCTAACCGGACGCGTCGTTCGTCAAAAGAAGTATGTAGTAGGCCAGAGGAGCACCCCGTGTTCCTTTGGTCGTCAGGCGAGTATTAGAGTCACTCGTCTGGCTCTCTGATTCGTAAAGAACCTCGGTTCTTGAAAAATCTTGATGGAGAGTTTGATTCTGGCTCAGAATGAACGCTGGCGGCGTGCTTAACACATGCAAGTCGAACGGATGATTGGAGCTTGCTCCAATCGTTAGTGGCGAACGGGTGAGTAACACGTGAGCAACCTGCCCCGAAGATTGGGATAACACCGGGAAACCGGTGCTAATACTGAATATCTTCCTTTTTTCGCATGATAAGAGGAAGAAATGTTTTTTCGCTTCGGGAGGGGCTCGCGGTCCATCAGCTTGTTGGCGGGGTAACGGCCCACCAAGGCAACGACGGATAGCTGGTCTGAGAGGACGATCAGCCACACTGGAACTGAGACACGGTCCAGACTCCTACGGGAGGCAGCAGTGGGGAAATTTGCGCAATGGGGGAAACCCTGCCGCAGCAGCGCCGCGTGGAGGATGAAGCCCCTTGGGGCGTAAACTCCTTTCGAC
>PMTL01000109.1 GCA_003168075.1 Acidimicrobiaceae bacterium
TCTGCCAATTGGGCTACGCCCCCACGCGCGGCTGCGGCGACCCAACGCTAACGCATCAATTCGCGCCCAAATCTCGCAGTTGACGCAAAGGGCGTTACTAAGATTGGCTAATGAAATCCGTGCATCGTCGGGGCACGTCTCCCCTCATCGCGCTCGTTGCGAGCGCCGTCATTGTGGTGCTCTCCACCCTCGCGCCCCTCGACTCGCCGATGACGGGGGCACTGACCATCGCCCAGACCAAGGCCGAGATTGCCAACCTCTCGGCGCAGTTGGCCCGACAGGAGAAGTCGAGTGAGGTCACGGCCAACTCCTACGACGCGGCGAAGTCCCAATTGCAGTCACTGACCACCAGCATCATCACCCTGCAGGGCCACGAACGCGAAGCGCGCGCCGTGGTGGCCCTGACGACCAAAAAGTTTGTCACGGCCGTCGTTCGATCGTACGTCTACGACACTTCGGCCACCCAGACCATCGCGGTCTTCAATCAGGACGTCACCTCGTCCGACGCGCGCGAGGTGTACCAGTCACTCGTAGTGGGCAGCCTGAACGCGTTGCGCGCAAAACTCAACCGCCAGCGTTCCGCCCTCTTCGTCACCATCGCACAAGTCACGTCCCAGCGCCAGCGGGCGAACCTCCAGACCGCGAACCTGCAGACCCTCCTTTCTCACAACATCGCTGCTGCCGACCAGACGCGCACCACGCTCAACGTGGCGAGCGCTGCACTTAAGACTCAAATTATCCAGTACGAAGTTGCCGCCGGTGGGGCCGCGGCCCGAGCGCGCAACACCGCCGCGGAATCCTCTGCAGTCGCCGCGGCGTCCGAAGTGGGAGGACAGACGGCGGCCAACCAAGTCCTCGCGGCCATTGCCGCCAACACCCCGCCGGTCATCACGCAGACCGTCTCGGGCTCGCCCGCCGGCTCGGCCGCGGGTGAACTAGCAGTGAGCATGGCTGAATCCCAAGAGGGCGTTCCCTATGTGTGGGGAGGCGAGACGCCCAATGTGGGCTTTGACTGTTCCGGCCTGGTCCAGTGGGCCTGGGGCAAGGCCGGCTTCTTCATCCCGCGCACGACCGAGGAGCAGTGGGCGGCACTGCCGCGCGTGGCGCTCAACCAGCTACAGCCCGGCGACCTGCTCTACTACAACAACCTCGACGGCGACAATCTCGTGGACCACGTGGTGATGTACGTCGGCAGTGGCGAATACGGCAGCAACACGATCATCGCCGCGGCCTACACCGGCACTAATATCAGTGTGGCCCCGGTCTTCACGTTCGGTCTCATCGGCGCCGCTCGCCCGTAATCCCATGGCATTACCAACCCAGTCGCTGGTGATTCCGGCCTATAACGAAGCGGCGCGACTGGCCGAGGGTCTCGAACGCCTACGTCCCACCCTCGAGGTCATTGGACCCGAGCGCACCGAGATCGTCATGGTGGACGACGGTTCGACCGACACCACCCTGCGTGTCGCCCACCAGGTATACGGCCACCTTGAGCACTTTCGACTCGTCCAGCACCCCCACAACTTGGGTAAGGGAGCCGCGGTACGCACGGGCCTGGCGCACGCACGGTTCCCCAAGGTCATCGTGGCCGACGCGGACATGTCCATTCGCCCAGCGCACTTTGTCGACATCCTCGACACGCTGTCACGGGTTCCCGTGGCGCCGGGCTCGCGAGCCGTCAACGGCAAGATCGAATACGCGACGCTGGCCCGCACGGTCTCGGGTAGCGCCTTTCACGCACTGGTGCGCCACTACACCAAGACCACGGTTCGCGATACCCAGTGTGGATGCAAGGGTTTTCAGTTGGCCTCCGGGCGCCTGATGGCGCTCCTGGGCTTCGTCACGGGATTCGCCTACGACGTCGAGATGTTCTACCTCGCTCGCCAACTCGACTTCGCCGTCGAGCCCGTCGCCGTCACGTGGGACGACATCGGCGGATCGAAAGTCAGCATCCTCAAGGCCAAGAGCACTCTGTTGGGGGACCTGCGCAGTATCCCGCACACTCGCTACCAGTGTCCCGTCGTTGTTCTGGATGCACACGCGAGCCTGGACGACGTTCGCCGCGGTGCCACTTCGGCGCGCGTCGCGGGTCTGGTGATCGCGCGCGGCAACACCAACGCACTCGTCGTCATGCCCCGCGACGGGGCCGTGGCCGCGGTGGGAATCGCTGAGTCACTCGGTGGCAGCGTCCGCACGGCGGACCTGGCCGAACTGCGCGGACGTCGCCTCGAAGCCGTCTAGTCAGTCGGTGCGCGGCAGCAACCAGTTCGCGACGAGTTGCGGCGCCCGATCCGACCATTCTTCGGAGGTGATGGCGTAGTGCGCATGGTCCTCCCAGGCTCCGTCGATCTCCAGGTAGCGCTCGGCAATACCCTCGAAGCGCAGGCCGAGCTTCTCCACCACGCGCCGCGAGTTGGCGTTGCGCGGGATGATGTTGATCTCGACCCGGTGCAGGCGCAGCGTGTCAAAGGCGTACTGCAGCACCGTCACCACTGACTCGGGCATCAGCCCCAGGCCGGCTACCGCTTCGTCGATCCAGTACCCGACGAAGGCCGACTGCAGGGGTCCGCGCTGGATGGACGACAGGGTGATCTCGCCCACGAATCGACCTTCGAAGAAGATGCCGAACCCAAATCCTGAGCCCATTTGACGCTCGCGTTCGCGAATGGCGCAGCGACTCGAGAAACTGCGTTCGTCCTCGGCGAGGTGCGACGCGTGGGCCGAACGCGGTTCCCACTTGACCAGCCACTCGTGACAGCGGCGTCGCACGGCGAACCAACCCTCGTAGTCGGCGTCCGCGAGCGTGCGCAGGACCACGCGCCGACCGTGCAGGTTGATCGGCGAATGAACGCTGCTGCGGGTGGTCACCATGGGCGCATCCTCACTACCCCATCGTTACAGGTTCGTCGCGGAAACACACATTAGAGGAGCGACGCTGCGACGCCGTCGAGGATATCGTCCTCGGAACTGAGGAGTTCATCTGCCCCGAATCGCTCCATGACTGCCTCCAGGACGTACAGACCCGCCACGAGGACGTCCTCACGTCCAGGAACCATTCCCGCGAGTTCAAGGCGCTGGGCGGGTTGCAGGGCGCCCAGGCGCGTGCGCCACGCCACCACGTCGCCCAGTGAGAGGCGTCGATGGTGCACCGCATCGCGGTCATAGACGCGTAGTCCTGCGTCGAGTTGCGCCAACGTCGCCACGGTGCCGGCCAGTCCGACCAGACGCACGGCGCCCACCAGCGTCGAAAAGAGGGGCATGGTCTCAAAGGCCCGGTCCAACTCCGCGGCGATCATCTCGCGCGTGGCCGCTTCGGCTGCGGCGGTGACGACACCGCTACCGAGCGCTCGCTCGGTGATCCGTACGCACCCCAACTGCATGGAGTAGCCCCGCACGACGCCGTCGACGCGCACCGCGAGCTCGGTGGAACCGCCGCCGATATCGATGATGAGCGTGGGTCGCACGTCCGGCGCGAGCCGGCGGGTCGCCCCGGCGTAGGAGAAGGCCGCCTCCTCGTCGCCGCTCAGCACGCGCGCCTCGACACGCGTGATCTGCGCCGCGCGCGCCAGGAACTCGTCACCGTTGGCGGCGTCGCGCACTGCCGACGTTGCCACGAGCAGTCCGTGTCCGACGTGGTGCACGTCCATCAGCTGACGATAGAGAGCGAGGACAACGTAGCTGCGCTCGAGGGCTTCGGGCGTCAAGTGTCCGGTGGCGTCGACGCCTTGGGAGAGGCGCGTGATACGCATCTCGCGCGCCAGGGTTGCTCCCTCGCTCGAGGCGATCAGCAGTCGCGTCGAGTTCGAACCGCAGTCGAGAACGGCGACGTTAGAACTCACGAGCGTCGACGATCACCAGATCGGGTAGCGCCACTGCGTCAGCGACGAGTCGACCCACCGGATCGTCATGGCCCGCGAGGTAATTGGCGAGGTGCGCGTGCAGGCACTTGACGCCCACACGGGTGCCGCCCACTCCCCCGCTCGCCTGGATAGCGTCACGTCGCAACGTGGCCATGTCGCGTCGGCGTCGGTAGTCGTCGTGGGCGCGTTCGAGGTCCTCGGGGTCGACGAGTCCTTCGAAGCGGTGCACCCCGCTGGCTCCTTCAATGCGACTGACCGCCTCGTTGAGCTCGGTATCAATCAACCAGTACAACGTGGGCATCGGGGTGCCGTCGCGCAAGTGCGGTTCGTTCTCGATGACGACCGGACTCCCGTCACGGCGTCGCACGACCACCGCGCAGCGACCCGCGAGGGGGCGGCCCACCAGTGCTTCAATGACGGCGAGGTCCTGCGCGGTCGCGTCGCGAAAGGTCAACGCCAGAACTCGAGGGTGCCCACGAAGCGCGACACGAAACCGTGCAGGCCCGACGGTGCACTGCTTGAGGTCGTCGTGGATCCGGTCGAGGACGTCGGCACGATTCCCGACGTCGGATTCACGAGTGGCTGGAAGCCGGGGTCGGTGGAGTTCTGGGCCACGTAGCCCGATCCGTTGCCCGGTAGCACCTGGATGAGGCGCTGGCCCGGCTGGACCAGCTGATACTGCTCACGCGCCAGGGCAATGGCCGCGGCGTTGGTGGAGACGGCCTTGGCCTGCGTGGTCAATGCGGCGGATTGGCGATTGATCTGTGAGATCTGACTCGACGCCGCGTTCAGAGCGACCTGCTGCCGCCAGAGAGTCTTAAAAGGGAAGGCGACCGCCACGATGGCAATCGCCGCGAGTACCGCTAGTGGGAGAACCCACCGTGGGTAGCGCGTTGAATTACTTCGTGTAGCTGACACCTGCTGCCCCCGACAATGACGTCGCTCCGAGAAACCGAGCCGAATCTCCGAGCTGTTCTTCCAACCTCAGTAATTGATTGTACTTCGCGACCCGGTCAGAACGTGCCGGAGCGCCAGTTTTGATCTGACCGGCGTTCGTCGCCACCGCGAGGTCCGCAATAGTGACGTCTTCGGTCTCGCCCGAACGGTGCGAGATGATCGTGCTGTAGCTGTGCACGTTCGCGAGGCGCACGGTGTCGAGAGTCTCGCTGAGCGTGCCGATCTGGTTCAGCTTGATGAGAATCGAGTTCGCCACACCGAGGTCGATACCCTTTTGCAGCAGTTCGACATTGGTCACGAAGAGGTCATCGCCCATGAGTTGGATGCGCTTGCCGAGCTTCTCGGTCAACGCGGCCCAGCCGTCCCAGTCCTCTTCGGCCAGGCCGTCTTCCAGCGAGACGATCGGGTAGCGGTCACACAGGTCGGACCAGTAGTCCACCATCTCGAGGCTCGAGAGCACGCGGCCCTCGCCGGTCAAGTGGTACGAACCGTCGCGGTATATCTCGCTGGCGGCCGGGTCGAGGGCGATGGCAATATCGCGACCGGGCTCGCGTCCGGTCGACTCGATCGCCTCGATGAGCACCTTGACGGCGGTTTCGTTGTCGGGCAGGTCGGGCGCGAAGCCACCCTCATCGCCCACCGCCGTCGATAGTCCACGCTTGGCGAGCACGTCCTTCAGGGCGTGGTACGTCTCGGTGCCCCACTGCAGAGCTTCAGAGAACGTCGCGGCGCCGATGGGCATCACCATGAACTCCTGGAAGTCAATCGAGTTCTTCGCGTGCACGCCGCCGTTGACGACGTTGAACATCGGCACGGGCAACACGTGGGCGTTCACGCCGCCGACGTAGCTATAGAGCGGCAGTCCGCTCTCCATGGCCGCGGCTTTGGCGGTCGCGACCGACACCGCGAGAATGGCGTTAGCGCCCAGTCGGGCCTTGTTGGGCGTGCCGTCGAGGTCGATCATGGCGTAGTCAACGGCGCGTTGGTCCTCAGCGTCATAACCCTCGAGGGCGTCGTTTATTTCAGTGTTGACGTACCCAACGGCCTGGCGCACACCCTTGCCGCCCCATTCGGTCCCGCCATCGCGCAGTTCGACCGCTTCGTGGATGCCCGTCGAGGCTCCCGAAGGCGACACGGCGCGCCCGAAGGCGCCGGACTCGAGGTGAACGTCGGCCTCCACGGTGGGATTGCCACGCGAATCCAAGATTTGGCGGCCCAGGACAACTTCAATCGCGCTCATGGCGTTTCTCCTTCGAATCTTCGCCTTTAAGGCTACTCGGCGCTCCGCGAAGGGTCCGATTGGTTGGCTTCGATATCACGTATCTGGTCACGTAGCAACAGGACCTGTTCGCGCAGTAGCGATTCGAGGTCAATATTCAACAACGTCGCGAACCCGCTGAGTGCAACGAGAGCATTGGCAATCTCTTGTGAGTCAATGTTGAAGCCCCCACTTCGTAGTGCGACGTCGTCGTGAGCGCTCACGTGCAGTTGCAGCGAAGAGAGTGCGGAGCGCCAACGCTCCACGTCGTCAAAGGTCGTAGACGCAACGCCGAGGGAGCGGGCCTTTTTCAACACTTTCGCGTGCAGCGACAGCGACGGCAATTGCCACGCCACCCCGTCGAGGACGCTGGAGCGCCCCTTCTCGGCTTTCTTCAGTTCTTCCCAACGCTCGGCCACTTCATCGGCGCTCTTCACCACGACGTCGGCGAAGACGTGGGGATGGCGAAAGGTCAGCTTGTCGCGCTCGGTGTCGGCGATGGTGGCCAGGTTGAACCGGCCCTCCTCGTCGCCGAGCTCGGCGTGAAAGACGACTTGAAAGAGCAGGTCGCCGAGCTCCTCTTCGGCGTGCGCGACAATCGTCTCGTCCTCGTCGCCGGACTCGATCATCGCGGCCAGGCCCTCGAGCGCGTCGAGGGCCTCGTAGGTCTCTTCGACCAGGTGACGAGTCAGACTCGCGTGTGTCTGTTCGATGTCCCACGGGCACTCGGCGCGAAGACGGCGCGTGAAACTCACCAGATCGTCCATCGCCTCACCCGCGCCGCGAAGTCCCGCCACGTAGATCGAGGTCAGGTGATCGGCCGATGCGAAGCTCGCGAGGTCACGGGCGTTCAGCGTGACGATGCTCTCGTCCTCGAGACCGAGATGGTGCAGAACCACCACCTGCGTGTCGGACGATAGCCGGTCGGCCACGATGGCGAGAATCTCTGGTGCGTAGGTCTGCAGGATGAGCAGCGGCCCCGGTCCGCGAAACGGCTCGATGCCATCCAGGGCGTCGAGGACGCGCAGGCCTTGGGCCATCGGGTCGACGCCCAGTGCAGCACAGGCCACGTCGATCACCGACACGGCGGGCTCGCACACCACGTCCACGTCGCTTCGTTCGCGTAGCAACTCGATCGTGCGCTCGGCTACGACGGGAGATCCCGGAACGGCGTAGACGACCTCGTGGGTGCGCGACGTATGTGCGAGCAGTACCAGGTCGTCGACGATGCGAGCGTAGAGCTGCTCGAAGGAGTCCGCGTCCTCGTACCAGTCGTCGTAGCTCTCGACCTCGAAGTCAGCCGCCGCCGGGTGTACGCGCGTGCGTAGGCGTGCCACGGCGGCGTCGCGAAGTGCCCGCGACGTGCCCGCGGTCACGTACCGCGCGTCACCCGGACCGAGTCCGACGACGCGAATTCGCGGTCGGCTCACTGGTAGGGAAGCAACGGCGCCGTACTCAGGTGCGACGTAGACGAGGGCCCAGATCCGGCCGGCAGACCCGGCACGAAGACCCCGGGGCCGCTCGAGGACAGGCCCCAGCGTCCGTAGGCCGGGTCAATATCCACGGCGGCGGCGTAGAGAATGCCCGCCTTCACGTTGTTCGCGGTGGTCGAGTTGGCGCTCTGGATGTCGCTGATGACCACGCTTTGCGCCTTCGCGAAGGGTGTGCGAGTTTCCGACGTCGCCGCCACAAACAGTCCGTACGTCGATCCACCTTGTTGCGGAGTGTAGGAGAGGGGTGTTGTCGGGAAGTGCCCGACCTTGGCGGTACCGATGTCGCTGCGCACCGCCGTGTACGACGTTGAGGTCGGCAGAACGCAACCATACGATCCACCCTTGGACGCCGAGGGGTCCAGCGAGTACTTCTTGGCCAACGCGGCGACGCTGAGACCCTGCTTCTGCGCGGCGGCGAACGCCGAGAGATTCGTCGGAGCGACCACGGCGACGGCGATGCACAGGGTGTTGTACTTCGACAGGTGCGACTCGTAATACGCCTTGATGTTGGCCGCAGTGAGCGCGATTGTCTTGTTGAGCTTGCTCACCAGATACACCGACGAGGCCTGGTCCTCAATTTGCGCCGCGCGCATCTCGGCGGGCATCGCCGCGAGAGCCTCGGCCGGAGTTCCCTGACACGTGTTCGATGTTTGCGTCGCGGCCTGGGCGAGTTCACCCTCGAGTGAAACTTTCGCCGTCGCCAGAGCGGCGGCGTTCGGGTGATAGTGCAAGGTCTGGGCCACGTAGTGGTCAATCGCGATTCCCTCGACGCGCAGATTCGCCCACTGGGCTTCGGTCGCGGCCGTTACTGAATCGCGACCGGCACCGGGCGTGAAGATCGCGGTATTGGCGAGCGAACTCAAGTAGCAATAGAGCCCCGGATTCGTCGCGATCGCGTGCAATTCGCCCTGAAAAGCCGCGTCAGAGACTGATGTGCCGTTGACGGCCAGTGCCGTCGAGGACCCCGCGAATCCGTACCAGCCCGCACCGACAATGGCGAGAACGATGAGGACAATGACGCGACGCACACATGTGATGCTAGCGAGTCACGACGTCGTGGTCGTCTCGGCGACGACGTCCGATAGGAGCTCGACGAGGCTCGCGGCGCTGGGTGCTGCGGGTAATTCGCAGCGAAATTCCTTGGTCTCCTCGCTGTAGACCCGCGAGCCGAAGCGCCGACGAACTCGCATCTGCTGCGAGAGACTGAGGTCGAGCGGCCCCAGGCGAACGACGGGCGACGAGCGCACGCCCACCTTCGCGGGCAGCACCTGCAGGTGGGTCACGCCCTGGGCCAGGCAACGAAGACGCAGATCGGCCAGTTCGAGAAGTCCTCGTGCCGCCGGCGGCAGGGCGCCGTATCGGTCGATCCATTCGGCGCGCAGGTCGTCGAGCTCCTCGGCGTTCTCGACCGTGGCGAGACGGCGATACGCCTCGAGGCGAGCGTCATCGGCCTCGACGTACTCCTTGGGCAAGTGCGCCTCGCCGGGCACGTCGAGGGTGACCTGCACGACGTCGGGTACGACGATGCCCTTGGCGTCGGCGACGGCCTCGGCCACCAGCTGCACGTAGAGGTCGTATCCCACCGCCGCCACGGGGCCCGACTGGTCGTGACCGAGCAGGTTCCCGGCGCCACGGATCTCGAGGTCGCGCATGGCGATTTTGAATCCGCTGCCGAGCGCGGTGTTGTCGCCGATAGTGCGCAGGCGCTCGAACGCCGTCTCGGACAAGACCTGATTGGCGCCGTGGAACAGGTAGGCGTAGGCGCGCTGACCGCTTCGTCCGACTCGACCGCGCAACTGGTGCATTTGTCCCAGTCCGAGACGCTCGGCGCGGTCCACTATGAGCGTGTTGACCGACGGCAGATCGATCCCGGACTCCACGATCGTGGTGCAGACCAAGACGTCGAAACGCCGCTCCCAGAAGTCGATCATGACTCGTTCCAAGGAACCTTCGTCCTTTTGACCGTGCGCCACGGCGATGCGCGCGTCGGGTATGAGTTGACCGAGCCGTCGCGCGACGTCGTCAATATCGGCGACGCGATTGTGCACGAAGAAGACCTGTCCCTCGCGCAGCAGCTCACGGCGAATGGCTTCGACGACCGCGGCCTCGTCGTACTCGCCCACGTGGGTGAGGATCGGTCGTCGATCAGCCGGTGGCGTCGTCACCATTGAGAGATCGCGTATTCCAGCGAAGGCCATCTCGAGCGTGCGCGGAATGGGACTCGCCGAGAGCGTCAACACGTCCACCCCCAAAGAGCGCGACTTGATCGCCTCCTTGTGGCTCACCCCGAAGCGTTGCTCCTCGTCCACCACCAGCAGACCCAAGTCCTTAAACACCACCGTCTCGGACAAGACGCGGTGCGTGCCGACCACCACGTCGATCGAGCCGTCCTTCAGACCCGCGATCGTCTGGGCGGTTTCGACGTCGTCGACGAAGCGGCTCAGCATGGCGACCTTCACGGGGAAACCCGCGAAGCGCTCGCTGAACGTCGCGAAGTGCTGGCTGGCGAGCAGCGTGGTCGGTACCAGAATCGCGGCCTGCTTGTTGTCTTGGATTGCCTTGAAGATGGCGCGCACCGCGATTTCGGTCTTGCCGAACCCGACGTCGGCCACTACGAGTCGGTCCATTGGTCGCGCGAGTTCCATGTCGGCCTTGACCGCGTCAATAGCCTCGGCCTGGTCGGGCGTAAGAGTGTAAGGAAAGAGGTCCTCCATCTCGCGTTGCCAGCTGGTGTCGGGACTGTAGGCGTGGCCCACCGCGACCGAGCGCTGACGGTAGAGATTGACGAGGTCTTGGGCCACCAGGAACGCCGCCGCTCGAGCCTTGGCGCGCGTCTTTTGCCACTCGACTCCGCCCATGCGCGAGAGCGCCGGTGCGTCGCCGCCCGAATAGGGAGTGAGTGCGTCGATTAGCTCTGTCGGCCAGTAGTTCCGGCCGTCTTTGAATTCCAAAACGAGATAGTCGCGCGTCGTGCCGTTGATCGCGCGCGTCGTTGTGCCCGAAAACTTCGCGACACCGTGCTGGCGGTGCACGACGTAACTGCCGATCGCCAGGTCGTCGAAGAAGCCGTCCACGTTGCGCGTGCGGGTACGCGCGGCGCGGTGCACCGATCGACGTCCCGTGAGGTCGCTCTCGCTCCACACCACGACCGACGGCTCCTCCAGGGCGAAACCGGCGGGCAAACTGCTTTCGAGCACGCTGAGGCGAACGTCGAGCACCTTGTGCGGGTCGGCCGAGACCTCGAGGCCCTCACCACGCAGTTGGTCGGCCATCCGCGCCACCGCGGCGGCGTTCGACGTGAGAACCACACCTCGTCGCCCGGGGCTCCACGAGCGCACGTGCGCCGCGATGCGCGCGGGGTCGCCCTGAACGACGGGCGGCGAGGTCAGAGCCAACGCGGAGGTCGCGCTTGCGAAGCCGCCCTCAAGCGTGAGGTCGACGCGCCCGGCGAGGACCTCGTCAAAGGTGTTGTGCAGCAGCGCCACGTCGCCACTGGCGCGCCACGTCTGGGCGACGGCGCTGGTGAGTTCGCGTTCTTCCTCGAGCAGATCCTCGAGGCGACGGCGCACGCGGTCGGGTTCGACGACCAGACAGGTCAGTCCCGTCACCTCGTCCAGCAGTGTCGTTCGCGCCTCGGCGAAGAGTGGCATCCACCCCTCCATGCCGTCGAAGAGTTGCCCCTGGGCCAGGCGGTCGAAGACCTCACGTCCCCACGGGTCAGAAGAAATCAACGCCTCGGCACGGGACCTCGCAGCGGCCGAGGGCAGCCACTCCCTGGCGGGTCCCACGTCGACGTGCGCGAGGTCCAACGTCGAGCGCTGTGAGGCAATGTCGAAGCTCGTGAGGCGCTCGATCTCGTCACCGAAGAAGTCGAGGCGCACTGGCTCGTGCGCGTGGGCCGGCCAGACGTCGACGATGCCGCCGCGCACCGCGAATTCGGCCCGGTGCTCGACGAGGTTCTCGCGCCGGTAACCGAAGTGCACGAGTTGCACAATGAACTCGTCGCGGTCGCGCTCCTCCCCGCGAACGACGTGCCTCGGTACCGTCGGCGCCTCGGGGGGAAGAATCTGGGCGAGTGCGCGGATCGGCGCTACCACGACTGCGGGGCGTTCGCCTTCGACGAGGCGCCAACGTAGTAGTGAGCGCTCGGCCATGACCGAGTAATCGGGACTCACGCGCTCGAGCGGGTGGGTGTCCCAGGCGCCAAAGACCACCACCTCCGTGTCGGGCCCGAGCAGCGCTCGTAGGGCGTCAGCCAGGTGCTCGGCTTCGGTGGACGTCGCGGTGACCACCACGAGTCCCGGGTGATCGAGGGCATACGAGGCCACCGCGAGCGGCGTGGCGAAGCCGCTGGGGATGAAGGCACCCGCGGCGTTGGCCGAGCGCAGGGTGGGAGCGACGAGTTCGAGAACCCGTCGTAGCCCGGTGGATTCAGTCACGTCCGGCGTTGATCTGACGCTGGGCGGCGTCAAAGTCCGAGTCGACGAGAGCCTCGAGGGCGTCGGCGGCGCGCTCGACGTCGGCGTGCAGGGCAGCCTTGCGGGCCCCGGTCGGACGCTGGAGCACGTAGTCGGTGACCTGTTCCTTGTGCACCGGCCGGCCGATGCCGATGCGCAGTCGACCAAAGTCGTGCGTGGAGAGGACCTGGGCAATCGAACGCAGGCCATTGTGCCCGGCGAGTCCCCCGCCGAACTTGAGTTGCAAGCGACCCGGTTCGAGGTCGAGATCGTCGTGCGCGACGATGAGTCGTGTGAGGTCCTCGAGTGACGTCCGCTTCAACAACGGCGGCAGGGCCGCGCCCGACTCGTTCATGTACGTGATGGGCACGGCCAGGGTAACGGGACCGCGCGTCGTGGGAATCGTCACGCTGAGCGCGCGTTGTCGACGTTCGAGGACGAGACGCGCATTGCGGCGCTGAGCGAGCAGGCGCACGGCGTCGCCGCCGACGTTATGGCGCGACCCGGCGTACTCGTCGCCGGGATTGGCGAGGCCCACGATGACGAGCGTGCTGGCACTCCCGCGCCGGCCACCTTCGCCCGAGCGCCGCAGCGCCACGTCAGACTACGGCTTTACTTCGACGGTCTTGGCCGCTCGGCCCGCGTGGGTGTTCACGACCGAAATGTCCGTGTCACCAGCGGGAGCGACACCCTCGGGCAACACCAGGTCGGCCACGCGAATCGCCGAGCCGGCCTTCAAGTCCGAGATGTCGACGTCGATGTGGGTAGGAATCAGGTCGGGACGCGAGAGGATCTCTAGGTTGAAGAGCTGCTGGTCGACCTCCCAGTCGGCGTGGCGAACTTCGACGGCGTCACCGATCATGTGCAGTGGCACGACGGCGACGACGGGCTTGTGGGGGTCAACGACCTGGAAGTCAATGTGCGAGACGGTACCGCGCACGGGATGGCGCTGGATCTCGCGGGCCATGACGACGAACTTCTGGCCGTCGGCGTCGAGGTCGATCAGCGAGTTCAGACCCTGGTCGCCCGAGACGGCCGTGCGAAAGGACTTGGCGTCGACGGACACCGGCAGCGGGGAGACGCCCTCGCCGTAGACGACACCCGGTATGTTGCCAGCCGTGCGCAGTCGGCGTGAGTTACGGCTTCCGTGAGCCCGGTCCGTGGACGCGTGCAGCGTGTTCTCTGACATGACAACTCCTTGTGCAAAAATCCGCGCGCAACGTCAGGCGCGCACAGGGTGAATAGTCTAGCCGTCGTCGACGCCGGGCACTGGTCAGCTCTAGAGGAGGTTCTCGCCGCCGAAGATGTCCGACACCGAGGAATCTTCGAAAATTGCCGATATGGCGTTGGCCACGATGGTCGCCACCGAGAGGATTTCTAGTTTCTCAAAGCGCCGCTCGGGTCCGAGCGGCAACGTGTCGGTCACGATGACCCGGCTGACGGGCGCGTTAAAGAGGCGATCCACGGCGGGAGGCGAGAACAGGGCGTGAGTCGCCATCACCCAGATTTCGCCCGCACCCTGGGCCTTCAAGAGGTCGGTCGCCGCCACGATGGTACCGGCGGTGTCAATCATGTCGTCAATCAAGACGCAGTGCCGACCCGAGACGTCACCCACGATGTGACGCGCCTCAGCGATGTTGGCCCTGTCGTGGGGCCGGGTCTTGTGCACCAGCGCGAGGTCACACCCCAAGTGCTGGGCGTACCGCTCGGCCACCTTGACGCGACCAGCGTCGGGCGCGACCACGACCATCTCATTGGTATTGGCGTGAGTCTTGAGGTACTGCTCGAGCACCGGCGCGGCCACCAAGTGGTCGACGGGGATGTCGAAGAAGCCCTGGATCTGCCCCGAGTGAAAGTCGACGGACAAGACGCGATTCGCCCCCGCGGTCTGGAGCATGTCGGCAATCAACTTGGCGGTGATGGGCTCGCGGCCAGTGGACTTGCGGTCCTGTCGGGCGTAACCGTAGTTGGGGATGACCGCGGTGATGCTCCGGGCCGACGCGCGCTTGGCCGCGTCGATCATGATGAGTTGTTCCATGACAGCGTCGTTCACCGGCGAGGAGTGCGTCTGGATGATGAAGACGTGCGCGCCGCGAATGGATTCGTCGAAGCGACAGTGGATCTCGCCGTTGGCGAACTCTCGCAAGTTGGCCTCGGTGAGCACCACTCCGAGTTTGTCTGCGATGTCCTTGGCTAAGGCGGGGTGACAACGCCCCGTAACGATGATGAGGCGACGCTTTGACAATGACTCCACGAGGCAATGGTACAAGGTGTCGTTACCACCAAATTCTCCTACGATGCCATCGTGAGCGACTACGACGAGTTCGGGTATTTCGACGAGAACCTCGACGAGTGGGGATTGAGTGGTCCCGCTGCGCACGTGCGACGCTGCTTCGTCGCGGTAGAGGGTCTTCGACAGGTCAGTGCTCTCGTGTGGGGCGACGGTGAGCCCGAGTTGGTCCTGATCCACGGCAGCGCCCAGAATGCCCACACCTTCGACACGGTGGCGCTGGCCCTCAACCGACCCCTCGTGGCCGTGGACCTGCCGCACCACGGACACTCCGACGCCTCGTTCTTCGGTCCCCACGCGGTCCTCGAGCACGCCCGCGACGTGTCGACCGCGCTGGGCGAACTCATCACTCCCCCTGTGCCACTGGTGGCCATGTCCTACGGCGGTCTGGTGGCCATCGCGTTGACGCACCTGCACCCCGAACTCGTGAGTCGCCTGGTGCTACTCGACATCACGCCCGGGGTCAGCGCCGAGAGCGCGAGTCACATCTTGGACTTCATCGAGGGGCCCGAATACTTCGACAGCTTCGACGAGATCCTCGAGCGAACGATCGCTTTCAATCCCGGTCGATCCGAGACGTCGCTGCGCCGGGGCATCATGCACAACGCCGTACGGCGCGACGACGGCACCTGGGTGTGGCGTCACCAGCAACACGGGGTGGCACGCCAACTCCCCGACACGCACATCGACCTGTGGGCCTGGCTGGCGCAGGTCAGAGTCGCCGTCACGCTGGTGCGAGCCATGGGACCGTCGTCGGTGGTGAGCGACGAGGACGTCGCGGAGTTCCGGCGGCGCCGGCCCCACGACGAGGTCATCGAAGTAGCCAACGCCAGCCATTCCATCCAGGGCAGCCACCCGCTCGTGCTCGCCGAACTTCTTCGACCCTGGCTCACGGGGGCTGGCTGAGTCTCGGCATCGTCGCGCGGCGCTGAGCGGCGCGCGAGTGGTCCAAACCCAAGTGGTTGCTGATTGGTCATATTGGTTGTACGGCTGTGAAAGCGCTTTCGGCGATTTGTCGAGATGTCTATAAAATTCAAGGTAAATAATTGGCTGACCCAACGCCACCAATGGACCCAATCGAGCCGGCGTCACCACTACAGTGTCCCCAGCGTCAGTCCCCTCGAGCAAAGGAGGAACCATGTCCCCCACGGATCCACCGGTCACCTCCGTGTCCGGCGAGCCCCAACGCCGCCTCGTCTTCGACTTCGATCACGAGCACGGCGTCGAGCCGATGTCGCTCAAGTTCCTCCTCGGTGGCAAGGGCGCCAACCTGGCCGAGATGACCTCAGTGCTCGGTTTACCAGTACCCCCGGGCTTCACCATTTCCACCACGGCCTGTCGCGAGTACCTGCGACACGGTTGGCCCCTCACGCTCGATCACGAGATTGAGAGCGCCGTCGAACGCCTCGAGGAGCGTATGGGGCGTTCCTTCGGTGACGACGTCGATCCCCTCCTCGTCTCGGTGCGTTCCGGCGCGGAGTTTTCCATGCCCGGCATGATGGACACCGTCCTCAACCTGGGACTCAACGACGCCTCGGTGGAGGCGCTCGTGGCGCGTTCGGGTGACGCGCGATTCGCGTACGACTCCTACGCCCGCTTCATCGCCATGTACGGGCGCATCGTGCTGGGCATCGACATTCTCCACTTCGACGAGCACCTGCGCCGGGCGATGGACGAGGCCGCAGTCGTTACCGAGGGCGAACTCAGTGCCGAGGCGAACCTCGCTCTGGCGAGTCGCTACCGCGACGTAGTGCACGAGCACAGCGGTCGGCCGTTTCCCCAGGAGCCGAGCACGCAACTGCGCGAAGCGATCGAGGCGATCTTCTCGTCGTGGAACGGCGCGCGAGCTCACGCGTTTCGCAATCGAGAAGGCATCGACCACGCCCTGGGCACCGCGGCCAACGTGCAAGCGATGGTGTTCGGCAATCGCGATGAGTCCTCGGGAACCGGCGTCGCCTTCACCCGAAATCCCTCGACTGGTGAACCCGACGCCTACGGCGACTTCATGGTCAACGCCCAGGGTGAAGACGTCGTCGCGGGCACCAGCATCACCCGGCCCCTGGCCGACCTCGACGAACTCTTTCCCGGTGTCGCCAAAGAACTACGCGACGTGTTCGCGCGCCTCGAATCTCATTTTCGCGACATGTGCGACATCGAATTCACCGTCGAGCAGGAGCGGCTCTGGATGCTCCAGACGCGCCCGGGCATGCGCACCGGCACTGCGGCGCTGCGCATGGCGGTCGACATGGTGAGCGATCCCGAGATCACGCTCACTCGAGCCGAAGCCGTCTCGCGCATTACGGGCGACCACCTGGACCAGGTCCTTCACCCCACATTCGCGGAGACTGCGGTGTTTGATGTCCTCGCTCACGGTCTCGCGGCGTCACCCGGCGCCGCAGTGGGACGCGCGTATTTCGACGCCGAGTCAGCAATAGTGGCGTCGAAGCGTGGCGAGCGCGTGGTGTTGATTCGCGCTGAGACCTCGCCCGATGACGTGGCGGGGATGCTGGTCTCTGAGGGCGTGATCACCGCCCGGGGCGGACTCGTGTCTCACGCCGCGGTCGTGGCCCGGGGTTGGGGCAAACCGGCGGTAGTGGGCGTGAGCGAGCTCCTCGTCGAAGCGCACTGCGCGAGGGTGGGTGGCGTCATCATCGCCGAAGGCGACTGGGTCTCGCTCGACGGAGCGGCTGGCGCCGTGGTGCTCGGTGAGGTCGAACTGGCCTCGAGCGCGGCGCCCCCGGAACTCGAGGTCATCTTGAGTTGGGCCGACGAGATTCGCGCCGGGCACCTGGGCGTTCGGGCTAACGCCGATACTGCCCTGGACGCCGCCGCCGCGAGGCAACGCGGCGCCGAGGGAATTGGACTGTGTCGGACCGAACACATGTTCCTCGGTCCCGACCGTTTGCCCGTGGTGCGCGCGATGATCCTGGCGACCACCGACACCCAGTACCACGACGCTCTGCAACGCCTCCTCGAGGTGCAGCGCACGGACTTCGTCGCAATTCTGGAAGCCATGGACGCCCTGCCGGTCACGGTGCGCCTGCTCGATCCGCCCCTGCACGAATTCCTCCCGGACTTAGAGGCACTGTTGGTGAAGGAGGCAACCGAGGGTCTGAGCGATGACGAGACGCGTCTGCTCGCGGCGGCGCGCTACTGGCACGAACAGAATCCGATGCTCGGCGTGCGCGGCGTGCGCCTCGGCGTTCTCAAGCCAGGCCTTTACGCGATGCAGGTGCGCGCCTTGTTAGAGGCGGCGCAGTTGCGACTAGCGGCCGGGGGCGACCCCCGCGTCGAGATCATGATTCCCCTCACGATCTCGGCTGCGGAACTCGCGCTGGCGCGCTCGTGGGTCATTGAGGCCAGTGAGTACGTGGCCCGGCACTACCCGGTGGCGCTGAGTTTCTCGATCGGCACTATGATCGAAACGCCGCGCGCCGCATTGCTGGCGCACCAGATCGCCGAGCACGCCGACTTCTTCTCCTTCGGCACCAACGATCTGACCCAGATGACCTTCGGCTTCAGCCGCGACGACGTCGAAGGTAAGCTCATGGCTCCATACCTCGAAAAGGGTCTGTTAGAACACAACCCCTTTGACATTCTCGACGACGAGGGAGTTGCAGAGTTGGTGCGTCTCGGAGTGCAGCGTGGTCGCAGCACGAATCCGCTGCTCAAGATCGGCATTTGTGGCGAGCACGGGGGCGACCCCGCCTCCATCGCGACGCTGTATCGCTGCGGCGTCGATTACGTCAGTTGCTCGCCCTACCGGATACCGGTGGCACGTCTCGCGGCTGCCCAAGCAGTTCTCAGCGGTCCTGCCATCAACCAGTCGTAGTTCAATCGCCAGGACCACCACGAGGCTCCAACGGGTCTGAAAATTCTGATAACCCGACTCAACGCGAGTATCGTGCCAGCGCACCCCACCATCAGTGAAGGGATCCATCGTGTCCCACCACGGGACCGCGCTATTGCTCGCGCCACAATCATTGGTACAAAATCGAGCCTCGACCTAGAATGCGAATGTGACTAAAGAGGAACAATCTCGCAATTTGTCGCAAACGGGTAACGTGCTCTACGGCATCAAGAAGATGATCACTGACGGCCATTTGCAGGCGGGATCGAAACTCCCCAACGAAAAGGATCTCGCCGAAGTGTTGGGGACGTCTCGAGGGTCTCTCCGAGAAGGTGTTCGAGCCCTGTGCATCATGGGCGTGCTCGAGACGCGGCAAGGTGACGGCACCTACGTCACGTCACTCGACCCCTCCACCCTGTTGTCACCGATGACGTTCTTGGTGGACTTGCACACTCCCGCCCACACCGGCCACCTTCAAACGGTCCGTCGAATTCTCGAATCCGAAGCAGCCGCGAGTGCGGCGCTGCGAATCGGCGACGACGATCTCCAGGAGGCCGAGCGCGTCCTGGACTCGATCGAGAACTTCATCACCGGAGTCGAGGACATCGACTACGACGCGGTCATGGAGGCGGACATTTCATTCCACCGAATTATCGCCCGGTGCTCCGGCAACCCAGCGCTCGAAGCACTCATAGATTCCCTCGGTAATCGCACAGTTCGTAGTCGCACGTGGCGAGCAATTAGCGATAAGGGCGCGGTTCCCAGTGCCCAGCGAGACCATCGGAGCATCCTCGCAGCTCTGCGAGAACACGAACCCGAACATGCCCGACTGCGCATGGCCATTCACTTGTTGAATGTCGAGGAGTTCATCTACGCTCACCCGACCGACGTCATCAGCAATCTGTAAATACCCTTCGCCACGGATCGTTGACGTCGCGCAGCGGACGCACTGGTGAACACTGTCCCTAGTAGCCTTCGATCGCGAAATTGGGTACCGATTCGCAAATGGTCTCGATTGGTCTAATCTTTAGGCCAGATTTCTCGATATTACAATCCATTTTCGGTAGATTTGGTCAGATTCATCAGATGAATTTGTGATAAAAAGAAAGTCACTTAGTTAGGTGGGTCCAGCGCACGGGGGTGGTTGGCACGATGAAAACAAATCTCACCATTCGGAGTATTCGTCCCGTCCTACTATCGTATTCGTATCCGGCCGGAGAAGAATTGGCGTGGGTGGGTGGGATAATTCGCTCGTGGGACGCCGCGCTTGTCGAAGTCACGTTGTCCGACGGCACCTTCGGTTACGGCGAAGCGGGCGCCGGGATCATGGCGGCCGTCGCCGTGCCCGGGATTGTTCAGGCCTACGCGCCCTACCTGCTCTCTGCGGACTTTGCCCATCCTCTGGACGTCGGTGACCACTTACGTTCCTATACCGCCTTCTGGTCACGTGGAGGAATCTGCAGCGGAGTCGCCGGCGCCATTGAGATTGCCGTACTCGACGCCGTGGGCAAACGAGAGTCGGTTCCCGCTTATGAACTGCTGGGCGGAGCCCGACGCACGAAGATCGAAGCGTACGCCAGTGGAGGACTGGGAACGTCATTTGAGCAGATCGACGTCTGGGCATCGACCCAGATTGAGGCAGGATTTCACACTGTAAAATTTCGAGCGATGAATGACCCCGATACCACGATTCAACTCATCGAACACGTGGTGCCACGACTACCGCGCGGCATCAGTTTTGCCCTCGACGCCGTGCAGGCCAGTGCGTCGCATCCGTGGTCAGTGTCTGACGCGATCCGAGTGGGTCGCGTCGCTCAACGCTACGACGCCCGGTGGTATGAGGAGCCGTGTTTTGCGACCGACACGAAAGGCTACGCCCAAGTTCGCGCGGCGCTCTCGGTAACGGTGTCGGGCGTGGAGTCAAATGGAACGTTCGAGGAGTTTGAACGCTTGATCGCGGCCGGAGGGATTGGACTTGCCCAACCCGACGTGACCTTCGTCGGCGGGCCCAAAAATTTCCAGCGCGTCGCCGACTTGGCAGCCACCAACTCCGTCAAGTGTGTCCCGCACGTCTGGGGAAGCGGCGTGACCTTCAGCGCCAATTTGCACTCGGCTCTCGCCCACCCCCACGTGGAACTCTTTGAATACTGCACCCTCCCCAATCCCCTGCGCGAGGAATTGCTCGTTGATCGCATCGGCCTGAATGACGGATACATCGACGCACCAACAGCTCCGGGGCTTGGGATTCACGTCGACTCCGACGTCGAGAGCCGTTTTCCATTTCAACCGACGGGCGGCCATGTCATCCGGTAGCGGCGCCGTGACGCTGCAACCGAGCGACCTCGCTCTCACGACGGCCATCGTCTCCGACGCGCTCGACAAAGTGGGCTGTCGTGACCACGTTCTTCATAGTGCGATCACACCCCTGGTACCGGGAACTCGACTGTTGGGGCGCGCCGCCACGGTCCACTTCGCACCCAGTGCGGTAGACAGCGCGGCGCCCTACGACGAGGCCATCGCCTTCATCGACACCCTGGGCGTGGGTGACGTCGCCGTCGTGGCGACCAACGCCAATGGCTCCACGGCATATTGGGGGGAACTCTTCAGTGCTGCTGCGATAGGTCGCGGCGCGGTCGGCGTGATCACGGACGGACCGGTTCGCGACGCCGCGAAAATACGGACCCTCGGTTTTGCCACCTTCTGTGCGGGTCACTTGCCGCTCGATTTTCGTGCCCGAATGAGGATCGACGCGGTGAGCGAAAGCGTGGTGGTCGGTGGTCTCACCATTCACCACGGTGATCTGACTCTCGCCGACGACGACGGGGTGGTGGTCATTCCGCGCGTCGTCGAAACCGACGTCATCACGCTCGCCCGCGAACGCGTTGCGGCCGAGACGCTCGTGCTCGCGCAACTTCTTGGCGGGGCATCGCTGCGTCACGTGTGGGACACCTACCACGTCCTCTAGTCGACATGTCCGCCACTCGATTGCTCACTATCTGACGAGCACGACCTCGAGAGTGCGCGGACCGTGGACGCCTTCGACCCGCTTGAGTTCAATGTCGGACGTCGCACTCGGACCACTGATCCAGGTCAGCACGGGCTCACCCGCCAGAACGCTCACGGCGTCGGGGACGCCGCGGAGCACTTGGCTTTCCTGTACCACGACGAGGTGATAGTCCGGCACCAGTGTCAGAGCTCGTCGACCTTGACCTGATCGATGCGTTAAGACGATAGTCCCCGTTTCGGCGATCCCCAGGCGACACTGCGTGAGCACCCCGTCGAGGGACTCGAGGTCCCCGGTGGACGTCAGAGACTCCTCGAACGTGACGCGACCGGCAACGTCTCCCAACCACGGCGTCGGGAATCCGCTCGCCACGCCCACGTGCACGACGCCGCGCCGCTCGAGGCACTCGCCGATCATCGTCCCGACGTCATCGAGGGCGACTCGCTGCACCCCCGCGTGATAGTCGCGCAGTCGCTCCACGAAGAGTTCGGCGTCCCCCGGTCCCGAGGGGCCACGATAATCACGCGGCACCACCACGCTCGACGCTGGCCCCGGGGAGGCCGCTCTGATTCTTTGGAGAACCGCCTCGCGAGCACCGGTGTTCACCGTGAGTCTCTTTTCTCGAGTGTGTCGCGAAAGCTCTTCTTCGGCAGTGTCGGCAGATCGCGGTAGCGCAGCCACGCCGACAACGGCCCACGACCTCTCGACGACGACCAGCGACCGTTCAAAAGTCGTCCGACGCGCAGTGCCTTCAAAGCGATCTCGAAACGGCGAGGTCCCCCCATGGCCAACGCCATACCCGACATCGACATCGATTCGAGACTCGGTCGCGCGCCGCCGTGGCGCTCGCCCACGACTCGAGAGCGCAAGTGGACCAGCATGTTGGGGATATCAATGGCCACCGGGCAGACGTCCAGACACGCCCCGCAGAGAGTGGACGCGAACGGCAACGAGGGATTGTCACTGACACCGGTGAGCTGGGGCGACAACACTGCCCCAATGGGGCCCGGGTACACCGAGCCGTACGCGTGGCCCCCGACCTTCTCGTACACCGGACAGACATTGAGACACGCCGAGCATCGAATGCAGCGCAACGCCGCTCGCCCGTGGGGATCGGCCAACGTGGCGGTGCGCCCGTTATCGAGCAGAATGAGATGGAACTCCTGACCTTCGACCGCGCCGGTCCACATGGACGTGTACGGGTTCATTCGTTCCCCGGTGGCGGAGCGGGGCAAGAGTTGAAGAAAGACTTCGAGGTCGCGCCACTGGGGTAGTAATTTCTCGATTCCCATCACCGTGATGAGCGTTCCCGGCAGCGTCAAGCACATTCGACCATTGCCCTCACTCTCGACGACGACCAGTGTCCCCGTTTCGGCGATGGCGAAATTGGCACCACTGATGGCGACACCAGCGGAGAGGAACTTCTCACGCAGGTAGCGCCGCGCCGCCTCGGTCAGGGCCGGGGGGTCATTCGAAAGATCGGGGTCGACGCCGTCCATCTCACGTAGGAAAATATCTCGAATCTCATTGCGGTTGCGGTGGATCGCCGGCACGAGAATATGACTCGACCAGTCGTGGCCCAGTTGAACAATTAATTCCGCCAGGTCGGTCTCAATGGCCGCCACCCCGGCGTCGCTCAATGCCTCATTCAGGCCAATCTCCTGCGTGGCCATGGACTTCACCTTGACGACCTCCGACGCACCAGCCGCGGTGACGATCTCCACGACAATCTGGTTCGCTTCATTGGCGTCGCGCGCCCAGTGCACCACGCCGCCGCACTCGACGACGTGGCTCTCGAATTCAACGAGATAGTTTTCGAGATTCGCCAACGTCTCGTCCTTGATGGCGGCGGCGGCTGATCGCAACTGCGTCCAGTCGGGTACTTCCGCCACCACCTGTGCGCGCTTCGCGCGAATTGTCGTCGTGGCGGCCTTCAAATTGGCGCGCAGCTGGTCGTTGCCGAGCGCCTCCTTGGCGGCGTCGGGGAACGACTGGGCACCTCGTAATTGACCGACACCTCGAGGCGCCCCCGAGAGGCCGAGGTAGGTCACCTCGTCGACGCCAGAATCTCCGCCAAGTGCAGAGTGGTTGTGGTATCTCCCTGGCGCGAGAGGCCCCCGCCCATTTGCATCAAACACGATGAATCCACGGCCGTCAGCACCTCGGCGCGCGTTTCTCGCACGCACGACAATTTGTCGGCCAGCATCGCACCCGACACGTCGGCATTCTTCACGGCGAAGGTGCCACCAAAACCACAGCACGACTCCGCCTGAGGCAACTCGACGAGCTCGATCCCCTCCACCTCATTGAGCAGGGCCAGGGGTCGTTCACCAATGCGCAGAGCGCGAAGCGAGTGACACGTCGGGTGGTACGTCACGGTGTGGGGAAAATACGCTCCTACCTTGGTGGTACCCATTACGTCGACGAGGAACTCGCTCAACTCGTAGGTCCGCTGTGCGAGTTGGGCCACCGCGCGCACGAGGTCCTCGTCACCGCTGTCGCGAGCAATGCCGGGGTAGTGATGGCGTACCGCGCCGACGCACGAGGCCGACGAGGCGACCACGACGTCGTACCTGGCAAAGGACTCAACGTGATTGCGAATGAGGGGCAGCACCATAGAGCCGTAGCCCGTATTGATGTGCATTTGACCACAGCACGTCTGACTCCGGGGAACCTGCACGTCAACGTCCAAGCGACGAAGTAATCGCAGCATTGACTCGCCGACGCGGGGGTACACGCCATCGACTAAACAGGTGATGAATAGCCCCACTTTCATTCCTGGCCGCCCGTTCTCTCGAGAGTATCGAGTTCGTCCCAGAGTTCCGGTGGGAATTCAATGTCCATCCAGTGGGCCCCCGTCGAAGCCTGCGTCGCGTTGCGAAATCCGGCGACGACCGAGACAACGGAGTCTCCACGAAGAGGAAAATTGATCGCGACTTCCGGCAATTCAACGCCGTATTTGCGACACAGCGTGGCGAGTACTCTGGCTCGCGCCAAGAGACTCGTCGAGACTCCCTGATAATCGAAGTGACTGTCACTCGCGGGCTCCGGCCGCGAGAGGATTCCCGAATTGAACGGAGCCGCCGCCACGACTGCAACACCACGGGCTCGACATTCACGCAGCAACGGCTCACCGCTCTGGTCCAAAAGTGTCCATCGTCCCGCCAGCATCACCACGTCAATGTCCGACTCGGTCACAAAGCGCAACAAGGGCTGCCAGTAGTTCATTCCGGCACCAATGGCCCGGACAACTCCCTCGTCGCGGAGTTTCACCAATGCCGGAAACGTCTCGCTAATGACCTGATCAACGTGATGATCGGGATCGTGCACGTAGACAATATCGACGTAATCCGTGCCGAGTCGCTCCAGGCTGGCTTCGATGCTCTTCTTGATTCCGTCACCCGAGTAGTCCAGGGTTCGCACGAAGTCGTCGGGTACCTCAAAGCCCCCCGCCGCCAAGTCGGAGCCTGAGGGAGCCGGGTTGGGAATGAGCAGGCGCCCCACCTTGGTGGAGATCGTGAGCTCGGGGCGAGGGTAACCCCCTAAGCCACGTCCAAGGCGTCGTTCCGAGAGTCCCAGCCCGTAGTGAGGAGCGGTGTCGAAGTAGCGAATGCCCGCGTTCCACGCCGCGGCAATGGCCTCGGACGCGTCGTCATCTGATGTTGGTTTGAAGAGGTTTCCCACCGGGGCACCTCCAAATCCCAACACCGTCACCGACACGCCGGTGCGACCTAATTGATTCACTTTCACGAGACCTCCAAGCGGTACCAGCGAATGGCGGTGCGCCCAAAGACGTCATCGATCTCATCCGCGCTCAATTCACTCGTCAACTCTCTCGCCGCCACCACGACGTCGCGGTACGTCGCGGCGGTCTGGCACGTCGGCCAGTCCGAGCCGAACATGACGCGCGCAGATCCAAATAAATCCAGAACGATCTCAGCGCACGGCCGTAAGTCGCTCACGCTCCAGTTATCGTTATCGGCCTCGGTGACTAAACCCGAGAGTTTGACCGCGACATTCTCGCATCGCGCGAGTTCGGTCATCCCTCGTTGCCAGGGCTCGAGATGCCCGTCGGCGATCGGTGGCTTTCCACAATGGTCGATGACAAACTTCACCTCGGGCAAAGTCTGTGCGGCGATGACGGCCGATTCGATTTGATCGTGATGAATCAGCACGTCGTAGACCAGACCGGCCTGGCCCACCGCGCGCAGTCCGCGCAAGTTGTTCGGGTGCCGTAGCCAATTGGGGTCGAGCTCGCTTTGCACGACGTGGCGAATGCCGACCAAATGCTCACCGCCCGGCAATTGGCTCAGCTCGTCCAGTTGATCGCGGACACTAGGTGCTCTGAGGTCCACCCACCCGACCACTCCCACGATCCAGGAACATTCTTCGGCTAAGCACAAGAGCTCGGGCGTTTCTTCGGCGAGATTGACGGTCTGGACAACGACCGTGGCCACGACACCGCACTCCTTTAATTGAGGCACCAGATCGTCCATTGAAAACGAGCGGCGCAAGGCCGGCAGACCAATGGTCCACTCTTGATCTCGTTGGGTCAGGTCCCAAACGTGGTGATGGGCGTCAACGCGCGGCGATGTCTGCATTAGTCGAGGTGAAAGACCTCTTCGAGCGCCGCCCACCACTCACCGGACACGGCGGAGGTGACGGGCGTCTGGCAGGGATCGGTGAGTTTCCACCACTCCTTCGTGACGGGGTCAGAAGCGATAGCGGCCATGGCGGCCCCGTAGTCGTCGCCGACGAATTCGAGGTAGGAAAACAACAAGCCGCGATGCAAAAAAATTGAATAGTTCCTGACGCCGTTGTCGTGCAGCGTCTGCACTACCCCCGGCCATACGTCGGCGTGCAGGGCGCGGTAGTCGGCTTCCTTCTCCGAGCGAAGCTCGATGACTGACGCAATGCGGCGCGTCGTCATGGCGCCGGACGGGTTCGCAGGCGTTGCATTCCACCGTCCACCGCGAGGTACGTCCCCGTCGTCGAACCCGACGAGGGCGACGCCAGATACGCAATTGCCCGGGCGACTTCGTCGGCGCTCACGAGTCGGCCGTGAGGTTGGCGCTTCTCGAGCGCGAGTCTTTCCTGGGCGGGGTCCTCGGCGCGTTCCAGCAGTCGCGCGATCCACGGTGTATCGACGGTGCCCGGATTGACCGCATTCACACGAATTCCGTGGACCACGAGATCAGCGGCCATTGCCTGGGTCATCGAAAGAACGGCGCCCTTGGTCGCCGAATAGAGAACCCGATCGGGCAATCCGATGGTGGCCACAATAGAACTGACGTTCACGATGGCGCCCGCCGGCGACGACACAAGTTCTGGCAACGCCGCTCGACACACCCTCACGATTCCCACGACATTCACGTCGAACACCCGGTGCCACTCGTCATCAGTGTTGCTCTCGATCCCCCCCTGGGCGCCGATGCCGGCGCAGTTGACGACAATATCGAGGCCGCCCAGTTGTGACACCGCTGCGGCCACCGCCTCGCGCACTTGCTGGTCATTCGTGACGTCGGCACTCACAAATGTAAAACCGTCAGGTCCGCTGTCGGCCCGGTCAAGAACGGCCACCGACACGCCAACCCGGGTCAATTCTTCGGCGGTGGCCAGTCCGATTCCGGAGGCGCCTCCCGTCACGAGCGCTCGAAGCGGTCCCATTGAGTTCACGTTACGCAGCTCCCAGCACTTGGCGTTGACGACCTAGTCCTTCTATTTCAACTTCCATCACGTCGCCCGCCTTGAGATAGGGATGATCCGCGAGCCCGAGGGCGGCGCCGTGAGGGGTGCCGGTGTTGATGACGTCACCCGGGCGAAGGACCAAAAATTGGCTCAAGTACCACACCAGATAGGCCACATCAAAGATCATGTTGCTCGTATTGCTATTTTGTCGCAGCGTCCCATTCACCCATAGGCGCATCGCCAAATTCTGCGGGTCGATTACTTCGTCATAACTCGTAATCCACGGGCCCAGGGGATTAAAGGTCTCACAGTTCTTTCCCTTATCCCACTGTCCGCCTCGCTCGATCTGGAACTCACGCTCCGAGACGTCGTTGCTAATGGTGAATCCCGCGATGCAGCCCGCCGCCTGATCGGGTGAATCCAGGTACCGAGCCGGGGCGCCCATCACTACCGCTAGCTCGACCTCCCAATCGGTCTTGGTCGACAAACGTGGAACCAGCACGTCGTCGTCTGGACCAATCACCGTGTCGGGCGTTTTGAGGAACATCACTGGTTCACCGGGAATTGCCGCTCCCGTCTCGCGAGCGTGGTCCACGTAATTGAGCCCGATGCAAATGATCTTTCCCACGCTCGACAGCGGCGGACCGAATCGACCGACCGGAGAAGTGATCGGGGGTAACGACGCCGACTCCAGCGCCGCACGAGCCGCGCCGAGGCCGTCGGAGAGGAAGCTGCCGTCGATGTCGTGCGTGAGAGAGGAGAGATCGCGCCATACGCCGTCGCTGCCCGCCACGATGGGACGTTCGTGTCCCGCCGGACCGTGACGGGCTAGTCGCACGACGGCTCCCTCGCGCGAACGAAGTGCTCACGCGACACTACTGACGTCCCTCCAAATCCGACCGTGGGGAAAGCCATAGGCCTCGATTGACTCCGCAATCATGGCCGCCCCATTGCCGGGGTACCGCGGCGCCACGTAGCGACCATTGACGATCTCGACAGGATCGACGAAGTGTTCGTGCAGATGGTCCACGTATTCGATCCACCGATTGTCAATGATCCCACTGACCGCCACGTAGTCAAACATCGAAAGGTGTTGGACCACTTCACACAAGCCGACACCACCCGCGTGCGGACATACGGCCACGCCGAATTTTGCCGCGAGGAGAAGAATGGCGATGTTCTCGTTCACGCCGGCGACGCGGCAGGCGTCGATTTGACAAATGTCGATTGCCCCACTCGACAGAAACTGCTTGAACATGACGCGATTGGCCACGTGCTCGCCCGTCGCGACCATCACGGGGTGCACCGCGCGCGAAATTTTCAAAAACCCCAAGATGTCGTCGGAACTCGTGGGCTCCTCGACCCAGTAGATATTGTGAGCCGCCAAGCGCTTCACGTTGTCGATCGCCTCGTCGACTTCCCATATCTGATTGGCGTCGACCGATAGCTTCAGGTCCGGACCCACCAGTCCACGGACCATTTTGAGACGTCGCAAGTCATCGTCAATGTCGTTGCCGACCTTGATCTTTAAGTGCGTGAAGCCCTCCTCGAGAGCCTCGCCGACCAACCGGGTGACCTTCTCGTCGGAGTAGCCGAGCCACCCGGCCGACGTCGTATAGGCCGGGTAGCCTCGCTCGAGCAAATCGTGTCGACGCTGTTCGCGTCCTTCCGTGGCCTGCGTCAAAATGCCCAGTGCTTCGCCCGGCGTCAATTGGTCCGTGAGGTGTCGAAAATCGACAAGGTCGACAATTTGCTGGGGTGACAGGTTGCTCAACAATTGCCACAGCGGCACTCCCTCGCGCTTCGCGTACAGATCCCACACGGCATTGACCACGGCACCAATACCCATGTGCATTACGCCCTTTTCGGGGCCCAGCCACCGCAATTGGCTGTCGTGAGTCAAGCGGCGCCAAAAAGCACCCATGTCGGCGAGCACCTCGTCGACACCCAGTCCGATAACGAGTTCTTCCACCGCGCGCACGGCAGCGACCTCGACTTCGTTGCCTCGGCCAATGGTGAAAACGAATGCGTGGCCGGTACTGCCCCACGTCGTATGCACGATGACGTACGCGGCGGAGTAGTCCGGGTCTTGGTTCATCGCGTCACTGCCGTCGAGATCGCGTGAGGTGGGAAAGCGTACGTCACTCACCTCGAAGTGGCTGAACAGCTCGGTCCCCCTCGTCATTCGGCGGCCTCATTGCCACCGATAATTCGCGCGAGCGCGAGGACGAACAAGATAACAAAACCGTCGATTGCCAGAATCCAATAGTTCGACACGTTGGCCAAGTCCAAGATATTTGCGACCAATCCGAGCAAGATGACTCCCGAGGCAGCGCCCACCATGTTGCCGCGTCCGCCCTTCAGACTCACTCCGCCGATAACTGCGGCCGCGAACACCTGGAAGATGATCCCCTCGCCGTAGCCCTGGGTTCCCGTGACGGCCGATACGCGACCGGCTTCCATCAATCCGCCGAGCGCCGCCAACATGCTGCCCGCGACGTAGACGCCAATTTTGATGCGATCCACCGGAATTCCGGCGGCGCGCGCGGCGTCAGTATTTCCTCCGATGGCGTAAATTGCCCGACCGGTTCGATGATAGCGAAGGTACAGACCCACGACGACGAAGACGATCGCCGCGGCAATCACTGATACCGGCACGACCCCGACATTCGCCGAACCGAGCCAGACGAACGCCGGCGGTAAGTTGAAGAGCGTCGCGCCCTTCACGATGCCACTTTGCAGACCCGCGAGGATAATCGTCATGGCCAGGGTGACGATGAACCCGTTGAGACGTCCTTTGACAATGAGAAACCCATTGATGAGCCCCACGACAGCTCCGACCAACAGCAAAATGAGTATGCCGAGGAACGGACTGAGTTGGAGACCATTTCCGTAGTCCGCGATCGGAAGAATCATCCACGCCGCCACCATGGGAGCGAGGCCGTAGGTCGACTCTAACGACAAGTCCATCCCGCCTATCAGGAGGATCAAACTCTCTCCCACGACGGTCACGGCAAGTGCGGACACCTGCTGAGCAATTCCCGCGATGTTGTTGACGGTGAGGAAGTACGGGCTGGCGAACGCGCCGACAATCAACACAACAACGAGTACCGGCACCAGAGCCACCTGACGAATGAGATTCGCCGCGCCACTATTGAGCAGGACTCGTTTCTTGGTCGAGTCCGCCCCAACGAGCAGCTCAATTTCTTGATCCCGCGATGGAGAACGATCTTTCAGTGTCACGATGCCGCCTGTTCCTGGGTTGAAATCCCCTCGGTCGCGGCGATGATCAACTCGCGATCGAACGGGGACTGCGTAAATTCGGTAAAGATTTTTCCTCGAAAGAGAACAATGACGCGGTCGCATTCGGCCAAATCGTCAAGTTCGTCGCTGCAGATAAGTAGGGCCGCCCCGGTACTGCGAGCGGCAACGATGAGAGAACTCATCACCAGGCTCTTCGACGCCACGTCCACGCCGCGGGTGGGCGTCACCGCAACGATCAAGCTCGGATTGCTGATCAACGAGCGAACGACCGTCACCTTTTGTTGATTCCCTCCCGACAATTCTCCAACGGGCTGCTTCATGCCCGACGTCACCAGTGACAGCGACTGCGCCCACGGCAGCGCCGCGTTGTTACGTCGTTGGGGATTGACAAATCCCCAACGAGTCGCCAGCCGTCTCGTGACGGTCATGGTGGCGTTCTCACCAACTCCCAAGTTGGCGACGAAGCCCTCGACTTGACGATTCTCGGGGATGTATCCCACCCCGGACTTCAGGGCAATATCGCGCCGGCCGGACCTCAACGCCACCCCGTCGACGCTGATCGATCCCTCGTCAAACTTTGTGGCCCCCGCTACCGCGCGTCCGAGCGTGGCAACGCCCGCGCCGAGCAGTCCGGTGACTCCGACCCGCTCCCCAGGCCTCACCACCAGCGATATACCGTCCAGGTCTCCGCGAATCGACGTCACCCGAAGATTCTCGATCACCAGCCCTTGTGTCGTGCCAACTCCCTGCGAGCCCGTGGGCTGGTGCAAGAGGCTGCTAAAACCACTCGCGACGTCGCCGGTCGTGGTGACTTCGCCGACCATTGCCGCCACCATCTGGTCCTTGGTGATGTGCTCAATGGGTGTCGTCATTACGACCTTGCCGTCGCGCAAGATGGTGACCTCACTGCAGATCTCGAAGACTTCTTCGAGATGGTGCGAGATGTAAAGAACCGACACACCGCTGGCGACTAATTGCGTCACTCGATCGAAGAGTCGATCAACGGCCCGGCGCTCTAGGGCGGCGGTTGGCTCGTCGAGCAAAATGCACCGAGAGCCAGTCGCCAACGCCCGAACAATCTCCACGATTTGGAGTTGCTCGACGGTCAACGTCTCGCATCGGGCCGTAACAGAAATATCGAAATTCCATTCGTCGATGATGGTGCGAGTCTTTTCGCGCATCACCTTCCAGTCCACCAATTTCCCTCGCGTGATGATGTTGCCCAAGAAGACGTTTTCGGTCACACTGAGTTGGGGTACCACCTTCGAATGTTGAAAGACCGTGGCAATCCGAAGTCGCCATCCCTCGACGTCCTTCAGCGAGGGCGCTGGTTCGCCGTCAAAAAAGACCTGTCCGTTGTCGGGCTTTGATAAGCCGCTGAGAACTGAAACGAGCGTGGACTTGCCCGCACCGTTGCGCCCGACTAGCCCGAGGCACTGCCCGGCGCTGATCCGGAGATCAACGCCGCGCAGGGCCTTCGTGCTACCAAAGCTCTTCTCAATCCCTTTTGCTTCAACTGCAAAGAGCTGAGTCACTTTAATTAACCTCCAACAAACGTCAGTTTGCTTACGAGGCGCTACAAACGCCACCATGTGAGGCACCAAATACGTTGCCCCACAGAGTCTTGCTTGTCACTGGGGTTGACTGCTGCACAGCAGACAATCCATCAACAGGTGTCTTGACCTTCAGGCTAATTGCCGACTTCGTTACAAAGGGGGCAACAATTGGGTCGGCCAGGTTGGAGTCATTGTCATAACTGACATTCTGCAGAGTTGGGGCTCCACCACCCTTATCACCAGCCTTCAGTTTCACACCGGTCGCCGCATCCACCGCGTACTTCAGCGCGTACTCCGCATACAGGTTTGCGGGCTGCGACTGAGACGCCGAGACCGTCCCAGCGGCAATGTCGCACATCTCGAACGGTACGCCGTCGTCACTGATCAAGAGCGGCTTCAGGGAAGCCTTCTTGAGCAAGGGGATAATTCCGGTGTCCGGTGACGACCACTGTGAATAGATTGCCTTCAGGTGGCTTCCGTACGCAGTAATTGCGGTCTGGGCGTCCGACACAGCCGTTGCGTCATTCCACACGGTTGGGTCGTTCAAAACGGTGACCTTGGGGGCGTTCGCTTGCATACACGCGGCAAAAGCGTTCGATCGGTCCGCACCGTTGGACGACGTGAGGTCGCCTTCAATGTTGAGTACGTAACCCGACTTGATGCCCTTGGAGACCACGTACGCACACGCGTCTTGTCCGTAGAGCAGGTTGGATGCACGTACCACCATGTACACGTGACCGACGCCGACAATCGTGTCAACCGAAATCAACTGCACGTTGTGCTTGGCAGCGTACGCAATGGCTGGTGCGAGGCTCGTCGCAGTCTCGGGGTTGACGATGACCGCTTTGGCGCCCTCGTTGACCAACTCTTCGATTTGCTGGTTCTGCAGACTCGCGCTGGCGGCCGAAAGAAGTGGTCCCAGCAACTTGATATTCATTGACTTGGCGTACTGCTGCTCATACGTGATGTACGCAGACCAGAAGTCAGTGTTGTTGTAGGTCAGGTCAACACCAATCTTGACTTGAGGGCTAGCGGCACCACTGACCGACGTCGCCCCCGGGGCGACCAAAGCAATCATGGTTGTCAACAGGGCACCGGTGAGTCCGATGGCCAGCGTACGATTCGGCTTGCCTCTCGCCCCCCTGATTGCCTTTCGCGGTGACGCGAACAAATTCCTTTCCACCTTCATTGAAATCCCCCCTCTAAATATTGGTCCGATGTTTTCGGCGCAATAACCAGTGATTCGCGTTAAAATATGACGTAATAGTCAGTTTCAATCACGAAACATCTGATGTTTGAATTTATATCACCGGAATTTATCGATGTCAACTCATTTTGCACGGTCGTCAATCACCCCCGAATTACGTTCAATGGGCCTCACGCTAGCCCGCGCTTCCTCGCGTGGCGTACTTGTTATCAGGGCGCCAAAAGGGGGATCTATCGTGACGCGACTGCCTCTCGCAGAGTTGTCGAGACACTCGTGGCCGTGACCATCACTGGCGACGGTACTCGATCTCTTCACGCACCACGATCTCGACGCACGAGGTGACGTCATTCATTGACGCGTTTCGCCCGAAGCGACTTTCTAGACTCACAATCTTGGCCTGGGGAAAGTGTGCGCTGAACTGATCGGCGGACTCGTCGTCGACTGATCCGCACACGATCAACACCGGCACGAGGTGGCCACTCAATGAAGCAATTCCGACGGTGACTTTGCCCTCAAGGCTGCCTTCATCAAATCGTCCCTCGCCGGTCACCACCAACGAAGATCCGAGAATCCTCCCAGGTAGATTGACCGACCCGGAGACGGCGTCAAACCCACTGACAAGCGAAGCTCCGAGAGCCGCCAGACCACCAGGTATCCCCCCCGACGCGCCAGCCCGGTCCATTTCGCCAACATCGACGGACTGTTCACACGAGTACAGCTCGCGCAACGCCGCGAGTCTCGCGTCGACCACTGCCAGGTCCTCATCGCGAACACCTTTTTGCGTGGCGTAGCGCCGCGCCGCACTAAAGCGAGTCGTCACGTCGGTCGCCGCCACCACCGGAACTGGCAGACCACCGGCGTCTCTCAGTACCCGGTAGCAGCCCCAGCCGCCATCGGACGTCGCGGAACCGCCGCAACCAATCAGGATTGACTCTGCACCATGGCGAACGGCCGCCAAGATGAGATGACCCACCCCATCGCTCGACGCCTCGAGTGCTTGCTCTCGCGTTGGTGACACCAAGAAATCGCGACCAACGATTTCGGCCACCTCAATAACACCGGTAGGTTGTCCGAAGGTCGACGCCATCGTGATACGTGCTGCAATATTCTCGCCCAGCGGACCCGGGACTGTCTCTACCCAGACCTTTCCGTCAAATGCGTCACGAAAGCCTTCACCACCGTCGGACATCGGCTGCAGATCAGTTGAACATCCGAGCGACAACGCGACCCGCGAAATCGACTCGCTCAATTGCCGCGCCGTGGCGGTCCCGCGAAATTTGTCCATGGCGCTCACGACATGAAAGTCGGACCGACCGTCCGCGCACTCGCCGATGACCACAGGCACCCTCAATTCCGAGCAAGAATAAGCGCGAAGACTATCAAGTGGCCCCAGGCAACCGGAGACTCCGTCAATGTGCTGTGCCCACCGAGTGAATACCGGCTCCCTACGAGACCTCGAGAATTCCTAGAAAACTAACTGCGCAGCACCACATTGATCGGGGGTTCTCCATTGAGCATCCGCGTAACTTGCACTACGACGAGACGCGCCATTCGCGGCAACATGGCGCTCGATGCGCCTCCGACGTGTGGTGAGATCAGTACATTAGGCAGTGAAAACAGTGGGTGCCCGTTGGGTAGCGGCTCCGGGTCAGTCACATCGAGGGCGAAGCGCAGGCGCCTACTCTGTGCGTGCTTCACCAGGGCCTCAGTCGAGGCGACGCGACCGCGGGCGATATTAACCAGCAGACCGCCATCTCGCATGCGAGAAAGAAACCGGTCATTGACGAGGTGCGTGGTGTCCGGGGTGAGGGGCACGCCCACCACGACGATGTCGAAAGACGGCAGCAGATCGAACAAGGAGTCAATGGCGTAGATCTGGCCGCGCTCATCAGATCGAGCCGTCGTGGCGATGCGGGTCACGCTGGTCTCAAAGGGCAAGAGTCGAGATTCGATCGCCTTGCCGACCCCTCCATATCCGACGAGAAGAACTGATCGATCCGCCAGACTCTCGTATTGGCGCGGCGCCCAGAGGCCGCGTTCAGAGGACCGAACGAAGTCGGCGATACCTCGTTGCGACGCCAAGATGAGGGCCAGCGCTAACTCGGCGGTCGAGGTCTCGTGAACCGAGGCGGCATTCGCATACGTGTAACCCGGTGGAAGGAACTCGCTCACCCCGTCATAGCCGACCGATTGGCTCTGCACGAGTCGCGCCGAGACACCGGCCAACTGTCGTAAGACCTCTGGCGTCGACATATAAGGCGGGACGACGAGGTCGATAGTGTCGCGAGGAGCCGGTCCCGCGAAGTCCCATTCAATAACTACGACCCCCGGCGGCGGGTCACCAAACTCCGCGATCAAACCTGGATCAGGCATGCTGAGACATAGGTCCGTCGATTTCATGGACACACTCTAACGACGTCGCATACGAGAGCGAAGTGCCGAATCGACCTCGACGACACCCCTCGTGCCAGACGAGTCCCCCGGGCGACTTCTCGATGCGAGCCTCGACGACAGTGTCGACCGTGCGACGAGAACGACTCCTATCGGCGACTGTGCCCCTATGGCGAAATTGGCGCTGCGATGAACCCGGCCAGGGGGTTCGCGTCTTCGGGCGGTCACTCGAAGACTGAGCCGACTACTCACTCCGTGACCACTTTGGGAGTTACCGGAGTGCTCGGAGGCGTCCGGGCGTTGGACGCGACCGTCCGTGGAGTAGTTACGCCCACCCCGATACGCCCAGGAACCTCGCAGCAGTTCCTCAACAGGGTTTTTGCTCGCGCCGCGGCGCGCGTCGTGAAGCTGGCGGGGGAGGGCTCGAACCTCCAACCTACGGATTCAAAGTCCGTCGTTCTGCCAATTGAACTACCCGCCATCTAGGGTGCTAACAATCTTTCTAGATTCTTAAGGAAAGACGAAAGACCATTAATACCAACACGCAACACTAGAGCCTGACCGTATTCCAAAGGAAAGCCCGTGACCAACCTACCCACCAGCAACGCCTATGTCGCGATCGTCGACGACGACGCCGCGATTCGCACGGCCCTCGGCCGAGCGCTGCGGATGGAGAATTATGACGTCGAACTCTTCGAAGACGGCGCCAGTGCACTACGCGCCGTCCAATTGCGCGCCCCCGACGCCATAGTGTTGGACCTTCAATTGCCCGACATCGACGGGCTCGAGGTCTGTCGTCGCATTCGTCGCGCCGGCGACGCGACACCAATCCTGATGCTGACCGCCCGCGACGCCGTGAACGACCGCGTCGAGGGACTCGACGTGGGCGCCGATGACTACCTCGTTAAACCCTTCGATCTGGCGGAGTTACTGGCGCGCCTACGCGCCCTGTTGCGCCGAAGACACGTCACCGACGGCGACGACACCGTCTTACGTTTTGAGGACCTCACCCTGAACCCCGGCACCCGCGAAGTGCGGCGCGGCGACCGAGTCATCGAACTCACCAAGATCGAGTTCGACCTGCTCGAACTGTTCTTGCAGCACCCGCGCCAAGTCTTGACGCGTGACCAGATCCTTGATTTGGTCTGGGGCTACACCTTCGATTCGGGCACCAACTCACTGGCCGTCTATATCGGCTACCTGCGACGCAAGTTGGAAGAGTCGAGTGAACCGCGACTCATCCAGACGGTCCGCGGCGTGGGATACGCGCTGCGCGCTGCATGACCTTTCGCAGTCGCGTTATTGCTGCGACCGTTATCGCGGCCGCTCTAGCCGTCGTCTTAGCGAGTTTGACCTCATTCTTGACGACCCGCAACGCCCTGACGAGTTCCGTGGATCAATCCCTCTTGCAGGCCTACATCCACAGCGAGGACAACTTCGAGAGCACACCGTCATTCCTCGTCTTGGCGAACTATCAAGTGGTGCAGCCCAATGCACCAGCCGGCCTCGTCGACGCGACCGTCAAGAAGTACGCCAAGGGTCTCGCCACGGGCTACGTTTTTCGCACCGTCGAGTTCAATAATCAGTCCGTTCGCGAAGCAATCTTCGCTCTGGTTCCCGGAGATGTGGTGGCCTGCGGCAACAACAACGATTGCCGGCTCACGACCGACGGAGCTGACGTCCTCTTCGCCAACTTCTCGGGTCAGGTCGCCGAGCTGCGAAATCTCGTGCGAACGCTGTTATTCGTCTCCGCGGGCGTTCTGCTTCTCGCCTTGTCGCTGGGTGTGATCCTGGCTCGCAACGCGCTGCACCCCCTCGAAGACGTCACTGACGACATCGAGGACATTGCCGAGACGAGTGACATGTCGCGGCGACTCGTGGAAGGCGACGTCGACGAACTCGGGCGACTGCGCCGAGTTTTCAACCGCTTGCTCGGCACCGTCGAGCAGAGCCAATCCCTCCAGCGCCAGTTGGTGCTCGACGCCTCACACGAGTTGCGCACACCGCTGACTAGTCTGCGCACCAACGCCCAAGTTCTCTCACGTGCCCAGCAACTTGCTCCCGAGGACTTGCAACAATTGACCGACGACATGGTCGCTCAGGTTGACGAGCTCGCCGCTCTCGTGGGCGACCTCGCCGAGCTCGCGCGCGGCGAGCGTTCCGATGGTCCCGTCGCTCAGTTTCGCCTGGACGACGTGGTCGAAGAGTGCGTCGAAACCGCTCGCACCTACGCTCGCATCAAAAACGTCATCATCGAAGTCGATCTGGAGACGTCCATGGTCGTTGGTCGGCGCGACCGCTTAGTGCGCGCCATCTCCAATCTGCTCACCAACGCCATCAAGTT
>PMTL01000021.1 GCA_003168075.1 Acidimicrobiaceae bacterium
ATGGCGAGGTAGTTCGCACTGGGTGTCTGCGAGGGCTGCGCTCGACCCGTGACGCCCATGTACCTCTCGGCCTTCTCGTACCACGGTTCCATCTCCTCGAGGGTGACCGGCCAGTCAACCAGCGACGTCCCGGCAATCGCCCCGTAGGTGGAACGCGCCTTGAGTTCGTAGGCGGAGGGTCGCAGAGCATTCCCTGTCCAGTGGGCGGTCGACCCACCTACTGTCTTGCACGTCCACGTCGGCATGGCGTAAGGATTGTCCCCGGCCGACAGAATGGGGTCGGTCCACGACAACTTGCCGAACATCGTCATCTCGTCATTGACGAAGTCCCTCTCGGGCGAGTACCGTTGGCCCGCCTCGAGCGCGACGACACTGGCGCCGTTGAGGCAGAGCTCGCGAATGGCGTTGCCGCCTCCCGCTCCGGTGCCAATCACGAGCACGTCCACCGGCTCATTGAGTGCGAATTCTCTTCCCATCATCTTCCTTCCTGGATTGTCAAACGCGTAGCCGGTCAAATCCCTTGTCGAGATACCCCGAGTCATTCCCGAGGTCGGGATACCCGATCTCTTTCCACACGATGTGCCGGTTGTAGAAGTCAGCCTTCGCGAGGTGCAGGACAGTCTGGAACCAAGAGGCGTCCTCACAGCCCGCCACGATCTCGGTGCGTTGTTCCAGCGTCCGCTCGACGAATGGCGATCCGTCCAGACACGCCTGTCGAATTACCGTGATGCCCCCCAAGACGAGCGCCCGGAGACCTAGGTTGCCCACCATGGTCGAGTCGAGTGACAGAGCCGTCGCCAGTCGCGCCGCCTCGAAAGCCCCGCCCTCGTGAGGCAACAGCACCTCGAGCACGGAGGCGAGCTCCTGCGCTTGCGCGGGAGTAAGAACTTGGAACAGTAACCACTCATCTTGACCCGTAACCGACCCACCCATGGTTCCACCCTTTCTATAGATCTGCATCATTTCGCGAGCCTCGCTTTCACACGGTCCTAGATGGCCCTCATGGAACCGGAGTCGACGCAGTAGACGGAGCCAGTGATTTGCCGTGCCAAGGCAGACGACAAGAAGGTAATCACCGCGGCCACGTCCTCAGGCTGGCCCATGCGCCCCAACGGTAGATTTCGGGTGACCTTGACGAAGTGCTCGACGGCGCTCTCGCGGTCCATCTTGTATTCACTCGCCAGATAATCCACGAAACCTCCGGGGCGGTCCCACAACGATGTCCGGGTCGGTCCAGGTGCAACAGCGTTGGAACGGATTCCCCTCGGCCCGAACTCCATCGAGATCGCCTTCGAAAGATGAGCGATCGCCGCCTTGGATACGCCGTAGTCCACCAAAAAGTGGTCCGGCTGGCGGGCCACGTCTGACGCGAGGCTGACGATACTCCCGCTGCCCTGCTCGACCATCTGAGGTATCACGGCACGGCTGAATCGCACCACCGTCATGAAATTCAGATTCATCACCCTGTCCCACTCCTCATCGCTCACCGACAAGAAGCCTTCACGGGCGGGCGCGATACCCACGTTGTTGACCAGGACGTCGATGGACCCGAAGTTCTCCATCGCCGCTTTCACCGCTGTCGTTGCCGACGATGCTTCTCTGAGGTCGGCCACCACGGGCAAGACCTTGCCGAGCGAATCGTCGCCGAGGACGACGTCACTCGTATCGAGGTCGACGACCACGACGTTGGCACCCTCGGCGGCGAGCATCTTCGCCGTCGCAAGACCAATGCCTGCCCCCCCTCCAGTAACGATGGCGGTCTTTCCTTCGAGTTCTGTCTTCATGATGTAGTTCCTCCTGTTGTCTCAATTGACACTGCGATGTCAGTGTCGCTGGTTACGCACTCGCGGGCCGTCGGGCCTTGAAATAAAGGGAGGCGCGAAACTTGGTCGTGAGCATTCGGTCACTCCTCCGTAACGCTTCCGTGTTGCTCCGGAATCTCGCCCGCGCCGACCTCCCAACCCTCAGTTTCGCTACCTGGTCGCAAGGACGTCTTCATTGCCTGGACCCGGTTGCTGCGGCCACTGCTCCCTGGTCCTGCTCGACTCGCAGCGATTCGAGCCAATCTCCCAAGTCCGACGTTCAAGACAACCGCAACGACGACAAGAACTCCTTCCAGCAGCGGAAGCAAGAAGATATTCAGATTCACTAAGAGAAGACCATCTTGCAGGATTCCGTACAGCAGCACCCCAGTAAGCGTGTTGGTGACTCCACCTGATCCACCGAACAGCGAGTTGCCTCCGAGTACGACCGCAGCGAAGGTGGGAAGCAGCAACTCCTCTCCCGAGGTTCCATTCACTGAGGCCAGGTTTCCCGCGTACGCCATCCCTGCAACAGCGGCGAGAAGACCAGCCAGCACATATACGATCATGGTGACCCTTGCGGTGTTCACTCCGCTGAGACGAGCCGCGTTCCGATTTGCACCAGTCATATAGATGTATCGTCCAAAGATGGTCTTTCTGAGCATCAAATGGGTTGCTCCAGCTACAACGAGCGCGCAGATCACGATGACGGGGACTGGACCCCAGGAACCTCGCCCCAACGAGATAATCCAAGGTGGAAAACTGTAGGCTGCCTGCCCGTTCAGCCAGTAGTAGGCCCAGCCTTCTGCGAGCAGCAAGACTCCCAGCGAACCTATGAAACTTGGAACTCCGACTCCTGCGATCATTACGCCGTTCAGGATCCCGAGGATTACACCGATCGCGACTGCGGCGAGGATCGCAACTAACTGATTATTGGTGCCAATACTCACATTCCCGAAGATCGGTAAGCCGACCTTGGTCCCTGAGTAGAAGAGCCCCACGGAGGCTGCCGAGACCATCACAATTCCGGGAAAAGATAGGTCGATCTGCCCAAGCAAGATCACGAGCGTCAGACCGATTCCGAGAATTGCCATCACCGAGTTCAGCACAACGACGTTCTTGAAGTTCCCGACCGTCCAGAACGTGTTCGGCGCAAGGAACGTAAACATCAACATGAGTAAAAAAAGCAGCACTATTGGTCCAAAAAGAGGCGCGTTCCTAAGGGCACCGATCCACCACTCGTGATCCCGGGATCTCGTCATCACGATGCCAGCGCTATCAAAGAGGCGACCGAGACTTCCTCATCCGCCAACTGACCTACGATAGACCCTCTCGAGGCAATGAGAACCCGATCTGCCACACTGAGAATCATCTCGGGCTCACTCGATATGACGACAATCGCTGACCCGGCTGATGCCCGTTCCTTGATGATTCGCAAGACTTCGCTCTTTGCGGCAAGGTCCATCCCCCGCGTGGGCTCAACAAGAACGAGAACCCGTGGCTCGACGAGCAGCCATCTCGCAAAGAGCACCTTCTGCTGATTACCGCCCGAGAGACTTTCGACCGGCATCTCGGGCTTGGCATTCTTGATGCTCAGTTGTTTGATCGCACGCTGCGTAACTTTCTCCTCCTCACCGGCCGAAAGCAACCACTTGGACATTTTGGACAAATTGGCCAACGTGACGTTTTCGACGACGGGATGTGTAAGTGCGAGCGCTTCGCGCCGGTCCGCCGCAACAAATCCGATGCCGGCACGCTTCGCCGCCATTGGACTATTCGCTCGAACTGGGACACCATCGACGACGACGGATCCGCTTTGTCGGTGTCGAAACCCGAAGATCGCTTCTGCGAAGTTCACGTGCCCGGAGTCGGGCTTTCCATATAGCCCAACAACTTCCCCGGCATGAGCCGTCAGCGACATGTCATGGACCAGGGGCGAACACCTTATCCCGTCGACTTGTAGTACTTGATCACTCTGAGCGAGCTTGCGCAGGCGAACGGATCCAACCTCGTACGTCGACTCCAGGACGTCATTTTCCTCTCCAAAGACGAGGTCCAAGAGGTCGGTCACGCTCGACTCATCCTTCGCTTGCGGCTCGCTGAGGCGCCCTTCTCTCATGACACTGATCCAATCTGCGTGCTCAAGTGCGTCATTGAAGTGTTGCGTCACAAACAGAACTGCGACTCCAGTTGCGGCAAGAGTGTGCAGGAATTCGAATAGCGCCTCCGACTGCGCAGGCCCCAGAGACGAGGTCGGCTCGTCGAGGATCACGATCCGACCTCCTGAACGAACTGCTCGAACGATTTCCACAATCTGTTGTTCACCAAGGGACAAATCCTCGACCCGCCCCCGAGGGTCGATACTGACACCGAATCCCTGAAGGTCATTGGACGCCGTTACGTGCGCCCGGCGCCATCGAATCCACCGCCCCAGTACGGTGGGCCCAAGCAACTTTTCGGTTACCGATAGCGCGGGAAAGAGTGACAACTCCTGGTAGACCACACGCACACCCGCTGCCAGAGCTTGACTCGGATGAACGAATGTGACGGTCGCCCCGTCAACGACTACGTGTCCTCCATCCGGCGTGATGGCGCCCGTGAGGCACTTGATGAGCGTCGACTTTCCTGCGCCATTACTTCCCAATATCGCGCAAATCTCGCCCGATCTGAGTTCCAGACTGACGTCTTTGAGGGCGTCGATTCCACCGTACGATTTCGATACACCCTCCAGCGCCATGATCGTAGCCACTCAACCGCCCCCCTACCAATCGTCGCTTCAGGATAACGACATCGTCGCTAGCGCCTGAAAAAGCCAAATTCACCAACACGAGAGATTGCCCCTGAGAAGCAATGCTCAGAGCCC
>PMTL01000205.1 GCA_003168075.1 Acidimicrobiaceae bacterium
TCATCCCTCAAAACATCCCTCACGAAGTTCCGACGGGGCGCGACAGTACCGACAAGAAGCAACGGAAAACCTAGTAAATATCGACAAAGACGACCTACTGCGACAGATCCGATCCCATTTATACTCAGCAGGTCGGGGGTTCGAGTCCCTCAGCACCCAAGGGTGTAGTGAATATCACAACGATTTACCTCGTCAAGGTCAGGTTTGAAAGCGGCAACGAAAGTCCAGGGATTCAACCTTCATTCGTTTCTCGCCACATCGGGACCGGTGATCCGATCGAGGAGTGGGAACGTCGAAGCGATAATTGCGAGCGACGCAGCGAGCCCACCCAGAACTGTTGACCAATATGCGATTCCCGGGATTCGAAATTTGATGCCGACCTGGGAGTGAAGGTAGAGAGCAGCCGACGCGAGGCCGACCATGATCGACACCGTGGCGACAAGGAGAAGTGGTAGCGCACTTTCCAGAGCGACAACACGATGCAGAAGGGCTTTGGGGACGCCAGTGAGTCTGAGCAGGCTGAACGGGCGCTTCCTCTCGCCCAACCCNNGATCGAGGGCATCGACTTCGACCCCTCCGCCCTGGACTCCAAAAGCCCGCTCGAGTGTGGTTCGTGCTCGTTCCAGCGAGCCCGCGGACCCGTCGGTGGCGACGACGACGGCGTCGACTGGAAGACGCGCGGTTGCCGCCACTGACAGGTGAGCGGACGGCCAGACTGTCGTCGACGCGTGCGAATTGTGTCCGAGGACGTTCGAAAGAAAGTAGCCGATACTCGCCACTGTTTCTCCCGAAGCGCACTTGCCAATCGCGGGAGTCTTCGCCAGTTGGTCGCACGCGACGATTCCGAAGGAATTGCGAAGGGGAGTCCTAGTCGGGCCTTGGTGAACCACCGTCACACTGAGCACTCCTGGCGTCGTACGGATTTCGGCAAGCACCTTGCCTGAGATAGAAGGAACTTGGGCAGAGGCGGGGCAATTCGACGTCGAGAAGGTGCAGAACGGGTCAGCGAGAGTGTCCCTCGCGGCGCTTCCACCGCCGGTCGTGTCGAGGGCCGCAATTGAACTGAGCGCTCCGATCACGGCGCTCGTGATGAAGAGGGCGATTACGAGCCCACTGATAAACCGGAATGCTGCCTTCGGATTGTCGAGAAGCCGGCGGCCGGCAATGAGTGAGGCGGGGTGATTGGCCCGTTTCACCATTAGTCGAGAACCCGCGGTCGTGAACCATGGTCCGGCGAGAACCAGTCCCACGATAAGGAGTACGAAGCCCACGAGTAGCTCAAGAAGCTGGCCTCCAACGGCACCCGGTTTACCGGCGGCGTCGAAGTACGCAAGTTCGGCGATCCCGAGGAGCAGTGGAATAATCCTTGTGATCCGTGGAGGGCGCGACGACGTTCGGCGGCTCACACCCAGTGGCGATATCTGGACTTTGCGAAGCGCGAGGTGCGCGGACACGACGGCAGCGACCGGCACACCGATCAAGGTGAGCACGATGTCGATCCGGTGCAGCGAGAGGTCGCCTTGGACGAAAGGCGCCCCGGTGAACGACACGTGATAGAGCAGCGGTCGAATGATGAAGAAGAGTGCGAAGCCGGCCGCGACACCTGCGAAAGCCGCGACTGCTGCCTCGACGGCGGAGATCACAGAAATCTGGCGTGGCGTGGCGCCGACGAGACGCATAGCGGCAAAGCGCTGCTCGCGCCGCGCGGCCGACAGGCGACTCGCGGTCGCGATCAGGATAAGCACTGGCAGCAGAAGAGCGATGGCTCCACCAACGAGAATGAACTGCAGAACGGATCCGCTCCCGGTGGTGTTCTGGCAGGCGTAGCAACTGGATGGCGTGCGTTGGATGGCTCCCACTTCAACTGCTCCGAGTTCCTTCGAGAGTTGGCGCGCGTTGTGGCCGACGACGATGATCAGCGAGTTCGGTGACGGTAGCGCCGCTGCACCGATGATCCCGATCTGGTGCCCCGGATATCGGTCGCGCAGTTCGTTGGCCGGTACGGACCTCAGGAGGGTCGTGAGGGCGGGCGAAGCGTAGTATTCGCCCGGTCCCGGCAGGTGAAGAAGCCCGGGCGGGACCGGAGCGCTCGGCCCGGTCGCGGCAACATCCACGCGGTCGATCGCTTGGTATCCGAATTGGTCGGTGCTCGACAGCCACCACAGCCCGTTCGACGTTGAAGTCGATCGTGACTCCTGGGCCGCGGTGTCGAGCCACGCACCACGTTCGGTCTGGGCGTGTAGCCCGTTGCTGCCGGCCAAGCAGGCCAGTAGCAGGCCGACGCCTAGGGCGACGGCTGATGAGGTAACGAGAACGCGTAACGCGGCTTCACGTCCACTTCCAATTGTCAAGCGAAGGCCAAGCCGTATCACCGCAAAGCACCCTCGGAAGTCGTGACCTTGCCGTCGCGCACGATGACCTCACGGTCGGCGTAGGCGGCGACGCGGGGTTCGTGGGTGACGAGGATCACTGTCGATCCCAACTCACGCGCAGCGCGGGTCAACAAGTCCATTGCCAGTTCACCGCTTAGTGAGTCGAGGGATCCGGTCGGCTCGTCGGCGAAGAGCACGTCAGGATTTGCCACGAGGCCGCGCGCTATTGCGACGCGCTGGGACTGGCCGCCCGACATCTCGCCGGTCCGGTGGCGCTCCAGGCCTTCGAGATCGAGGCGTTCGAACCAGCTGCGCGCCACCCGGAGGGCCTCCTCACGGCGCTTACCTCCCAGCAGCAGGGGCAACGCGACGTTCTCTTCGGCGGTCAACTCTGGCACGAGCTGACCAAACTGGAACACGAAGCCGAAGCGATCACGACGTAATCTGGAGCGTTCAGTCTCACGCATGGTGTCAATTCGCTGGCCGTCGAAATAAACCTCACCGAAATCTGGAACAAGGATGCCCGCCAGGCAGTGGAGCAGCGTCGATTTGCCTGAGCCGCTCGGGCCCATCATGGCTAGGACCTCGCCCTTCTTTACCGAAACGCTCGCCCCACGGAGAGCTGGGGTTTCACCAAAGGAGAGCGTGAGGTCGCGCGCTTCGAGGATCACGTCTCCGACTTGGCTAGAGGAGATGCCGTTCAATTCGTTCATGACGTCACCTCCTTTGCTAGGGCTGCGAGTCGTGCCTCGGTGAGGTCGATCCAACGGAGGTCGGCCTCCAAGTGGAAGAGGCCGTGGTCGGCAAGTAGCGCGTCAACGAGTTTTCCTTGTTGCTTGAGCTCGGTGAGTGTGCGCATCCGTGCGAGGTGGGCGGTGCGCTGGACGTCGAGGTAGCGCTGGGCGGATCGTCCTAAAATGAGGGCCAGCACCACTTTCACGAAAAGTTCGGTTTGCAGGTGAGGTTCGGGTTCGATCGGCTCTCCAAGCCACGCATCGAATTGACTTCTCCCAAGGTCCGTCACGGTGTAACGCTTGCGGTCAGGGCCGTCACCGTGTTCGGTTTCACCCGGCGACACTTTCCCGTCGCGGGCTAATCGCCCCAGAGTGCCGTAGACCTGACCAAAAGGAAGAGGCTTGTCCCGACCGAAGAGCGAGTCGTAATCGCGCTTGAGGTCGTAGCCGTAACTCGGTTCACGCTCGAGCAGGCCAAGAAGGGTTAAGGAGACACTCATGGGGTTAGAATACTCTCAGGGTATACTCGCTGTCAATAGTGAGCCTGATCAACTGCCTGGATCTCAAGATTTGAAGCGAGGCGTAGTTAATTGGGACTGCTGAAGCGAAACGAAACCCAGGGCGCTTCAGACATCACGGCTCGATATTGGCAGGTGGTATTCATTCGATCAGGTCGAACAGCAATCCGGAAAGGTTTGAAAGCTGTCCGCTAAGGTCCACGCATCGTTGTCAGAGTTACAACAATCTTCTAATTCGGGGACGGCTTCACGCTTCTGAAATTTCGATGGCGTCTGTTCATATCTCGAGAACTATTGCTCGGGGCCCAGCCAGGTGGAATGCTGCCCACTAGCGCCTAGGCGATTCAGAATTGCACCGCAGTCTCTGCGGGTAGGACATTCGAGACGTTCGAACGCCAGCAGGGTCTAGCGTGCAGGCGGCATTTTGATCCGTCTTCTATACAGACCATCACGAATGTGTCCGGTCGCGGAGTGTGTTACTCGGTAGCCTTGGCAAGGCGAGCTTCATACTCGTCAGCGAGCGCGAGCAGCGCCTCGGCCCCGTCGCCAGCGAAACATGAACCGTGCATCACGGCCAACGTGGTGGGGGCGAGATCGGCAAGGCTCCGAATAGTTGGCCCAGTCCGCGGCGTGAGGCAAGTGGCCCCAAAGACGTCCTCGGCCTGCGAGGCTGACCCGACGATGTCATCGCTCGTGATGGCCGCCGGATCGCCAAGTTGGGTGAATAGATCGCCGCACAGGAGCGTCTTGGTCGTCTCCTCGTAGAGCACCCGCGCCTCCCAGCCGTGGGGGACGTGCGGCGTGTCGATGTGGCGAACTCGGTGCTGTCCCAACTCGATGACTTGACCGTCGCCGAGCGGCACTGGGGCACGATCGGCCATGTCGTTCAACGACACCGTGCACCCAAGAGCCCCGTGGGCGACTTCCGCGTGGGGCGCCGCAGCGAGCAGCTCGTTCATGGCGCCGCACTCGTCGGCCTCAATGTGGCCGAAAGTGATCCAGCGAAGTTTCGCGAGCGGGGTGATCGTGGAGATGGCCGCGGCCAAGTCGGGGAACATGGCTCGGGGACCGGTGTGGAACAGCAAGGGCTCATCGTCGTCGATGAGGTACTGGTTGAAGGTGAAGCCGGCGGGCCCGATATCGGGGACGAAGGTCGATAGTCGGTATATGCGGCTGGCAACCTCGTTGATGCGCGTTTCCATCATGTTCTCCTTGGTGGGGGTTCGGTGTGCTCGATCAGAACGGGACGACGGTGGTGAGCAGGCCGGCTGCGGGTACGCGGCCAGCGAGCGTTCGACAAAACTCGACGGAGTCCATCGATAGATGTTCAGCCCCGGGGAGGTCGGGCTCGCGGGCGTAGGTACCACCAGCAGGGCCGGTGAGCTCTAGCTCGAAGCGCTTGCCATGGCGGCGCGCCCATTCGGCGCCAACGTCGGCGACGATGCGACCGTCGTGGTCGGCGTTCAGGACGAATGGCCGGCTAAGGGCGTGGGACAAGTCGACGCGG
>PMTL01000080.1 GCA_003168075.1 Acidimicrobiaceae bacterium
TGGTGGTGGCGCCGATCATGTGCTTCGGGGGCATCGCCATGGCACTACACGAGGGGGCCCAGCTCTCCACGCTGCTGCTCGTCGCCGTTCCGGTCATGGGCGCCTTCTTGAGCGTCGTGATGGTCAAGGTCGTCCCTCAGTTTCGCTCCATGCAGGTAAAGATCGACCGCTTGAACGAGGTGATGAGAGAGCAAATCACCGGCGTGCGGGTCATTCGAGCCTTCGTGCGTAGCGACTTTGAAGGCGAACGGTTCAACGGGGCGAACCAAGCCCTGACCAGTACAGCGCTCAGTGTGAATCGGACATTCGCCGTGATGCTGCCGATGATGATGGTCATTTTGAACCTTTCCTCGGTGGCGGTCGTGTGGTTCGGCGGACGACTGGTGAGCGAAGGAGCGATGCCCATCGGCAATCTGACGGCGTTTTTGACCTACATCATGCAGATCTTGCTGTCGGTCATGATGGCCGTGATGGTGGCGATCCTCCTGCCTCGCGCCGCGGCGAGCGCCGAGCGGGTGAGCCAGGTCCTTCATACGTCCCCCGTGATCACCAACCCGACGAAGCCTCATTGGCCGTCACTGCGTAACGGCGAGGTCCGCTTTGAGAAGGTGTCCTTCGCCTATCCCGGCAGTGAGAGGCCCGTCCTCGAAGGGCTCGATTTCACGATGTCGCCAGGCTCGACCAGCGCCATCATCGGCGGCACCGGCAGTGGCAAGTCGACCCTGGTCAATCTCATCCCGCGTTTCTTTGAGGCGACCGAGGGCCGCGTGCTGGTCAACGGCGTCGACGTGCGCGACCAGAACCTTGAAGACCTGTGGAGTTCTCTGGGAATCGTTCCCCAGTCCGCGTACCTCTTCAGCGGCACGGTGGCCACAAACTTGCGATTTGGACGCGAGGACGCGAGCGACGTGGAACTCTGGAGCGCCCTTGATATCGCCCAGGCCACCGACTTCGTGCAGTCCATGCCCGGAGGACTAGATGCTCGCATTGATCAAGGTGGCACCAATGTGTCGGGCGGCCAGCGCCAACGACTGTGCATTGCCCGGGCTCTCGTGAAGCGGGCCGACGCCTACCTCTTTGACGACTGCTTCTCCGCGCTGGACGCCACCACCGACGCGCGTCTTCGCCAGGCCCTCAAGACGGGTGTCGGCGCCGCGGCCGTGGTCATTGTGGCCCAACGAGTGTCAACGATCATTGACGCCGATCAGATCATAGTGCTCGACAACGGCCGGGTCGTGGGCGTGGGAACGCACCGCCAGTTGCTGACGAGTTGTTCGACGTATCACGAAATCGTGGTGTCCCAACTGGGCGAGGATGCGACACGATGAGCATGGCGATGGGTCCCATGCGCGGCGCACCGGCACCCGCGAGCAAGAGCAAGGACGTGCGCGGAACTACTCGTCGTCTCGTGTCACGCCTGGCACCCGAGAGGGTCAAGTTGGTTTTCGCCCTCGCGCTCGGGGCGGCGTCGGTGGGTTTCATGGTCTCGGGTCCCCAGATCCTCGGCAGCGCCACTAACGTTCTCTTTGACGGCATCATCTCCAAGACCTTGCCCGCGGGCACCACGAAAGCCCAAGCGATTGCGCAACTCAAAGCAAACGGTCACGGTCAGTTGGCCACCATGATCTCGGGGATGCACCTGACTCCAGGGGTCGGTGTTGACATCACCAAGATGGGTCAAATCCTCGGCATCGCGGCGTTGGTTTACCTCGTTGGATCGATCTTCAATTATCTTCAGGGTTTCACCATGGCCGGCGTCACCCAGCGGGTGATCTTTGTCATGCGACGCGACGTCGAAGCCAAGATGAATCGCTTGCCACTTCGCTACTTCGATTCGCACCCCCACGGCGACGTGCTGAGCCGAGTCACCAACGACATCGACAACTTGACCACCACCATTCAACAAGGGCTCAGCCAACTCATCACGTCGGCGTTGACCATTGCGGGCGTGCTGGGCATGATGTTGTGGATCTCGCCCCTACTGGCGCTGGTGAGTATCGTCACCATTCCCCTGGCGCTCGTGGTGACGATGTGGATCGCCAAGCGCTCCCAGCGACACTTCACCGACCAGTGGCGCAGCACCGGGACCCTGAACGGCCTGGTCGAAGAGACGCACTCGGGACACGAACTCGTGCAGGTCTTTGGACGAGGGCCGGCAACCATTGAGGAGTTCCAGCGTCACAATAAGGCGCTGTACGGTTCGAGTTTCAAGGCGCAGTTCCTCTCGGGGATCATCCAGCCGTCCATGCAGTTCATTTCCAACATCAACTACGTCGCTATTGCCGTCCTGGGCGGATATCGCGTGGCCTCGGGACTGTTGTCGCTGGGGGCCGTGACGGCGTTTATTCAGTACTCGCGCCAGTTCACGATGCCCATTACTCAGATCGCGAGTCAGATGAACATGCTCCAGTCGGGCGTCGCCTCCGCCGAACGAGTCTTTGAGTTCCTCGACGCCGACGAGGAAGCTCCCCAAATTGTGATCGCCGACTCGCTTCGTCCCTCCAATGATGGTGGCGCCAGCGTGCGCCTCGAACACGTGAGTTTTCGCTACGAGCCCAACGAGCCACTGATCGAGGATTTCAGTTTGGAAGTTCCCCCGGGCGCGACGATCGCCATCGTGGGACCCACCGGAGCTGGCAAGACCACGGTGGTGAACTTGTTGGTGCGCTTTTATGAGATTGACTCGGGTCACATCTTGCTCAATGGCGTTGATTACCGTGATCTCACCCGCGATCACGTGCGCAGCACCTACGGGATGGTGCTGCAGGACACGTGGATGTTCTCGGGCTCCATCCGCGACAACATTCGCTACGGTCGCCCGGACGCTAGCGACGCCGAGGTGGTCGCCGCCGCGAAAGAAGCACGCGTCGATTTATTTGTGCGTAGCCTGCCCGAGGGTTACGACACGATCCTCGACGAAGACGCCTCCAACCTCTCGGCGGGTCAAAAGCAGCTACTCACCATCGCGCGCGCGTTTTTGGCGGACCAGAGCATCCTCATCCTCGACGAGGCGACGAGCAACGTCGATACCCGTACTGAAGTCTTGATCCAAGAGGCCATGGCGCAGCTTCGTCATGGTCGCACCAGTTTCGTGATCGCGCACCGCCTCTCGACAATCCGCGACGCCGACACCATCATCGTGATGGACAAGGGCCGAATCGTCGAGCAGGGTTCGCACGATGTCTTGATGGCCGCGCGCGGCGTCTACTTCGCGCTCTACAACAGCCAGTTTTCCGGAGTGACGACTTAGAGCGACGGCGGCCGTGGCCACGTCGCGCTCCGCTTGCACCGTTGGAGGTCAGCCACCGCACGGTTCCGTCGACCCGGGCTGAGAAGGAGACCTCGCCTAGAATGAGCGGTGAGTGGCCCACGTGAATCCAAGAGTCTCGACGAAGGAGAAGTAAACATGGCGCAAAAGAGACCATCGACGTGGCCCAACGTGCGCAACGCGTCCGAGATTGGTTCATGGCTCCTCGACATGGACGGCGTCTTGGTGCGAGAGGAGCACCCCATCGAGGGGGCGAACCGGTTTCTTGACATCCTGCGTGAATCGGAGACGCCCTTTCTCGTCCTGACCAACAATTCGATGTACACGCGGCGTGATCTCAGTGCCCGTCTCAACTTTGGCGGTCTGAACGTTCCCGAGGACCACATCTGGACTTCGGCCCTCGCCACGGCCGGTTTCCTCGCCGCCCAGCGACCCGGTGGTTCGGCCTTCGTGATCGGCGAGGTGGGACTGACCACGGCGTTGCACGAAGTCGGTTACACGCAGTCCGAGAATGACCCCGACTACGTGGTCATCGGCGAAACACGCAACTACAGCTTTGAGCGCATCACCAAAGCGGTGCGCCTCATTGAGAACGGGACGCGCTTCATCGCTACGAACCCCGACCCGACGGGTCCGAGTATCGAGGGTTCGCTGCCGGCCACGGGAGCCCTGACCGCTCTGCTGAGTCGGGCGACGGGCAAGGATCCGTATTTCGTCGGCAAGCCGAATCCTCTGATGATCCGTTCCGCTCTGCGCGAGCTTTCGGCTCACTCAGAGAGCACCGCAATGGTCGGAGACCGTATGGACACTGACATGGTTGCGGGGCTCGAGGCGGGTCTGCATACCGTGCTCGTGTTGTCGGGCGTCTCCAGCGAGGCCGACGCCCAGGCCTTCCCATATCGACCGTCGAGGATCGTGAGTTCGGTCGACGTGTTGGCTTCGGAACTCGAGGCCCACCTCCTGAATTCCTAAGCGTCTCATCGGCAACGTGTGAGAGCCTCGATGTAACATCGGTCGACAAAGGTTGGTTCGTGCATAAGAAATACTTCGCCATCCCCGACGTCGTGCTCGGCTTTGACACTGAGACCACGGGCCTTGACGTTCATTGCGAACGCGCTATCTCATACGGCTTTTGCGCCTACGAGCGTGGACGACCAGTGTGGAGCGAGCACTTCTTCGTGCGTCCCGATCGCCCGATCTCACTCGGTGCCCAACGAGTGCACGGCGTTTCCATGGAGGATTTGGAGTCGAAGTATCGTGCGCGAGAAGCGCTGTCGGTTTCGATGGGTCTCATTCGCGCCGTTGGAATTCTGCGCGAATATCTAGACCGCGGTGCGATCATCGTGGGGGCCAACGTAGCGTTCTTCGACTTGGAGATGATGCGCCGCAGTTACTCCTCGGTGCTGTCGAAGAACCTTCTCGACGACTTGCACGTCGAGCGACTGCCGGTCATTGATGTCATCAAGCACGACGAGGTGATCGAGTCGCGCGCCACGTCGGGACGTCGTCGTAGCTTGACCAGCCTGTGCCAGTACTACGGGGTTACCCCGGGTGGACACAATGCCCTCAGCGACGCGCGCGCATCCGTTGAAGTCTTCCTTGCCCAAGTCGCGAGAAATGACGGTGAACGCCGAGCGGCGGCGCCACAGATTTCGTTGCCGTTGGAATTCGATGTCTCCAGCCTGCCGGTTCGCGGGTCTTCAAAATTTGCCTAAGTGGTAAGGTCTACCCCTTAGGGGCCGTTAGCGCAGTCTGGTAGCGCACTTCCTTGACATGGAAGGGGTCACAGGTTCAAGTCCTGTACGGCCCACTAATCGGCCTACTAATGTATGACCCTTAACTGTGACGCTCGGAATCCGTGACATTTGACCCTACCGGGAAACGGTGTGCTCGCCGAAGATGAACCCGTGCTCGATCACTTATCCATCCAGTGTGCCGACACAGCGGGGAGTGCTGCCTTTTATGACGCTGTTCTCGCCCCGCTCGGAGGAAGCCGCGTCATGGACTTCGGTCAGGTCATCGGTTTCGGTATCGATGCGAAGCCGGAGTTCTGGATTGGGCCACGCGAGACCGGCGAAGGCTTTCGGGAATGCCACATCGCTTTTGCCGCGCCGAGTCGTGTGGCTGTGCGTCGGTTCTTTAATGCCGCGACTCGGCTGGGCGCGCACGTGCTTCATGAGCCTCGCCTGTGGCCCGAATACCATCCCAACTACTACGGCACCTTTGTTCGCGATCCCGACGGCAACAATGTCGAGGCCGTTTGCCACGCAACGGAGTAGTGCCTGGTGGAGCCGAAGCGAGGTCGGACGCTGATCTGGGCGATCAGGAGACGCCAAATGGGGTCGTGTGATTGCGTTGATGTAGAGACGTCGAGGCAGAGCTTGTGGTCAAGAGACCGTTGAATCGCCAATGGCACGAGCAGCACCAGCTGGGCAACCGAGCGAGTCTTGATGAACGCGTTCGCTGGCACCTTGAACATGCCAATGTTTGCGGCTGTCGCCCGATACCGGCTCGGGTGCTCGAGGAGATCGAACGACACGTCGAGCGGCGGACTTCGGCCGGCCCACAGCATCTTGCTCGCCGCCGGGATTCCGATTGTTGAACATCTAACCAGTCTTGACCAACTTCCGCCGACCGGGGCTCGATTCACGGCCTTACCTCCGCGTATCGCCGACTTTGGAACCTTCCCTGTCCGGGCCTATGCGTCTCTTCCGGCCGGCGGCGAAGAATCTGGTCGGTAGTGACCGTGGTGAGCGCGATCGGTTGGTTCGGTGCGCTTGCACTTCTAACCGCGTACTCTCTCCTGACTATCCAAAGACTCGCGGTTCGAAGTCGTGCGTACGGGTTATTGAATGCTGCAGGTTCTCTGGCACTCGTCGTTAATGGAACCGCTCATTCCGCGTGGCCTTCGGTAGCACTCAACCTCGTCTGGCTTGTCATCGCCGCCACCGGAGCATCCGTAGCTCTTCGAAGCCAACGGAGGTGTCGCCAGTAAGGATTAGATCACTCGCAAGGTCGCGTCGTAAGCGCCGTACCCCGCGCATTTGCGAAGTGCAATTCTGGTTGGTGCGATTCATTGAATCAGGTCAGCTAACAACGCAGAAAGGTTTGAACGCCGTCCGCTTCGATCCACGGGAGTTGTCGGTATAACATCGTCGCACCTGGTCGAATCTGAGTTTAAAAATGCCAACGAGAGTCCACCAGATTTTGTAAAGAATCGCTCAATGTGCGGGGTCAGCGGCTATTCCAAGTTCTCGCGCCGCCGCCGATATGTGACGCGCAAGGGTGGCATCTCGTTCGCTCAAAGCGTGGATTTCGTGCGTCGTGAGTCGTATCACGACGAATGAATAACGAAGATCGACGTCTGGGTGGTGATTGGCGGTATCCGCGAGAGCGCCAACGACGTTGACGAATCTGACGCCGCGGGCGAAGGAGCCAGTTGAGAACGAAGCGCTCGCAACTTTCGACGTGACGTGCCACTCCTCCACTCCTGGGGACTCGTGAAACTGCTCGGACGTAAGCGCCTCTACCACCACTTAATCCTAGAACCACGCTGGTGAACAAGTTGTCAGTTTGACCTGTCAAAGGTCGTCGTGGTTCATTCAATCAATCCGGTCAGAAGCCCCGAAAGGTTTGAAAGCTGTCCGCTAAGGTCCACGGATCGTTGTTGGAAATACAACGTACTTGCAGTTCACCAATTCATTGAATGGTGCGCAACTCCGCTCGCAGTTCCCCCGTGAGTTGGTCGCTGAGATCTGGGCGGCCGTGAAAGGCTGCGGGAGTGTTCTGCAGCTGAGCAATTCTCCATCTCCCGTCTTGTCTCACGGCCAGTAGCGATTGAACGGCGTTGACGGCGGGATTGATGTCCGCCAGTCCAGGTGGGACCATCCCGACGACTCCTCGAAGTAGAGCAACGTCGGCGGAAAGGAGTCGCAACTCTCTGACCTTCGTGGCGTACGCAGCAGTTTGGTGCAGTTCGAAAATGGAGCGAAGGTGGGATTCGATCACGTCTCGCCCTTCGATGGTGCTCCCATCGAAGCCCACAGAGACTCCGTGCAAAGTGAAGTATGTAGCAAACGCACCGGCGTCGTGAACGTTCCAACTCTCTAGCCAGTCTCGGTGGAGGGCACGCACGTCGTCATAGCTTTCCGTCGTTTCTCGATTATGTCGGACCCAAGGTTTGAAAGCTGTCCGATAAGGTCCACGGATCGTTGTCGGAAATACAACGTTCCAGCGGTGCCGAGACTGCCGCACACCGATCATCAAACGGGCTGACCTCGTGGCCGAGGAGCTGGACGGGTTGTGTTTCGAGACGATCTATGCGTCACTCTACGACTATTGCTCATTGCCCCTTGTGCTCTTCAATTCAAGTTGTTATTATCGCCGAATATCCGGTTTTTTACTGGAAGTTGGGGGAGTGGTATGGCTAAGGAAGTCGTTTGTCCACCTTGCGGCAAAGCGATTCGCGGCGAGCACGACGATGAGTTGGTCGCAAACGTGATCAATCACGCGAAGGTTCACGGGCACGAACTAGGTGACACCGATCGCTCACAGATTCTCTCGGAGGCACGCGAGATCTAGTCGTGCCGCGGTTCCAGATGGAATGGCGATCTCGACGCTGGAACGAGCGGAAGGTTAAGCTCGGCGACTGAGGACGTCCTCCGGGAGGTGGTGACGGTCCTATATTCGTACCGGAGTGATTTCGAAGCATTCATGAGAATTGAAACTTCGCAGGCTCCGGAGGTGTTGGGAGAGTTCGATTCCAGCAATTCTGCGATCTCTCAGGTGGACCGGATGCGTTCGGCTTTGCCAGCCGTCATCGCGGGCGCCGTGGGCTTGCCGAACTTCATAGTCAACGTCTGGTGAGGACGAGCGAAGTTGCAGTACATGAAGTGCAGGCTCACCCCGTTGGCGTGTTTTCGATCTCCTTGGAGAAGCCATTGGTCGATCTCGTAAAGCGACGCATCCCCATCCGCACGGTGAAGTTCTAGCGCTCGACGTAGGAGGTTGAAATCCCGCGCAGGTCAAAGTCTCCGGGAAACCCGGGCGATTCAGTCAGCCAATTCGGCGGAAGTTCCAAATCGTGCGAAATCACTGACCTGAACCGCTAAACCTCCGATGCCTATTGGAGACGTTTCAGTCCGACTCGCTCATCGATGACTTCTTTGCCAATACCTATGGTGACAACTGACACTTCGGGTACCATCGCGTCGCGCACCAGGCGTGCCAGTCGATGCCCATTTTGTCTCATTTTGTAGTCTTCGAGATTGCTCAGGAAGTCCCCATAGTGATGAAAATGAGAATGCCATCGGCGCAACTCTCCACGCAACTCATCTAATTGGTGAAGCTCAATCATTGCGAAAAGGGATGCCAAATGGTCACGAACTTTGTGAGCTGAATTTGAGTTCATTTCAGTGAGAGGCGATTCATCACGACTGAACTCCAAATATGCAACCAGACCTTCGATTTCCCTCTGGATCGCATATGTCGGCCCGGAGATTTCTCCCGGATCACATATGACGTGTCGCTGAGTTGATTCCATACGCCGCTCCTCTCATATCATCAGGACTGACAGTTCAATCAATTCTCCGGTACGCCACGTCGTCGGTGATGATCCATACCTGGTACTCCTTCGCTAGGCGCTGTCGGACGCGGTGAGCCAGTCCGTCGCCTTCCTTCCAAAAAGTGTCGAATTGTTGCCGTCGCACTTCAATGGGAGTTACTCCTCGTGGAAAGGATTCCTGTTCATTCGGGAACTCTGTTTCGACACTGTAAAGCTGTTCACCCACTGCATTCCAGTTCACGAGATCGGCGAGTAATTCAAATCCTAATTGGGCCTCGATTTCATCACCTAGGAAGCGGAAAAAGTCCGTTGCAATTGCCCTTGCGTCCTCGCTTCTTGCTTTGAGTAACCAATCGCTTAAGGGATGAATCATCCACCAACCATTGCCATCGTGGTCAAAGTCGATCAGCACTCTGGCAACGGGTCCTTTTCCCGACGTCTGCTCTTCAACTTCAACTTGAGTCAGAGGACGTTCCGGAGACGACAAGATGGTCGAACTCGGGGTCAAGACTTGATACCCCGACCATTCAACGGTTCTTGGGCGAACTGACATATCTTGAATTAAACGTCCTTTGAAAAGGTAAAGGTAATTGGTGATCTCAATTTACCTTGAGCTTGGCTGATTTAGGAATCTTGGCACCATGCTGTCACCGCCTCGCGAAAGTGATAGGCCTTCATACTGTATTTCCTTGTTGCACAGGCAATTGGATGAGAGGTGGTTGGCATGCGAGCTTCGACGATCCGGCGAATTTGTGTGACGGGAGCAAGTGGGAAGGCCGGACGTGCGGTGGTGCGGGATCTGCTCGAACACGGCTACGACGTCGCGGCAACTGACATTGCATCGTCGAGAGAAGATGCGGCATACGATACTGTCCGCGCGGACCTAACCGATTACGGTCAAACGCTCCAAGTGCTGAAGGGCGCTGACGCGGTTGTGCACCTTGCCAACATTCCGGCGCCTGGGATCTACACTCCGGCGGTCACGTTCAACGCGAATATGGAAATGAACTTCAACGTCTTTCACGCTGCGGCAAGTTGCGGCTTGAGCCGCGTGGTGTGGGCTTCAAGTGAGACGACACTTGGTCTGCCGTTTACTGAGACCAACGGGCTGCCGCCTCGGTACGCGCCAGTGGACGAGGATCACTACCCAGTACCGACAACGACGTACGCGCTTTCGAAGGTGGCGAGCGAGACAATCGCGGGACACATTGCGCAGTGGTCGGGGATACCGTTCGTTGCTCTTCGCTTCTCAAATATCATGGATCCAGACGACTACCGAGCGTTCCCGTTGGCGTGGGCCGATTCGCACGCGCGCGAGTGGAACTTGTGGGGCTATGTGGATGGTCGCGACGTCGCGACCGCTTGCCGCCTATCACTTACGGCGCCTTCGGAAGCGCTCGCAGGAAGCCCGGGCTTGATCATTGCGGCGGCAGACACGGTCATGAACCGGCCGTCGGCAGCGCTCCTTGGCGAGATATTCCCCGGAGTGCCGCTTACTCGCGACATTGGAGAGTTTGAGACGTTGCTCGCGATCGACCGAGCTCGAGAGGTTATTGGATACGAACCGCGTCACTCTTGGCGCGATCACATTCCATTGTCCTGACCCGAGCCGCTGTGACACCGCCTGCTCGATGACATCGATGTTGGACCATTGGGCTCTTCATATCATGTTCTAAATACGTTTGGGACTGCTGTTGGTTCAGTTGTCAGTATGACCTTTCCCACGGTCGTAGCGAATTACTTGATCAGCCCGACCAGCTGCTTAGAAAGGTTTGAAAGCTGTCCGCTCAGGTGGCGGCTCGCCGCCGGATGAGAAAATCCCCTTCGACCGTGTTAGTGGTGAGTTCGATAACTCGGTCGTAGGAGGCCCGTGCCTCGTCGTGGCGGCCGGCGCGCGTAAGAATGTCCGCGAGTGCGGCGTGGTACGGCTGGTAGTTGTCGAGGGACGAAGGGTCAATCTCGGCGAGTGCGGCGAGTCCCTCGATGGGCCCGTGCAGTTCGGCGACCGCCACCGCCCGGTTTAAAGCCACGACGGCGTTGGGACGAATTTCGAAGAGCTGGTTGTAGAGGACGACGACCTGGGACCAGTCGGTGGATTCAGCAGTGGGTGCGTCGGCGTGGACGGCCGCTATCGCTGCTTGGATCTGGAAAGAGCCGGGCTGGTTGCGACGAAGGCAGGTGCGCACGAGGTCCTGGCCCTCACTGATCAGCTTTCGGTCCCATTGGGTGCGGTCCTGGTCGGCGAGACGCACCAACGATCCGTCGACCGCGACACGGCTGAGACGGCGAGAGTCGCTGAGCAGCATCAGGGCGAGCAGCCCGAGGGCTTCCGGTTCATCGGGCATGAGTGCGGCGAGGGTCCGCCCGAGCCGAATGGCTTCGCTCGACAGGTCGGTTCTCGTCAGCGTCCGTCCGAAAGCGGCGGTGTGACCTTCGGTGTAGATGAGATAAATCGAGGCAAGGACCGACTGGAGCCGGTCCGGGAGTTCCGCCGCCCTAGGTATGTGATAAGGGGCGTGGTTGTCGTGGAGTTTGCGTTTGGCCCGCACGATTCTTTGCGCCAAGGTCGCTTCGGGTATTACGAAGGCCATGGCGATTTCGCCGGTCTTGAGACCTCCGAGCAAGCGAAGTATGAGGGCAACCTGGGCGTCGGCGGCTATGGCGGGGTGGGCACAAAGGAACATGAGCCGGAGTTGATCGTCGGCGACGACATCGACCAAGTCGTCGAGTTTGTTCAGTGTGTCAGCTTCGGGGTCGTGGTTAGGTTCCATGGTGTCGATGTGAAGTCGGTGAGCAGCAAGAATCCGCTCGCCACTGGTTGATTCGCGACGGAGTCGGTCGATGGCGCGGTTGCGCGCGGTCGTGGTGATCCAGCCACCCGGGTTGGGTGGCATCCCTGACTCGGGCCACTTCTCGGTTGCGATCGCGAATGCCTCTGCCACCGCGTCTTCGGCGAGATCAATGTCGCCGAAGACGCGGATGAGGGCGGCGGTGCAGCGGCCCGCTTCGCGCCGGAAGACCTCGTCGAGCGCGTCGGTCACCCTTGGGCGGGCCGTAGCTCGACCGGACTTTCGCAGGCAGCGGCCGCCTTGCCGGCCCATGCCAGGGCGGCATCGAGATCGACGGCTTCGATCATCCAGAAGCCGCCCATCTGTTCTTTTGTTTCGGCGTAAGGACCGTCGATCATTGATACGTCTCCTCCGGAGGATCGTACGACCGTGGCCGACGATGCGGGGTGTAAGCCGGCCGCGAACACCCAGGCGCCTGCTTCTTGCAGCTCCTCGTTGAACGCTCCTACGAGTGCGACGCTTCGTTGAGCCTCAGGGGTGGAGAAGTCAAGCTCGTAGGTGTCGTCGTGCCAAACTGAGATCATGTATTGGGGCATCTTGGTTGCTCCTTCTAGGTAGTGGGTGGGATTTGGTCAAATGGCGCGTCGTGCGAGCACCGGAATAATTATCGCAGCGGCAACAAGGTGGAGCGCAACAAGGGTAATCTTGCTTGCAGTTGTCTCGGCGAATGCCACCGGCAGAATACATGAGAGTGCGGTCAGCCCGGCGGATATCCGGACGAATCGCTGACGCGGGGCGGAATTGCGCCGGTTCAGCACGGCTAGGAGGACCCCGCTAAGGACTGCACCGATAAAGGTGAGCTGGGCAAAGCTGGCCAGTGGGATCTCACCGTGCACGGCCAGTGGAACTCCTGCGGCTCGCAGTACCGCCGCGCCGGCAGTCGTGACCGCGGCAGCGATGGCGCCGGCCGAAGCTGTGGTCCTTGGCAGCGGACTGGTGAGACGGGAGGGAACTTGCTTGACGGTGATTTCGCTGGAAGTGGTTGAGTTAGACACGGTTGGTTCCTTTCACGGCGTCGATGCCTTCTGCACCGCTCACTACGACCACGAGCGAGGCGCATGAAATCGACACCCAAATCAAGAGAATTTTCCATTGGGTCAATCGTCATAGGTATTCCGAGCAAGATCCCATGTCGGACGACTCGGTGCGATGTTTTGCACGGAGAGCACTACGTTCCACAGAATTGCGAGAGCTGGAAGGCATTTGATCCTTGCAGGCGCTGACCTATCCATCTAGAACGTCAAGGTGCTCCGATTGGGTTACCAATCCTCGTGCTGCCCAGTTTCTTGCGAGTCTCTCGCCAATTCGATCAGGCATTGGAAAAGGCTTGAGAGTTGTCCGCTAAGGTCCGCGCATCATTCTTGGTTTAAGTGGCACGGACCCCTGAGCAATCCGCTCACTGAAGGTCGCCTTTCGAGCGTAGCGGCCGCAGCCCCTGTGCACACCATGAAATTACTCAGCTCGAAGAACGAGTGCAGTCGACGTCCGTGCTGCGATACGTCCAGGAATTACCGCGACAAGGTTGGCAAACACGAGAGCTCCTACGCCGATGAGGATCAGGGACAGAATCGGCACCGTTGGGTCGGGTACCGCGTCGATGCTACGGGCGAAAAGGATCCACAGTTCGCGCCCGCTGACGATGCCGAGCGGCATTCCCACGATGACACCGATCACCGCTGCCATAGTCGCCTGCCAGGCAATCGCCGCTGAGAGCTGTCTTTGAGTGAAGCCCAGAGTTTTTAGCAGCGCCAGGTCTCTGCGGCGCCTCCGAACAGAAGCACCAAGGATGAAACCAAGAGCGACGGCGCCCACGTCGAGCAGAAGAACTGGACCCACGTGCGTCAACTCGTGGGCTACCTACGCTTTGACACGACGGCCGAACTCGAACTCTTGAACTGGATTTGGGCCCCCGACGGCGTTTTCACCAATTATCTGCCCGCCCAGCAAAAGCTGCTGCAAAAGCGCCGCGACGGCGCCAAGGTCACGAACCGCTACGACCGCGCCCAAACCCCCTACGCCAGAGCCCTCGCTCACGACGGGGTCTCTGAGGCGTCGCGAAGCACCATGGAAACCACGTTCGCCCCCATCCGCATGGCTTCGATCTCCGACCAGATCCAGAGCCTCACCGCCGAATTGGAACACACCGCCCTCGCCAGGGCCCTCGCCCCGATTCGACGGGTCAACAAGGCCTTTAACCGGCGTATACATCCGGAGATTTTAGGTGAGGCAATGAATCAGGCTTCGCGGAGGAGTTGACGTGAGGCGACAGGCACCGAACTCCTCCACCTCAACCACTGATCCTTTTGAGGTCGGATCTCAACTTGGACGTCAAAAGTGGTTGGAACTAACTGAGAGTATTTCATTTTCAGCGTGGTTGTTTCGGGCGGGCGGTCCGCGCTCTCGGATCGGTGGGTTGTCGTCGATCCGTTTCGCACTTCCGCACTTGGGACAATGTTGCATTTGTTCCACGTGCCAGATGCAGGAATTTGATCGCACCTGTCAATGGCTGACTGGCGTGACTAGTAGCGATCATCGTGTGATGACAGACGCCTTCGCAGATATGTCGACACCGACGTGGTGCTATCACGACGGTCATTTCGGTTGCTAACGCCCTTTTTGATGAAAACCAAACGAACCTAAGAATAATCCTTGAAGAAACGTCACGTCATTGGTTCGCGCCATGGACATATGCCAAGGGAGGCAAATATGCAACAAAGAAGTCAACGCGTCAATTCTGGCGAGGGTCGACACGGCTGGTCGATTCGAGGTTTCTCTACCGGTCATCGCCATTCACGATTGCGACGAATCGTGGCGAGCTTTTTTCTCAGCCTTGGAGTAATTACCGCTCCCGTACTCATCGGAACGCAAACTACGGTGTCGGCCGCGGCCAGTGGAACTGTAATAACGGTCGCACCGGGTACTTTTGGAAATATGTTG
>PMTL01000208.1 GCA_003168075.1 Acidimicrobiaceae bacterium
TGGACGCCGGCCTTCTTCGACCTCAAGATCGCCCTCGACAATTCGCGTTTGAACCAGACCTACAACACTCCGGCCCTGGCCACGATTCACCTGCTGGCCACGCAGATCAAGTGGTTCAACGACAATGGCGGTCTGGATTTCTCGGCCGGGCGCTCGCGCCAATCGGCCGAGATCCTGTACACCTGGGCGGAGGCCTCGCCCTTCGCCTCGCCCTTCGTCGCGAACCCTTCGGAGCGCTCCAATGTCGTTGGCACCGTCGACTTGGTCGAGGGCATCGACGCGCAACTGGTCGCCAAGATTCTGCGCAAAAACGGCGTGGTCGACACGGAGCCCTACCGCAAGCTCGGACGCAACCAGCTACGCATTGCGATGTTCCCGAGCGTCGACCCCGAGGACGTGGCCTCGTTGTGCGCCTGCGTCAATTACATCGTGGGCAATCTCTAAACCCACTGCGACGCGCAGTGGCCCCCTTTTATGCACTCGTGTTCGCGAGGCCCGCGCGACGTCATCGTTGACGTCGGCCTCTCTCAGTCGGTGTCGCCCCCGGAGGTATCTGAGACTTTCTGCTTACCCGCCGAGACAAAGGGCATCATGGCGCGCAACTTCTTTCCGATGTCCTCAATCGGGTGCTTCTTGCCGGCGTCGCGCAGCTCTCGGTAGCGCGGGCGACCGATTTCGTTCTCCAGCACCCACTCGGCGGCGAAGGTGCCATCTTGAATTTCGGTCAGGACCTTCTTCATCTCGGCCTTGACCGTGTCGGTGATGATGCGCGGTCCTCGCGTGAGGTCGCCGTACTCCGCGGTGTCCGAAATCGAGAAGCGCATACCGGTAATGCCCTCTTCGTACATCAGGTCGACGATCAGCTTGAGTTCGTGCAGGCACTCGAAGTACGCGCTCTCGGGCTGGTATCCCGCCTCCACCAGTGTTTCGTACCCGGCTCGCACCAGGGCCGACACGCCACCGCAGAGAACGGCCTGCTCGCCGAAGAGGTCCGTCTCGGTCTCCTCGGTGAACGTCGTTTCGAGCACTCCCGCGCGAGTGGCGCCGATGCCGTGAGCGTAGGCGAGCGCAATCGCCTTGGCGTTGCCGGTGGCGTCTTGGTGTACGGCAATCAGCGCGGGCACACCGCCGCCCTCGACGTAGGTGCGACGAACCAGGTGGCCGGGTCCCTTGGGCGCCACCATGGCGACGTCAACGTCCGCGGGCGGCTTGATCAGGTCGAAACGGATATTGAAACCGTGCGCGAAGAGGAGGCACTTGCCCGCCGTCAGGTGCGGCGCGATCGACTCGTCGTAGGTGCGCTTTTGCTCAGTGTCGGGCACGAGGACCATGATCACGTCGGCCTCCGCGCAGGCGTCGGCGATGGAGAGCACGTGCAGACCCGCGTCTTCGGCCTTGACGACCGACGAGGACTCCGGACGTAGTCCGACGCGCACGTCGTAGCCACTGTCCCTCAGGTTCAAAGCATGGGCGTGACCCTGCGAGCCGTAGCCGAGGATCGCGATCTTCTTGCCCTTCAGCAGTTCAGGCTGCGCGTCGGCTTCGTAGTACATCGTGGTCATGTTCTGTCTTTCTGTTCAGTCGATGGTGGCCGTAGCCGCTTTACCGAGTCTAGGGAGTGCGACGCGTCCGGTCCGGTGCAGTTCCATGGTCGTGTAATTCTCGAGTTCGCGCTCGAGTTCGTCGCACGCCGCCGGGGTACCGGCCAGCATCAGGGTCACCGAACCGGCGTCCACGTCGACGATGGCGGCGCCAGAATTGCCCACGACATCGAGCAGCGACGTGCGGCTGTCGACATTGGTCTTAATCGTTGCGAGCAGCAGTTCACGTTCGAGGGCGTCCTTGGGCGCGATGTCCGAGATCGCCACCACGTTGACCAACTTGTCGAGCTGCTCGACGATCTGCTCGAGGGGCGCCGATTCGGCGTCGACCACGATGGTGATCCGCGAAAAGCGGGCTTTTGTCTCGGCCGGAGCGACGGCGAGGGAGTAGATATTAAATCCGCGCCGGGCGAAGAGCCCGGCGACGCGCGCCAGCACGCCCGCCTTGTTCTCAACCATCACCGACAAGATGTGGTGGCGCACCGGGGCGTGGCTGGTGACACCGAGGAATGGTTCGGGGGTATTCACTTGGACTCTCTCTGCAGGGGGTGGACCATGATGTCGTCATTGCTCGCGCCGGCGGCGACCATCGGGAACACCTTCTCCGTGGAGTCGGTGCGAAAGTCGATGACGACCGGCACGTCGTTGATGGAATTCGCGGTGGCGATGGCGGCGTGCATCTCCTGCACCGTCGTCGCGCGCAGACCCACGCAGCCCATAGCCTCGGCCCACTTGACGTAATCGGGTAGGTCGGGCGAGAGGTAGACCTCGGAGTAGCGCTCCTCGTAAAACATCTCTTGCCACTGGCGAACCATGCCGAGGTAGGCGTTGTTGAGGATCGCTACTTTGATGGGGATGCCCTCGGCGCGTGCGGTCACGAGCTCCTGGGCGGTCATCTGGAAGCAACCATCGCCGTCAATGCACCACACGATCCGGTCCGGGCGGCCGGCCTTGGCGCCGATGGCGGCGGGGACTCCAAATCCCATGGTGCCCGCTCCCCCGGAGTTGACCCAGGTACCGGGCTCTTCGAACTTCCAGAACTGCGACGCCCACATCTGGTGCTGACCGACGCCGGCGGCGACGATCGTCCCGGGAGCGGCGGCCCTGGCGATCGATTCGATCACGTGCTGGGGACGCAGAGGTCCGTCGGCCACCGGCTCGTCGTAGACGAGCGGGTAGGCCTCGCGCCAGGCGTCGATCTCCTTCCACCACACCTCGAGGTTCTGGGGAGTTACCGTGGCGGCGTCCCACGCCTCAAGCACGGCGGCGACATTGGAGCGAATCGACACGTCGGCACGGCGGACCTTGTTGAACTCGGCCTTGTCAATATCGACGTGGATGATCTTGGCGTGTGGAGCGAACGCTGGGATCTTGCCGGTCACCCGGTCGTCGAAGCGCGCGCCCAGAGAGATCAACAGGTCCGATTTCTGGATCGCGGTGACGGCCGAGTACATGCCGTGCATGCCGGGCATCCCCAGGTGCTGGGGGTGCGAGTCCGGAAAAGCACCGCGAGCCATCAGTGTCGTGACCACCGGCATGCCGGTGCGCTCGGCGAAGGCGAGGAGTTGCGCCGAGGCGTGGGACTTCAAGGTCCCGCCTCCGACGTAGAGAACCGGGCGCTCGGCGCCTTCGATCAGGGAAATTGCTTCGTTCACCCTCTCGTCGTCGAGGTCCACGACCGGGTGATAGCCCGGCAGGTCCAGCTCTTCGATCGTCGTGGGGTACCACCACTCCATCATCGACTGAGTGATGTCCTTGGGCACGTCCACGAGCACCGGACCGGGCCGACCGGTGGTGGCGATGTGAAATGCAGCGGCCACGGCGCGCGGGATCTCGTGGGCGCTCTTGACGAGGAAGTTGTGCTTAGTGATGCCCATGGTGATGCCCGTGATGTCGCACTCCTGGAAAGCGTCGGTGCCGATCGCGACCGTGGCGACTTGGCCGGTGATCACGACGAGGGGAGTCGAGTCCATGTGGGCGTTGCCGATGGGCGTGACAATGTTGGTCGCGCCCGGGCCGCTGGTGACCATGGCGACGCCGGGACGACCAGTGGCAAGGGCGTAGCCCTCGGCCATGTGGCCCGCACCCTGCTCGTGGCGCACGAGTACGTGACGGATGCTCGAGTCGATCAACGGGTCGTAGACCGGGAGAATGGCACCGCCGGGCAGGCCGAAGATGACCTCGACCCCTTCCATCTCCAGGCTCTTGATGAGGGCTTGCGCTCCGGTGAGTTGCACAATGTTCCTTTGTTGTTGGTGAAAAGAAAAAGGCCTCCCATTTTGGGAGGCCTCCGGTGTACGACAATGCGTGACTACCGGCGCCTGGCGCCTACTACTACCTCGAGAATGGAGTCGCGAAAAGTCACGGTCCCAATATAGCCACGCGTCGGGTCCAGCACAACACGACTCAACCGCAACCTCGAATCGTCGACGGGCAGATTTATCAGATGATCGTTGACGTCGATCTCGATGAGGTGGCCATCATGCACGCGTCAATCGTTGCGCCGTCGAGGACCACTGGGACCACGCAGACGCCGTGCGTGCCAGCGCTGAAGCACCGACGCTCGCCGTGATTACGTGGCTTTTTCTCCCAGGACACTGCTTGTATGAGGAGTCGGCTCTCTAGCCGCTCGCCATGCCGCCACCCAACAGCGCCGGGAGTGCCGTAGCGCGCATTCGCTTGAGCACTCGATGAGATACGGGCGTGGCGTCAGGATGTAGGCCACCGTTGGCGTCAACCGCGGTATTCCACGCCGCGACGCGCTGAGAGAGAATACCCGTGTCGTTCAGCTCCACACAGTCGATTCGGTCCTCGTTCACGTCGACAATAATCGTGTCCCCGTCCTGGACGAGGGCAATGGGCCCACCCAGCAAGGCCTCGGGAGCGACGTGGCCAACGACGAGTCCCACGGATCCCCCGGAGAATCGAGCATCGGTCATCAGAGCGATGGTGATACCGCGCTGGCGGCATATCGTCGTGATTTTCGAAGTGGGGTCGAGCATCTCGGGCATACCCGGAGCACCGCGGGGTCCTTCGTACCGGATGACCACCATGTCGTTGTCGAGAAAGTCCTCGGCTCGCTCGTCGAGAGCGGAAATCAGTGCTCGCTCGCCATTGAAGACCCGAGCGTTGCCAGTGAAGACACCATCCACAATGCCACTTTCGACACCCGCTAACTTCAAAATGGCCCCACCCTCGGGAGCGAGGTTTCCCCGTAGGAGACGCAGTCCGCCGGTGTCCTTGAAGGGTTGGGACGTTGAGTAGATCACGCGTTGATCGGCGGCGGGCGGTGCCAGGCGCTCGATCTGTTCGGCGAGGGTCTCTCCGGTGCAGCAAATGGCATCGCCATCGAGGTATCCCGCGCTCAGTAGTTCATTGACCACCGTCGGAAGCCCGCCGGCGGCGTCGACATCGACCATTGAGTACGAACCGAACGGCCTCATATTGACGATGACGGGGAGACGGCGCGAGAGCGCGTTGAACTCGTCCTGGCTGAGTACGTCCTTCCACAAGTCGAGCCCCGCGGCCCGGGCGATCTCGACACTGTGCAACATGACGTTGGTCGAGCCTCCCATGGCGATCGCGACAGTCAGCGCGTTGCGCAAAGAAGCTGGTGTCACGATGTCGCGAGGACGAATGCCGCGACCTGCCATGGTGAGGAGGCAGTCAACAAGTTGTTCAGGGAACTGATCGATGCGTCGCGGGTCGTCGGAGGTCGGTGCCACCATGTGCAGCGGTTCCAACCCCAGCACGCCGATGAACGTTTGCATGGTGTTGTAAGTGAACATTCCCCCGCAGCTGCCCTGGCCGGGGCAGGCGTGCAACACGATCTGAGCGCGAACTTCGTCGTCTGGATTCGACGCCGCTTGAAAGGCATCAATTATGTCAATGGGCGCACCGGTTTTCTGGTCATGTCCTGGCTTGATCGAACCGTCGGACACGACCACCGAAGGAACATTGTGCTCGAGAAGGGCAGCGACGGTACCGACTGGTGGTTTGTCACAGGCCACCACCGCAATCACACCGGCCACCCGATTGGCAGCCAAGTGCACCGAGACTGCGTCATTAACCAGTTCACGGCCGATGAGAGAGAACCGCATTTCCGGAGTGCCGTTGAGTTGGCCGTCCGATACCCCCAAGGTGAAAGTTGGTGCGATGAGGCGCACTGCTAGATCGTCACTGGCGAGGCGGCGCGACATAGCTGCTTGCACCGCCGCGACCTTCTCCTGGACTCCTATGTAGCACTGGCTGTCGCCAAGATTGCCCACCACGGCCCAGACTGGATCGTGGATCTTGCGCACCTCCTCACCGAAGAAGCGAGCCGTGCCGACCCGCTGCACATCTCGACCCGGATTCGAGGACCGGATGTCGTCGATATTCTTGTTACCTGAATCTCTTGGCGTCTCCGCAGTCTCTGACATTCGAACAGCAGTGGCACGCTGCGCCAGGCGCTCGAGTGGCACATCGTCGGACGCGCGGACTTTTACGAGGGTAACGTCGGTGCTTCGGGGTGTGGTGTCGCTGGACATATCTTGGAGTTTAGACAGTGACCTTGCGACCTCTTCTACTTTCTTGCGCTCCTCATCGCGGCACATCCGCGCTTCGGAGAGCTCGCAACGCACCTACACGTCGCGTGGCGAGGGGCCCTAGCGGCGGGCCTGAAGTTCGGCGATGACCGCCTTACCGTTGGCTTGGCCCCTGGTCAGCTTCATCACCAGACCGATGAAAAACTGCGCCAGTTTGTCGTCGCCGTCGCGGTAACGACTCCACTCATCGGGGTGGGCCTTTATGAGCGACGCCACGGTCGAGCCCAGTGAATCAGCCGAGAGCTGTTCGAACCCCTTCGCTGCGGCGACGTCACGAGGGTCTGCGCCGCTGATCAGCACCTCGGCCAGAACAGTCTTGGCCTGGGTGGCGGAGAGTTCACCGCGCTGTTCCATTAGGACCGTCGTGACGAAGGCCTCGGTCGTCAGATTGGCGACGTTGTCGAGGTCCGCGGCGAGTTCATTCGCGGTGCGCGCAACCGCCAGGGACGCGTCACCGGACGCCTCTGCGACGGCGTGGACGTACTTCTCGAGTCCGAGATCAATGACCACTTCGACCGCGTCGAGTTGCGCGTCGGTGACGTCGTCGAGCAGTGCCACCACGCCCGCGCGACGTTCGGCGGGCATCGCCGGCAAGGCGGCGCGCACCCGATCCTGCCACCCCTGATCAGGAGCAAGGTCGACCAAGTCGGGGTCGCGAAAGTAGCGATAGTCGTCAGCGTCCTCCTTGACGCGCAACGTTGACGTTTCAGAGAGGTTCTCGTCCCAGTGACGCGTCTCTTGACGCACGACTCCGCCGCCTTCGATCAGATCGATCTGGCGAAGCGCCTCGTAGTCGATGGCGCGCTGCAGGCTACGCAGCGAGTTGAGATTCTTGATCTCACACCGCGTTCCCAGTGGCGCACCGCTCTGGCGCACCGAAACATTGGCATCAAAACGCATCGATCCCTCCTCGAGGCGCCCGTCAGACGCTCCCGTGGCGATCAGGATGCCGCGCAGTTCCGCCGCGTAGGCGCGCGCCTGGGCCGAGGAACGGATGTCGGGACCCGACACGATCTCCACCAGCGGAACGCCACAGCGGTTGTAATCCACCAGCGAAGAATCAGCACCCGCCAATCGGCCCGAGCCGCCGAGGTGCGTCGACTTGCCGGTGTCCTCTTCCATATGGGCGCGCTCGATCGAGACGCGGCTGCCATCAGGCAGATCGAGGAAACCTCCGGAATTGATTGGCAGGTCGTACTGCGAGATCTGATAGTCCTTGGACTGATCAGGATAGAAGTAGTTCTTGCGATGAAACGTTGAGGGCGCGATAGTGCAGTGCAGCGACATGCCAATGCGCATCGCGAAATCGACGGCCTCGCGGTTCAGCACCGGTAGCGAGCCCGGCAGGCCCAAGCACACGGGACAAATATTGGTGTTGGGCTCGGAACCGAAGTGGTTCTCGCACCCGCAGAAGAGCTTGGACTTCGTCAACAACTCGGTGTGGACCTCCAGACCCACCACCATCTCCCAGCCATTGGGCAAGATCATGATCGTCCGTCCGCGATCTCGAGCACCCGCGCGGCGGCGAAGAGTTGTGCCTCACTGCGTCCGGGTCCTAAGAGCTGCACGCCGATGGGTAAGCCCTCTTCACCGGTGCCAAAGGGAACGGATAGTGCCGGGTCGCCCGCCAGGTTGGTAGGAATAGTGAAGACGTCGTTCAGGTACATCGCCATAGGATCTTCGGTCTTCGCCCCGAACTTAAAGGCCACGCCCGGCGTGGTGGCGCCGAGCAGGAGGTTCACCTGCTCATAGGCCCGCGCGAAAGCGTTGATGGTCAGCGTGCGGACCTTGAGGGCCTGGCCGTAGTAGGCGTCGTAGTAGCCCGCTGAGAGGGCGTAGGTCCCGAGCATGATGCGTCGCTTCACTTCAGCGCCAAAGCCCGCCGTGCGAGTGGCTTCCATCATCGTGGTGACGTCCACCGCGTTGACGCGCAGTCCGTAGCGCACGCCGTCAAACCGCGCCAAGTTCGACGACGCCTCCGCCGGGGCGATCAGGTAGTACGCACTGAGGGTCAGCGCCAATTCGGGAAGCGACAGTTCGACAATCTCTGCGCCGGCCTCGCGCAGAGCGTCGGCGGCAGAACGCACCGCCGTGACGACACTGTCGTCGGCACCCTCGACGAGCTCTCGCACCAGACCGATCTTCTGGCCAGCGACACCGTCATTGAGGTGCGCGAGCAGCGACGGCGACGGCTCGGGCAGCGACGTCGAGTCCTTGGGGTCGTGACCGGCCAGCACCTCCAGGAGCAGGGCCGAATCCGTGACGGTCCTGGCAAAGGGTCCGATCTGGTCGAGCGAACTGGCGAAGGCGACGAGTCCGTATCTCGAGACCAGACCGTAGGTGGGTTTGACGCCGACGAGTCCGCAGAGGGCGGCGGGTTGGCGAATCGATCCGCCCGTGTCAGAACCGAGCGAGATCGACGTCATGTCGGCTGCCACGGCCGCCGCCGAACCTCCCGACGATCCGCCGGGCACCCGTGAAGGATCCAGCGGATTGCGCGTCGGCCCGAAGGCCGAATTCTCCGTCGAGGAACCCATGGCGAACTCGTCAAGGTTGGTCTTGCCCACCGGCACGGCCCCGGCCGCCACGATCCGTTGGATCACCGTCGCGTCGTAGGGAGGGCGCCAGCCTTCCAGGATCTTGGAGGAGCACGTGGTGGGAATACCTACCTGGCACATGTTGTCCTTGATGGCAATCGGCACACCGGCCAGAGGACCCACGTCCTCACCTCGGGCCACGCGCTCGTCAACGTCGCGCGCCACGCGGCGCGCGCCCTCGAAGTCCACGTGAAGAAAAACGTTGAGCTCCTCGTTGCGCTCGGCGATGACCGAGAAGGTGCGCTCGAGCTCATCGTTGGCGCTCGAGGCGCCCGAACGAACGTCAGCGGCAATTTGCAGTGCGCTCTTCACGGTGCTTCTCCCAAGATGCGCGGAACCGCGAAGCGATGATCGCGGGCGTCGGGCGCCATGGCGAGAACTGCGTCGCGGTCCAGGCTTGCTATCACCACGTCCTCGCGCACCACGTTGGTGAGCCCGAAGGGGTGAGCCGTCGCCACCACGTCGGCGAGGTCCAGGGAGTTCATGTCGGCGGCGTGTTCGAGAACCTGTCCCAGCTGCTCGGTGAAGAGGTCCAGTTCCGCGTCACTCAAGATCAGTCGGGCGAGGCGGGCCACCTTGGCGACCTCGTCGCGGGTGATGGCGTTGCTCATCGACCGAGGTGTCCCGCCAAAAACGCCATCGTCGCCGACTCGATCACCTCGTGATCATTGTCCAGGGTCGCCACGTGATACGAGTTCTCGAGCCAGATTCGTTCGACCGAACCGTTCGATTTCTTCACCAACTCGTCGCCGTTGTCGAGTTCGACGACGTGATCCTCGGTACTATTCAGCAACAGGCTCGGGGCGGTGATCTTGCACAGGTTGTCGTTCACGACCTTGACGGCTTGGAGAAGGGTCAACGCGCTCGCAATGGGCGTCTGTGCGTAGGAGGTCTCGACCACGCCCTCCTTCTTGACGTCCGAACCAATGGAGTCGTAGGTCAACACACCCGCGTCGAGCAGGGTCTGAGCGAGCTCGTCCCATTCGACTCCCTGGTGCTTGACGTAGGGATTGATGAAGACGAACGCCGCTACGTCGCGACGGACGGCGGCGATGTGCACCGCCAACGTCGCGCCCATCGACAGTCCGACGATCGCCACGCGCTCACACGATGCCGCCAACTCGTCGTAGCTCGCCAGTGCGGCTGCGCCCCAGTCGTCCCAACCGGTGTTCATCAGGTCGTCCACCGACGTCCCGTGACCGGGGAGACGGGGCGCCGACACTGTATATCCGGCGTCCGCACACATGTGGGCCAGGTCGATCACGGTGGAAGTCGTACTGGTGAAACCGTGCAGGAGCAACACGCCCAGGGGTCCTCCCGCAAAAAAATAAGGCTCGCCGCCCGGCATCACCACGTCAGTCATAGGGCTCCAGACTACCTTTTGGGGCCCGTCACCCTGGCCGCAGCGACCGCGCTCTGGCGTGGCCGTGGTAGTGGTCGGGGATCCTTCGCATGTGGTCGTCGTAGTGCCAGGCACAGCCGGCGAAGAACGAGTCCGCCACGACCGCCAATTGCTCGAGCAGCGCCTCGCGGACATCCGGCGGCGGGGAGGAACCGTGGAACCGCCAGACGACCATCGGCACTCGACAAATCAGACAGTCGGCGATCCAGCACTTGTCATCCTCGTGGTAACGGGTGGTGATCGACGCGGCCTCGCACAGGGCACAGCCACTACTTGGTGACATTGAGGATCACGGTCGACAGGTGTGGCACCTTGACGCCGGCCGCCGGTGCCGTCGAGACCACGCTCGTCCACGTCGGCGTCGCCGTCGCCGTCCCCGCACCCAGGCCCTTCGTCTTGTAGTACAGACCCACGGTGGTCAAGGCGGCCTTCGCCTGGGCCTGGTCCATACCCACGACGTTGGGCATCACCACGGTCGTGACGGCCACTGTGGTGGTGGTCGTGGACGTCGTGGTCGTGGACGTCGTCGTCGAGGTCGTCGTCCCGGGCACCGTCGTGGTCACCGCCGGCAAGGTGGTCGTGGTCGAAACTCCCGATGAACTCACCAGAATCACTGACGATCCCTTGGGGACCGCGAGCGGGTTCTTCGTGGTGCCGTACAGAACTTCGGCGACGAGGCCCTTGGTCACGGTCGCACTGGAGATCGTGGACGTTACCGGGCACGTCGCCGTGACGTGCAACGTACTGAGAGCAGCCGTGGCGGCGGTGCAACTCATCCCGAGCAAGGTCGTCGGGAGCGTCACCAGCACCGGCGCCGGTCCGCTCGACACGACAACTTTCAATGTCGATCCCCCGGCCACACTGGTACCCGCCGCCGGCGACTGACTGACAATGTCACCGGACTTAATGGTCGCCGAGGAGGCGTGCGAGATGACGCTCAGTGACAAGCCATCGTTCTTGACCAGCGACGAGGCCTGCGAGAGGGTGAGACCCGAGATATTGGGCGCGGTGTGCTTGGTCGACAGATAGCCGAACTTCCAGGCCAGACCGCCGCCGACGGCGAGCACGACGAGCAATGCCGCCGCGGCCAGGTAGACCGGACGGCGCCGTACGCCGCCGATCGGTGTGAGGTCATCAAAGGCCCCCGGCGCAGCGCGCCGCGGCGCGGCGCGCCGCGGCGACCCCGACTGGCCAAAGGTCGCCGAACTGCGCGGCGACGACACAATCTGATTGGGCGAGGGCGGGCGAAAACCCACTGATTGCCGTGGCTCGGCGAGGGTGAAGTTGCCCAGTAACGAAGGAGCCGGCTCGTCGTACTTGATAAATGATCCCTCGTCGGGCACCACGCCCGAGAGCCGCAGGGTCATCTCCTCGGCGGTGAGGCGCACGAGGGCGTCGGGAACCGTCGCCTGGGCCAACACGATGTCGAGTCCGCCCAGCTCGGGTCGCGACGGCAACGGACCCAGGAGTCGCTCGCGCAGCATCGCCTCGGCGGTGGCGCCTTCGAAGGGCGTCGCGCCTGTAGCGGTCTCGAACAAAATGAGTCCGAGTGCGTAGACATCCGAGGCCGCGGTGGCGATGTCGCCACGCGCCTGCTCCGGAGAGAAATAGCGCACGTCGTCGCGGGTGGTGAAGTGACGGTGCGGTCCCGACAGTCCGGCCAACGCCACGTCCGAGACGCGCACGTGCCCTGACTCGTCAAAGAGGATCTTGTTGGGCGAGAGCTCACCGTCGATGACGCCGTGCTCGTGGATATACGCGAGCGCCGAGGCGACGTCACGTCCGAGCCGGGCGGTTTCTTCCACACTCAGCACGTGCCCCGCGCGCAGCAGGTCCTCGAGCGAGCCACCGCTCAGATACTCGCCCACCATGAAGATCGAACCCGATTGCTGGCCGCCGTCGTAGACGCGAGCGACGTGGGGATGGCGAAAGGTTTCGGTTTGGATGATCTGCTCGCGAAAGGTGCGGCGCACCTCCTCGTGAACCGCGAGGTGAGAGAGGAGAATCTTGATGACGACTTCACGCTGCTGGGTCATGTCTTCGGCGCGGTACGCCTCGACGGTGTGACCCACGCCCAGCAGTTCAATCAGCCGGTAGCGCCCCGCGAATTCGTGCCCGGGGGAGAAAGACGATGGCATCATGAGCTACCTCAACCCTAAATCGTTATTTACTCGAGGGTAGCCGACCACGTTCCCGTCTCGAGGAGTTCCTCGAACGCGGTGTCCGAAATCATGGGCACCCCCACGTCGCGGGCCTTGGTGACCTTCGACGCCCCCGGGGCCTCACCCACCACCACGCAGTAGGTCTTCGCCGACACCGATCCCGGCGAGGTACCCCCGCGCGCCACGATCGCCGCCGTGGCCTCGTCGCGCGAATATCCCGGCACCGCCCCGGTCACCACCACGGCGCGCCCGCTCAGGGTGGCTGCGAGGGTCGAGGCCACGTCGGGCTCGCTCAATTCGACGCCCGCCGCGGCCATCAACGCCATTCGCTGGCGCGATTCATCGTCACGGGCGTACTCGTAGACCGATTGGGCGATGACCGGACCAATTCCCTCGACGACTTCGAGGTCCTCCAGGTGCGCTTGGGCGAGCGCGTCGTAGGTGACAAAGCGCCGGGCCAACTCGCGCGCCGCGACGGGTCCAACGTGTCGGATCCCCAGTCCCACCAGCATTCGGCTCAGGGGCGCCGACTTCGCCGCCGTAATGGCTGCGACCAGGGCCGTCGCCGAGAGTTCGCCGAATCCCTCGAGCCGCGCGAGGGGCTCGGAGCTCAACGAGAAGAGGTCCGCCACGTCGCCGATCAAACCCTCCTGGAGGAGTTGGGCCACGCGCTGTTCACCGAGACCCTCAATGTCGAGCGCTCCGCGTGAGGCGAAATGGGCAATTTTCTGCATCTGCTGGGCCGGACAGGCGGGGTTCACGCAGTAGGTGTCACTCTGGTCGTCGAAGCGACGCAATTCTCCCCCGCAGTCCGGGCACGTCGCCGGGAAACGCCACGAGGCAGAGCGTTTCTCGTCGCCCACCACCGCGCCGACGACCTCGGGAATGACGTCGCCCGCCTTGCGCACGATGACGAGGTCGCCGGGCCGCACGTCCTTCTCTCGCACTTGGTCCTCATTATGCAGCGTCGCCATCGCCACGCGCGACCCCGCCACCAACACCGGCTCGAGCACGGCGTAGGGCGTGGCGCGACCCGTTCGGCCAATGGACACCTCAATGCTGAGCAGTCGCGTCGTGCGCTCCTCGGGCGCGAATTTGCGGGCAATGGCCCAGCGCGGCGCGCGACTGGTCGAACCCAGGGCGCGACGAGCCGTCAAGTCGTCGAGCTTGACGACCGTCCCGTCGATGTCGTACGTCAGGTCGTGGCGATGCTCCTCGAACCACGAACTTCGCGCGATCATGTCGCCGATACCGCTCACGATCAGGGTTTCTGGTGCGACGAGGAAGCCCCACGCCGATAACTGATCCAAAGTGGCGCGATGCGTGGTGAACGCCAACGTCGCGTCGAGATCGACAAGTTGGTAGGCGAGGAATGACAGCGGCCGCGAGGCGCTCACCGAAGAATCCTTCTGGCGCAGACTGCCCGCGGCCGCATTGCGCGGATTGGCGAAGATTTTCGCGCCCTTTTCGCGCTGGGTCTCGTTCAGGGTCTCGAAGTCGGCCTTGGCGATGAAGACTTCGCCGCGGATCTGAAAGCTTCCGCGCGCGCCGATCAGCTGGTGAGGCACGTTGGCAATGGTGCGCACGTTGTCGGTCACGTCCTCGCCCACCCGGCCGTCGCCTCGCGTCGCCGCTTGGATGAGTTCGCCGTCGATGTACGTGATCGAGAGCGCCAGGCCATCAATCTTGGGCTCCACTGAAAAGGCCAGGGGGACACTGGAATCAAGACCCTTGAGCACACGGTCACTCCACGCGCGCAACTCCTCTTCGTCAAAGACGTTGTCGAGGCTCAGCATCGCTTCACCGTGGCGTACCGGCGAGAACACCGTCGACGCCGGGGCGCCCACGCGGTTACTCCGTTCGTCGGCGAGATCGGGATGAGCGCGTTCGAGTTCGCGCAGTTCACCTACCAGCGCGTCGTAATCGGCGTCTGGGAGTACGGGGTCGTCGTGGACGAAGTAGGCCTCGGAGTGTCGAGTGATGAGATCACGCAGTTCCACGACGCGCTGCGCGGGAGCGGTCATCGCGACACGAGGGCGGCACCCTCGACCACCGTGGGATCAGTCGTTGAATAGAAGACCACCGTCTGGCCGGCGGCAACGGGACGCGTCGGCTCGGCGAGTTCGAGGGACCAGCCACCCTCGTGGCGCAGGGTGGCGGCGCGCGGCTGTCCGTGCGCGCTCCACTGGGCCCACAGGTGAGCCCCCACCGCAATCTCGTCGCGAGCAAAGGTGAGCGAGTCCTCATTGAGTCGCAGCGACGTCACCATCACATCCTCGAGACGACCAACTTCGACGCGTCGCGCCGCAATGTCGACCCTGGCGACGAAGCGCTTGTGGCCGTCGCGCCCGGGCAGAACACCGCGGCGCTGGCCCACCGTCATGAGCTGCGCCGCCTCGGTGAATCCCACGACGTCACCCGTCGCCTGGTCCACGAGTTCGGCGCCCGTCAGGGGAATGCGACTGCGCAGGAAGACTTCGCGGCCCTTGGAGGCCTCGATAAAGCACACGTCCTGGGAGTCGGGCTTGTCCCAGGTGCGTAGACCGACCCGTTCGGCGTGAGCGCGAACTTCGCTTTTGTTCATTCCTCCAATGGGCAGTAGCAATCGCTCGAGTTGCTCGGTCTGCAGATAACCAAGCACGTAGCTCTGATCCTTCGCGGCGTCGGCACCCCGAGCCAGGACCGGGCAACCGTCGCGCGACTGGACCCGAGCGTGGTGCCCCGTGGCGACGGCGTCAAATCCCAGGCGCTGCGCGCGCTCAAAGAGCAGGTCAAACTTGATGTGCCGGTTGCACTCAATGCAGGGATTGGGTGAGGTGCCCTGCGCGTGGCCCTGTACGAAGGGGGTCACCACCAGGGCCTCGAACTCCTCGGTGTAGTTGAAAACGTGGTGGTCGATGCCCAGCGTTTGGGCGACCCGGCGGGCGTCGTCGACGTCAGCGACCGAGCAGCAACCCGAGTCCGATACACCGCCCCAGAGTTTGAGGGTGGCTCCCACGACCTCGTGGCCGTCCTCGAGCAGCAGGGCGGCCGCGACCGACGAATCTACGCCGCCGCTCATCGCAACGAGGACTTTCATGGTCCCAGTCTGCCAGTTAACTCCGCGGGCTTGACTCGTCGACCAGGCGACCAACCGCGCGCGTCAGCGCCGCGACGACCGCGGTGACGTCCTCGTCAGTGGTCTCGTGTCCCATGGTCAGGCGTAAAGAGCCCCGCGCACGCTCCGGCGCGACACCCATGGCCGCGAGGACGTGACTCGCCACCGCGGCGCCACTCGAGCAGCTCGAGGCCGCCGACGCACAGACGCCGTCTTGGTCGAGCAGGAACAGCAATTCGTCGCTGGCAATCCCTTCGAACGTCGCGTGCACCGTGCCCGGTACCGTAGCGGCGCCCAGCGCCGTCACGGTGGCGCCCGGCAGACTGGAAATCACCTCGCGCAGTCGTTGCTGGTGTGCGCGCACCCGGTCGTGGCCGACCAGTTGCTCGACGCGCACGCAGGCAATCGCCGCCGCGAGCCCCACGCAGGCCGCCACGTCGACGGTGCCGCCACGTCGACCGCGCTCCTGACCTCCCCCGGGCATGATGGCTTCGAGGGTGAGGTCACGTCGCAGGATCAACGCCCCGCTGTTGACCGGACCGCCTAACTTATGCCCGCACAGAGACACCGCGTCGATCATTGACGTGAACTGCGCCAGGTCCAGCCAAGGTGCGGCGGCGACGGCGTCAGTGTGCGTCACCACGTGACCCGGACCGAGGTCGCGCACTGCGGCGGCGACCGCGTCGAGCGGTTGGAGCACGCCGGTCTCGTTATTGGTCGCCATCACGCTCACGAACGCCACCGAGTCGTCCAGAGTCCGGTGCAGCGCCTCGAGGTCGAGCACACCATCGGAGTCCACGGCGACCTCGCGCACCTCGACCGTTGGGTAGTCCTCGGCCATCATGCGCGCAGCGTCGATCACGGCGTGGTGTTCAATCGCCGAGATCACCAGAGTGGTGTGCTCATGAGAGCGCCGATGCGTCTGGGCTACTCCGCTCACCGCCAACGTGCACGACTCGGTGCCGCCGGCGGTGAAGATGACGCCGCCCGGCTTGGCCCCGACGAAAGAGGCCACTTCGTCGCGGGCCTCTTCCACTGCCCGACGGGCGTCGCGGGCCGCACGGTGGCTACCCGAAGGGTTACCCACCACTCCGTGCATCCACTGCGACATGGCCTCGGTCACTTCGTCTCGGCGCGGCGCGGAGGCCGCGTGGTCGAAGTAGTACTGACTCACGCGATAAAGAACGACTTCACGTTGGTGAACTCGCGCACGCCCGCCACGCCGAGTTCACGACCGTATCCCGACGCCTTCACGCCGCCAAAGGGCAACTCGGGCATCGACGCCACGACCGCGTTGGCGAAGATGATGCCCACGTCGAGGGTGGTGATGGCCTGATCGATCTCGGCCGGGTCCGTGGCCCACACCGACCCCGACAGTCCCCAGGGCGTGTCGTTGGCGTAGCGAATCGCCTCGTCGAGGTCGTCCACGACGTGCACCACCGCGACGGGACCGAACAGTTCCTCGTTACCGGCCGGTGCGGTCTCGGGGACGTCCACCAACACGGTGGGCGAAAAGAAGTAGCCCGGACCCTCCAGTGGTGCACCACCGGTCACCACAACGGCACCCTGGGCAATGGACTCCGATACCTGCGCGCGCAGCGTGTCGAATTGAGCTTCGTTGGCGAGGGGTCCGAGCACGGTGCCCGGATCCATTGGGTCGCCCGTCGGTGCGGCCGCCATGGCCGTCGAGAAGCGCGAGATGAACTCCTCAGCCACGTCGCGCACCACGATGAAGCGTTTGGCACAGATGCAGGCCTGTCCGTTGTTCTGCAGGCGCGCGGTCACCGCCAGGGGCACCGTGTGGTCGAGGTCGGCGGACTTAGCGACGATAAAGGGGTCCGAACCGCCGAGCTCGAGCACGCACTTCTTCAAGTGCTTGCCGGCCAGCGCCGCGACGGAGCGACCGGCGCGCTCCGAACCGGTGACCGTCACCGCGGCGACACGCGGGTCGGCGATGACGAGCTCGATGCGGCTCGACTCGACGAAAAGGTTGGTGAAGATTCCCTTCGGGAAGCCCGCGCGAGTGAAGAGCTCCTCGACGTACTGCGCACAACCCGGCACGCTCGAGGAGTGCTTCAAGACAATGGGATTGCCCGCCATGATGTTGGGCACCGCCACGCGAATGATCTGCCACAGGGGGAAGTTCCAGGGCATGATCGCCAGTAGCGGACCCAGCGGCTCGTAGCGGATGCCACTCTTGGAGGCGTGGGTCTTGATGATCTCCTCGGCCAGCATGCCCTCGGCGCGCTCGGCGTAGTAGCGCATCGTC